>NZ_JBVJNZ010000006.1:0-219136 GCF_055583445.1 Streptomyces sp. NPDC104761 | reverse complement strand
GGCGGCTGTGGTTGGGGAGGGGGGGGGGGGGGGGGGAGCGGGGGGGGGGGAAGGCGAAGAAAGCCTTTTGGGGGGTGCCCCACCGGGCCGGGCGCCCCCCCCCCGAACCACTGCTCGGCGCCGTACTCCTCGAACCTCTGGACCTCGGTGAACCCGAGCCTGGCCGCGAGACGCATCGAGCGGACGTTGGCGGTCTGGGTGTAGAGCACCACCGGCTCACCGGGACGCGCGCCGGAGAACCAGTCGAGCGCCGCCGCGCACGCTTCGCGGGCGTATCCGTGCCCCCAGGCCTCCGGCAGGAACAGGTAGCCGAGGTGGGTGTCCCCGGCCGCCAGGCGTTCGGCAGGTGCGTCGGGACTCTGCGCGTTGAGCTCGACGGTGCCGATCGCCGCTCCGTCGAGCTCGACCACGAAGTACCCGGGGCGCCGACCGGGGACCTCGGGCAGCACGCGTTCGAGCTCGGCACGGGGCCGGGGCCCACCGACGTAGGCGCCCACTTCCGGCGAGGTGTTGATCTCGATGACCGCGGCCCGGTCCCGTGCCTCGGCCTCACGGAGCACGAGGCGTTCGGTCCTGATCGGGGCAGGCGGCCAGACGTCGGTTCCCAGCACAGTCATACCGGGCAACGTAGCGCCCCGTAAGGGGCGCTGGGGGTACCCCCGGCCGAAGGCTGGGGGAGGAACTGCGCGAGCAACCCCCCACCCCCCGTCAGTCCGCATCGCACGAACCCGGCAGACGGAACGGAACCGTCAAATCCCCTGCCACTCGGGCTTGTTGGCAAAGGTGTACCGGAAGTAGTCCGCGAACTTCAGCTTCGACGCGGCGGCCTCGTCGACCACCACCGTGGCGTGCCGGTGGAGCTGCAGCGCCGACGCCGGGCACACCGCGGCGACCGGTCCCTCCACCGTCGCCGCGACCGCGTCGGCCTTGCCCTCGCCCGTGGCCAGCAGCACCAGGTGCCGTGCCTCCAGGATCGTCCCGATCCCCTGGGTGATGACGTGGTGCGGCACCTGCGTGATGTCCCCGTCGAAGAACCGCGCGTTGTCGACGCGCGTCTGCTCGGTCAGCGTCTTGATCCGGGTGCGCGAGGCCAGCGACGAGCAGGGCTCGTTGAACCCGATGTGCCCGTCGGTCCCGATCCCGAGCAGCTGCAGGTCCACGCCGCCCGCCCTCGCCAGCTCCGCGTCGTACGCCTCGCAGGCGGCCTGCACGTCCTCGGCCGCCCCGTCGGGGCCGAGGAACGCGTCCATACCGATCCCGAGCGGCTCCAGCACCTCGCGCCGCAGCACCGACCGGTAGGACTCCGGGTGGTCGGCCGGCAGCCCCACGTACTCGTCGAGCTGGGCTATGCGCGCCCGTGAGGCGTCCACCGCACCGGCGCGGACCTTTGCGGTGAGCGCCTGGTAGATCGGCAGCGGGGTCGAGCCCGTGGCCACCCCGAGCAGCGCGGCCGGCTTGTGCCGGAGCAGTTGAGCCATGGCCTCGGCGATCAGCTCGCCACCCGCGGCGGCGTCCGGAACGATGACAACTTCCACGCTGGGCCTGCCGTTCTGAAGAGGGCTGGAGGGGTCTGGAAGGTCTATGTGGTTTAGACCAATCTGATGGGACCAATCTAACAGAACCGACCCCTGTCGCCGGAGGCCGGGCACAGGGAAAGCGGACAAGTGCGAGGTTACGTGAATACGTCAGATGGGGTGAATTGAGGAAAATTTCCGCAACGAGCGGCCGTGTCTCGCCCGGGCCGCCGAAAATTGCCACGGACATCCGCCCCCACGGCCGCTCCCGGCGGGCTACGCTGCGATCGCACCAACTGTGAACAGTCTCCAACGCATGGACACACACCGTGGTCTAGTCCACAATTGCGTACGGGGGCTGAACGAGTACGGCATCAGCCGTACGGCACAGTCACACTCTTCCGTCTTCCCCGCACAGGAAGGCGGACCGAGGAACCGGAGCTCTCTGCCCTGACTGCCCCGGCTCCTCACCTTCGGCCGACCGGGACCGCACACCCCACGGCCGTTGCTGCTCCGGGCTGCGGTGCCGGGAGGGTTGAGGGTCCCTCCCAGGCGCCGCGGCCCGCGGGTGTCTCCGGGCCTCGCCTTCCCGCCGTACTCGCCGATTTTCGGCCATCCACATACCCCCAGGTACGCTCACAGACGTGCCCTCCATGAACGAACTGGTCCGCCAGCACACCGCCCTCGACGACTCCGACCTCGAGTGGCTCCATCTGCTGGTCTCGGAGTGGCAGCTGCTCTCCGACCTCTCCTTCGCCGACCTGGTTCTGTGGGTCCCCACCCGGGACGGCACCCGGTACGTCTCGGTGGCGCAGATGCGCCCCAACACCGGCCCCACCTCCTACCAGGACGACATGGTCGGCCACCTGGTCCCCCGCGGACGGCGGCCCATGCTGGACATCGCCCTGGACGAGGGCCGGATCGTCCGCGAGGGCGACCCGGAGTGGCGCGAAGAGGTCCCCGTACGGGTCGAGTCCATCCCGGTACGGCGCGAGGGCCGGGTGCTCGGGGTCATCGCCCGCAACACCAACCTGCTGACCGTGCGCACCCCGAGCCGCCTGGAGCTCACCTACCTCCAGAGCGCTTCCGACCTGGCGCAGATGATCGCTGCCGGATCGTTTCCCTTCCCGAACCAGCAGGTCGACATGGACGCCTCGCCACGCGTCGGCGACGGCCTGATCCGGGTGGACGGCGACGGCATCGTCCAGTACGCCTCACCGAACGCCCTCTCCGCCTACCACCGCCTCGGCCTCGCCGCCGACCTGCTCGGCCACCACCTGGGCCAGACCACGGCCGAACTCGCCCCGACCAAGGGGCCGGTGGACGAGGCGCTCGCCAAACTCGCCAGCGGCTGGGCGCCGCGCGAGTTCGAGATCGAGTCCGAGGACGGCGTCATCCAGTTCCGGGCGATCCCGCTCAAGCCCAAGGGCACCCGCATCGGTTCCCTGGTGCTGCTCCGGGACGTCACCGAACTGCGGCGCCGCGAGCGTGAGTTGATCACCAAGGACGCGACCATCCGGGAGATCCACCACCGGGTGAAGAACAACCTCCAGACGGTCGCCGCACTGCTGCGCCTGCAGGCCCGGCGCATCGACTCGGAACGCGGCCGGGAGGCCCTGGAGGAGGCCGTACGGCGGGTCGGCTCGATCGCCATCGTGCATGAGACGCTGTCCCAGAACCTGGACGAACGCGTCGAGTTCGACGAGATCGCGGACCGGGTGCTCGCGATGGTCGCCGAGATCTCGCCGGGCAAGGTCACCGGCCGGCGCACCGGCCGCTTCGGGATACTCGACGCCGAGGTCGCCACCCCGCTGTCGATGGTGCTCACCGAAGTCCTGCAGAACGCCCTCGAACACGGCTTCCGCGAGGGCGACACCGGCACCGTCGAGGTCTCGGCGGTCCGCGGCGGCACCACCAAGGAGGCCCGGCTCCTCGTCACCGTCCAGGACGACGGCGTCGGCCTGCCCGAGGGCTTCGACCCGCACCGCTCAGGCAACCTCGGCCTGCAGATCGTACGGACGCTGGTGGAGGGCGAGTTGGGTGGCACGTTCGACATGGTGCCGGCGCCCGAGCGCGGGACCCGGGTGATCCTGGACGTGCCGGTGCGCCCGCAGAAGTGAGCCTCCTGGCGCAGCTCCGGGACAGCAAAGAGCCCCGGACCTGGTGGGTCCGGGGCTGCTCGCTCGTTGCTGCTCTTACTGCTAAGCGCATCGGGGGGTACTGCGCGCTGCGGCTCGGGGGCGGGAGATGCGTACTCGCTGTACGCGCCGCCAAGCTCAGGCTGTCATCAGGGGTGGGACTGTCAGGCGGTGGCCTGACGGGCCCGGTTGCGGGCGGCACGGCGCTTCATCGCGCGACGCTCGTCCTCGCTGAGACCACCCCAGACGCCGGAGTCCTGACCGGACTCGAGCGCCCACTGCAGACACTGATCCATAACGGGGCAGCGCCGGCAGACGGCCTTGGCTTCCTCGATCTGCAGCAGCGCAGGACCGGTGTTGCCGATGGGGAAGAAGAGCTCGGGGTCTTCCTCGCGGCAAACGGCGTTGTGACGCCAGTCCATGGCTGCTACCTCTCCTTGGTATTACATGCACGTTGCTTGTGAATGTGAACGCTTTCACGAATCCCTCAACAAGTGAAGGGCCGACCGCCAGGTTCCCTGGCAGGGGTCCTGTGAGTTGAAGGGGGATTCCGGTGATCAGCGGACGCCGGTGTTGCGGGCTGTCCCGACCGCCACGTAGAGACTCGCAAACCTCAGCGACGGATACAACCCCTTCCGGAAAGTTTTTTTTGATTCCTCGGTGTCGACTGGGTCACAGCCGTACTTCCATGGGGTGGATCCTGGCCTAAACGTTCGAGTGAAAGGACTTTGGCCCGTTCCGCTCACACAATCACACGCAGTGCGCGGCGTACGCCTGTGAACGTCACGCTCGTACGCAGTCCCAGGTGGTCGCCGTCCATCTGGAGGGGGAGTGGGACCTTCGAATGCAAGGTGAACTGGTCCAGATCGTGCAGCGACACCGCGTGCTTGCCGTGGGGTCCCTTCTCGGGGGACGAAGTGAGCAACTGCGTGCCATACCGGGCAGCCGCGGCCGTCGACAGGCGGCTGAGACCGAGTACGTCGATGCCCTTATCGAACGAGGCCTTAGGCGACGTGTACATCGGACGATTGCCGAGATACGTCCAGGGCGAGGTGTTGCAGACTATCGCCACGACAAGATCCGTGACCGGGTCGGCGCCCGCCCGCTCCAGTGTGATCGGCCCGTGCCGGCGGTGCTGCTCGCCGAGGAACTGCCGGACGACCTGCCGCACGTACAGCGCGTGTGTGGATTTCTTACCGAGTTCGCGCTGCTGCTCGACCCGGCCGACGACGCCCGCATCGAAGCCGAGCCCCGCGTTGAAGGTGAACCAGCGGGCCGGGACCGCCTCGTCCTCGGTGCCGGGCGTGCCGGCGGTCAGGCCGAGGCCGACGAAGCGCTCGCGTTTCTCGCGCAGCGCGTCCAGCAGGTCGCCGGTGGCCTCGACCGGGTCGTTGGGCAGACCCAGGGCGCGGGCGAAGACGTTGGTGGAACCGCCGGGGACCACGGCGAGGCCGGGCAGCCGGTCCGGGTCGGGTCCGTTGTGGAGGAGTCCGTTGACCACCTCGTTGACCGTGCCGTCGCCGCCGAGCGCCACGACGAGATCGATGTCCTCGCTCTCCGCCGCGAGCCGTGCCAGGTCACGGGCGTGGCCGCGGTACTCGGTGGTGACCGCCTCCAGCTTCACTTCGCTCGCGAGCGCGTGGATGAGGACATCGCGCCTACGTGCGCTTGTGGTGGTTGCCGCCGGATTGACCACGAGAAGTGCACGCATGGATTGCAGCGTACCTACTGGAAAGTACCGATCCCAGACCGAGTTAGGGATCCGGTAAGAGAGAGGGGCGTGAGCCTCAACACTTACGGGTGGCGGCCGCGGGCTACCCTTCTGGGGTGAGTGAAGCACCTGCGGCTGAGAAGACCGGCGGAATCGAGGAGTCCCGTCCGCGGCGGCTGACGTACGCCGCCGGGCTGGTCGGGCTGGAAGGGCTCGCCCTGCTGGCCGGCGGGGTGTGGCTGGCCGTGCTCGGGGTAACCGGGGATCCGGACGACAGGGGACAGGCGATCACGGGAGGAATCACCGTCATCGTGCTGGCGCTGCTGCCGCTGCTCGCCGCACGGGGTCTGCTGCTGCGCAAGAGCTGGAGCCGGGGCCCGGCGGTGATCACGCAGATCATGGCGCTGCCGGTGGCGTACAGCCTGCTGCAGGCCGACAGCGTGGCGATTCCGGTGGGGATCGTGCTCGCGGTGGTGGCGATCGCCTCGCTGGTGTTGCTGGTGAACTCCGCCACCACCCAGGCCCTCGGGATCAAGGGACCCGGGCGTAGTAGCTGACCTGCGGGGCGCTCTACTCCTCCACCAGGAGCTTCTCCCGCAGCTGGGCCAGGGTCCTCGCCAGCAGGCGTGAGACGTGCATCTGGCTGATGCCGACCTCCTGGGCGATCTGGGACTGGGTCATGTTGCCGAAGAAGCGCAGGAGAAGGATGCGCTTCTCGCGGGGCGGGAGGTCTTCCAGGAGGGGCTTGAGGGACTCGCGGTACTCGACGCCCTCCAGGGCCTCGTCCTCCGCGCCCAGGGTGTCGGCGACCGCGGGCGACTCGTCGTCGGTGTCGGGGACGTCCAGGGACAGCGTGGAGTAGGCGTTGGCCGACTCCAGGCCCTCCAGGACCTCCTCCTCCGAGATCGCGAGCTTCTCGGCCAGCTCGTGCACCGTGGGGGAGCGGCCGTGCTGCTGGGACAGCTCCGCCGTGGCGGTGGTGAGCGCGAGGCGCAGCTCCTGCAGACGGCGTGGAACGCGGACGGCCCAGCCCTTGTCGCGGAAGTGGCGCTTGATCTCGCCGACCACGGTCGGAGTGGCGTACGTCGAGAACTCCACGCCCCGGTCCGGGTCGAACCGGTCGACCGACTTGATCAGGCCGATGGTGGCGACCTGGGTGAGGTCGTCCAGCGGCTCGCCGCGGTTCCGGAACCGGCGAGCGAGGTGCTCCACGAGCGGCAGATGCATGCGGACCAGCCGATTGCGCAGCTCCGCGTACTCGGCGCTGCCCTCCTTCAGCCCGCGCAGCTCGACGAACAGGGCGCGCGCGCCGCTGCGGTCCTGAGGTTCGGCGCGCTCCTGAGGTTCGTGCTGGGTCGCCTGCACCACCTCCGCGGCCAGCGCCTCGTCCTCGGCGTATCGCTCGTGCTCGCTCATCGTCCCGCCCGTCGCCCTTCCGCGAGCCTTCGCCCCGGCTCGGTGCGGGGCCGCGACCCCGCTCCGCCCTTCCGGGGGCGCGCTCTGCACGGCACCCTCCAGACCGGCCCGCGCGGAGGAGTCCTCCGGGTGCGGCCTGGCCTGCTCCGGGATGCCGTCGATGCCGTCAGCCATGCGGCGGGAGCCGGCCCCGGGGCCTTCGCCCCCGGCCGGCAGCTCCCGTGTGCCGCGCTCTTCGTCCCGCACCGGCCCGTCCCCGTTCCTCACGCCGGCCCGGGTCCCGCGCCGCGCTGTTTGTAGAGGCTGATCGACACGGTCTTGTCCTCGTCGACGGCCGACGAGACCTTGCCCGCCAGGGCCGAGAGCACGGTCCAGGCGAAAGTGTCGCGCGAGGGGGCGTGGCCGTCCGTGGTCGGAGCGGAGACCGTGACCTCCAGCGAGTCGTCGACGAGGCGGAAGACACAGCTGAGCACCGAGCCGGGAACGGCCTGCTGGAGCAGGATCGCGCAGGCCTCGTCGACCGCGATGCGCAGATCCTCGATCTCGTCCAGGGTGAAGTCCAAGCGGGCGGCGAGACCGGCCGTGGCCGTGCGCAGCACCGACAGGTAGGCACCCGCAGCCGGCAGCCGGACTTCCACGAAGTCCTGGGTCGCGGGCTCGCCTGCGATCTGGGACACCCTCACCTCCATGGTGGTACAAGCTTTTCGGGGCCGAGGGTCGCCCCCCGGGGTAACGCACTACGTGGTTCAGCGGTGACGCTACCGCGCTCCGAACTTCTCTGTCCCCGGGACCCCGACCCCCTGGCGTCACTCACAGTAAACCTGTGGATACGCTCCGTGTCTAGAGGTCTGCCTTGCCCAATTGGGAAGAGCGCGCGCCGGGTTGACGTACCCCGGCGCCGAACCGTCGAACCGTCGCCGCTGTCGTCTTCAGCAGCCGTAGTGCAGTGTCACACGAGGACGTGGTCGACGAAGCACCAGCGCCAGTCCTCGCCGGGCTCGAACGTCCGCATTATCGGGTGACCGGACGATTCGTGGTGGCCTGTCGCGTGTCTTCCGGGCGACGAGTCGCAGCAGGCGACGTGGCCGCAGGTCAGACAGAGCCGCAGCTGCACCGGGTGCCAGCCCTTGGCGAGACACTCCGGGCAGGTCTCGTTCTGCGGCTCGGGTTCCGGGAGCGGCAGCGCGTCGCGGTGCGTGCACTGTTTCATGATTGCCAGATTACGACGGGTGTGCGGGTGGCCGCGCGGAAAAAGAGGGCGGGCGAGGACCATGGACGTGATGCCACTGCTGTTGCTGGTGGCGGGGAGCGCCGCGATCGCCGGAGCGGCCCGGCGCACCCCTGTGCCCGCGCCCCTGCTGCTGGTCGCGGTCGGCCTGCTCGTGTCGTACGTGCCCGGGGTCCCCGACTACACCCTCGACCCGGAGATCGTGCTGCCGCTGGTGCTGCCCCCGCTGCTGTACAAGGAGGGCACCGAGAGCTCGTACCTCGACCTGCGGGCGAACATGCGGCCGGTGGCGCTGCTCTCGGTCGGGTACGTGCTCTTCGCGACCTTCGTCGTCGGCTGGGCCGCCTATCTGATCGTGCCCGGGCTGCCGCTGCCCGCGGCGCTCGCGCTGGGCGCGGTCGTGGCGCCCACGGACGCGGTCGCGGCCGCCGCGATCGCCCGCCGGGTCGGCCTGCCGTCCCGGCTCACCACGATCCTGCAGGGCGAGTCCCTGCTGAACGACGCCACGGCGATCACCGCGTACCGGGTGGCCGTCGCGGCCGCCGTCGGCGAGGGCGCCTCCTGGGCCGCCGGCATCGGGGAGTTCCTGCTGGCCGCCGTCGGCGGTGTGCTCGTCGGCGTGGTGCTGATGGTGCCGATCCACTGGCTGCGCCTGCATCTCAAGGAGCCGCTGCTCCAGAACACGCTGTCGCTGCTGATCCCGTTCGTCGCCTACAGCGTCGCCGAGCAGTTCCACGCCTCCGGCGTGCTGGCGGTCGTCGTGGTCGCCCTCTACCTCGGCCACCGTGCCTGGGAGGTCGACTTCGCCACCCGCCTCCAGGAGGAGGCCGTCTGGCGGATGGTGGCGTTCGTGCTGGAGTCGGCGGTCTTCGCGCTGATCGGACTGCAGCTGCCGGTCGTCCTCAAGGGCCTCGGCGCGTACGAGGGCATCGACGCCGCCTGGTACGCGTTCGCTGTCTTCGTGGTCGTGGTGGCGGCCCGGTTCGTGTGGATGTACCCGGCGGCCTTCCTGCCACGGATCCTGTCCCGGCGGATCCGTGAGCGGGAGGACAACCCCACCTGGCGCAGCCCGGCGGTCGCCGGCTGGGCGGCCATGCGGGGCGTGGTCTCGCTGGCCGTCGCCTTCTCGATCCCGCTCACCGTGCACGGCGGCGCCGCCTTTCCGCAGCGCAACCTGATCCTGTTCCTGACCTTCACGACGGTCATCGGCACCCTCGTGGTGCAGGGCCTCACCCTGGCCCCGCTGATCCGTCTGATGAAGTTCCCGCCCCGCGACTCCCAGGCCGAGACCCTCGCCGAGGCGAACGCCCAGGCCCAGGCCTCCCGTGCGGCCGAGGCCCGCCTCGACGAACTCCTCTCGGACGACCGCAACGATCTCCCGCCACCGCTCGCCGACCGCCTGCGCACGGTCCTGGAGCGCCGCCGCAACGCCGTCTGGGAGCGCCTGGGCCAGACCAACCCGGTCACCGGCGAGTCGGTCGACGACACCTACCGCCGGCTCTCCCGCGAGATGATCAGCGCCGAGCGCACGGTCTTCGTCCGGCTCCGCGACCACCGCTACATCGACGACGAGATGCTGCGCACCCTGCTGCGCCGGCTGGACCTGGAGGAGGCGGCGGCGTACCGGGAGGCCGGGTGAGCAGCGGAAACCGCAGGGGCTACCGGGACGCGGTCCGCGCGCCCGCCCGCCGGTCAGGCCGTCAGCACCGCCGCCACGGACACGTCCCGCCCCAGGCCGCCCTCCCGCGCCAGCTCGACAAGTCCGTACAGCAACTTGGCGACATACAGCCGCTCCACCCGCACGCCGTGCCGCTCCTCGAAGTCGTCCGCGAAGGAGTCGAGTTCGGGTGTCGTACGCCCGTACCCGCCGAAGTGGAACCGCTCGTCGAGCGACCACTGCCCGCGCCGCCCCCCGAACGCCTCCGCCTGCAGGCGCCGTATCTCGCCCGCCAGGAACCCGCCCCGCAGCACCGGAACCCCCAGCGCCCGCTGCGCCGGACCCAGTCCGGCGGCCAGTCCGGCCAGCGTGCCCCCGGTGCCGCAGGCGATCGCCACCACGTCGGCCCGTCCGCGCAGCTCCGCGCCGAGGGCCCGGCAGCCGCGTACCGCGGCCGCGTTGCTGCCGCCCTCCGGCACCACGTAGGCGTCCTCGGCCGCCGCGGCCCGCAGCAGGCCGGCCAGCACCTCGGGCTCGGCCTTGCGCCGGTACATCGACCTGTCGACGAAGTGCAGCCGCATCCCGTCGGCCGCGCACCGCTCGAGCGACGGGTTCAGCGGCCGGGCGGCCAGCTCCTCGCCCCGCACCACCCCCACCGTCGGAAAGCCCAGCAGGCGGCCCGCGGCGGCCGTCGCGCGCAGGTGGTTGGAGTACGCGCCACCGAAGGTGAGGACCGGCCGGCCGGCCGCCGCCTCGATGTTCGGGACCAGCTTGCGCCACTTGTTGCCGATCAGCTCCGGGTGGATCAGGTCGTCCCGCTTGAGGAGGAGACGGACGCCGTGCCGGGCGAAACGGTCGTCGGCCACCTCCTCGAGCGGCGAGGGAAGCCGGGGGGCGAGTATGTCGGCGCTGGTCACGTCGTCATTGTCGCCCGGGGGCACCGGTGCGGGCTCACTTCAGCCGCTCCCCGACACGGTCGCGCAGCCAGGCCATCGAGAAGCCGCGCGGGTCCACCTTTCCCGGCTGCCACTCCAGGTGCCCGATCACCGACCGCTCCGACCAGCCGTGCCGCCGGCACACCGCCGCGGCCACCCTCTCGATCGCGTCCAGCTGGGCCTCGGGCCAGGGGTCCGCGCCGTCGCCCAGGTTCTCGCACTCGAAGCCGTAGAAGTGCCGGTTGCCGTCGGTGTTCGCCTCGTTGTCGGGGGGCAGGGCCTTCTCGGCGATCACCGCGCGCAGCACGTCGTCGTCGCCCAGGCCCGCGTGGTTGGCGCGGCCGTGACCGACCAGGTGGACCCTGCCGTCCTTGGTGATGACGCCGTGGCACAGCGGTCCGGGGAGGCCGGGGTGGCCGTCGCGGCAGATCCGGACCGTGGTCCCGGCGCCCTGGGTCACCGTGTGGTGGATCATCACGCCGTGGACGGGGCCCCAGGGGCCCTTGTGGTTCCGGTTGTGGTCCCTCCAGTCGCCGACCTCGACGACCGTGACGCCCTCGTCCCGCAGCGCGTCGAGGAAAGCGTCCGCGGACATGGGTGGGGCCATGACCGCCTCCTTCGCATCTGAACTCTTCGGACCTTCCAGATCTTCTGGGCTTTCTACAGAAGTCGGGCTTACCGGGCCAGCCTCGTTCGAGCTGTTCGGATCCTGTGCGAGTCAATCGGGACAAGTCGGCATGTCGAGGGGTGGGGGATGAGGTGATATGTCGGCATGCCCAGTAGTGCGATGATCTATTCCCGCTCTTTCGGGTAATGGTCCCGGCACGCTCCGTGATGACAGGGTGGCCCGTGAGACCGATGCGTGGGCAGTTCGGCGCCCACGCAGGTATGGGAGGGCATTTCCTTATGTCGGTAGGCGAAGAGGTCCGCACGGATCAGGGCAAGCCGCAGCAGTCTCTGGACACGGCGGCAGCGCGGAACCTGGCCACCACTACCAAGTCCGCGCCCCAGATGCAGGAGATCAGCTCCCGCTGGCTGCTGCGCACACTGCCCTGGGTCGACGTCCAGGGCGGGACGTACCGGGTGAACCGACGGCTCACCTACACGGTCGGCGACGGCCGCATCACGTTCCTGAAGACCGGCGACCGTGTCGAGGTCATCCCCGCGGAGCTGGGCGAGCTGCCCATCCTGCGGTCGTACGACGACGAGGAGGTGCTGGCCGAGCTGGCCCAGCGCTGCCGGCAGCGCGACTTCGCCCCGGGCGAGGTCATCGCCTCGTTCGGCAACGGGGCGGACGAGGTCCACCTGCTGGCCCACGGACGCGTCGAGAAGGTCGGCACCGGCCCCTACGGCGACGACGCGGTGCTCGGCGTCCTCGGCGACGGCGCCTACTTCGGCGAGCAGGGCCTGATCGATCCGGACGCCATCTGGGAGTACACGGCCCGGGCAGACACGGCCTGCACCGTGCTGACCCTGTCCCGGCAGGACTTCGAGCAGGTCGCCGAGCGGGCCGACTCGCTGCGCGAGCACCTTCAGCAGCTGCGCGCGATCCCCGAGCAGCGCACCAACAAGTACGGCGAGAAGGAGGTCGCCCTCGCGGCCGGCCACAGCGGCGAGCCCGACATCCCGCACACCTTCGTCGACTACGAGGCCCGGCCGCGTGAGTACGAGCTGAGCATCGCCCAGACCGTGCTGCGCATCCACACCCGCGTGGCCGACCTCTACAACCAGCCGATGAACCAGACCGAGCACCAGTTGCGGCTCACCGTCGAGGCGTTGAAGGAGCGCCAGGAGCACGAGCTCATCAACAACCGGGAGTTCGGCCTGCTCAGCAACTGCCAGTACGACCAGCGGCTGCAGCCGCACGACGGCGTGCCCAGCCCGGACGACATGGACGAGCTGCTCAGCCGCCGGCGCGGCACCAAGCTCTTCCTCGCCCACCCGCGCGCGATCGCCGCCTTCGGCCGTGAGCTCAACAAGCGCGGACTGGTCCCGGAGACCGTCGAGATCGGCGGCAACCGCATCCCGACCTGGCGCGGGGTCCCGATCTACCCCTGCAACAAGATCCCGGTCACGGAGGCCCGGACCACCTCGATCATCGCCATGCGTACCGGCGAGGACAACCAGGGCGTCATCGGACTGCGGCAGGCCGGGATCCCCGACGAGATCGAGCCGAGCCTCTCGGTCCGCTTCATGGGCATCAACGAGCAGGCGATCATCAGTTACCTGGTCACGGCCTACTACTCGGCCGCCGTACTGGTCCCGGACGCCCTCGGTGTGCTGGAGAACGTCGAGATCGGCCGCTGGAGGTGACGTTTCCGCACTTGGTGGCCGTGTCCCCGCCCTCCGGGGCGGGTACACCCTCGGGGTACGTGCCGAGGCGGGGCGGAGACGCCACCGTCCGCGTGCTCCGCGAGGGGGAGGCCATGGCCGAGTTCGTGACGGAACGGCAGCAGCGTGCCACGCAGCCGCCGCAGGGGAGGCCGGAGCCGCTCGACGGGGCCGCGGCGGCGGTGATCCTGGAGCGGGTCCGGGCGTCCGTCGACCCCGAACTGCGCACCGCCGTGGCATCGTTGCCCGGTTCGATGCGGCGCGTCGCGCGCTACCACTTCGGCTGGGAGCACGCGGACGGCACCCCGGCGGACGGAGACGCGGGCAAGGCCATCCGGCCAGCGCTGGTCCTCGCCGCCGCCGACGCGCTCGGCGGCCCGGCGGCCCGCGCGGCCGCCGTACGGGCCGCGGCCGCCGTGGAGCTGGTGCACAACTTCACCCTGCTGCACGACGACGTCATGGACCGGGACACCTCCCGCAGGCACCGGCCCACCGCGTGGACCGTGTTCGGCGACGCGGACGCGATCCTCGCCGGCGACGCCCTCCAGGCGCTGGCCCTCAGGCTGCTCGCCGAGGACCCGCACCCGGCGGCCGCGGCCGCCGCCGTCCGGCTCGCGGACTGCGTCCTCGAACTGTGCGCGGGACAACACGCGGACACGGCCATGGAGGACCGGGCGCCCGACGAGGTCACCCTCGACGAGGTGCTCGCCATGGCCGAGGCCAAGACCGGGGCGCTGCTCGGCTGCGCCTGCGCCCTGGGAGCGCTGTACGCGGGGGCGGGAGCGGCGGAGGTGGCGGCGCTCGACGGCTTCGGCCGCCAGGCCGGGCTCGCCTTCCAGCTGATCGACGACGTCATCGGGATATGGGGCGACCCCGGGCGCACCGGCAAGCCGGCCGGTGCGGACCTGGCGGCCCGCAAGAAGTCCCTGCCGGTCGTCGCGGCCCTCACCTCCGGCACCCCGGCCGCCGCCGACCTCGCCGAGCTGTACGCCAAGCCGCACGTGCGATCCGACGCCGACGAGATCGCGCGGACCGCCCAGGCCGTGGAGCGGGCGGGCGGCCGGGACTGGGCGCAGTCCGAGGCGGCCGACCGGATGGCCCGGGCGCTGCAGGAACTCGCCCGCGCCGTGCCCGGCCCGGAGGCGGCGGGCGGTTTGCTCGCGCTCGCCGAGTTCGTGACCCGGCGCAGCAGGTGAAGACCCCGGAGCCCCCCGGACCGTGCGGCTCCTGACCCCGCACGGTCCACCGGGGGCTCCGGCCCGACGGGTCCCGCGCATCCCCACGGTGTGCGGGGCCCGCCGATGACCGCCGGGACGCCTCCCGCCGCGGCGGGCGCGGCTGCCGGGCCCGGCCTACGCTGGGGGCATGGACAGCCAGGACCAGGTCTGTCCGGCCTGCGGACAGCCCGTCGAGCGTGTGGTGCGGCGGCACAAGACGCTGGGTGCCTGGGTGCCGGTCTGGGGACCCGGTCCCTGCCGCAATCCCGACTGCGCCCAGTACCCGGGACCGTCCCGCTCGCGAAAGGCGCCCCCGCCGGCGCCCTCCCCGCCCGAATCCGCGGGCCGGCCCACGCCGTAGCGTGTCCGCATGACCGGACTCCCGAACATCCTGCACATCACGGAACGCGCCCTGTGGGACGAGGCCCGCGCCCGGGGCGGCTACGAGATGTCCACCCGCGGCCGCACCCTCCAGGAGGAGGGCTTCATCCACTGCTCCACCCGCGACCAGCTCCCGCGCATCGCGGCCTTCCTGTACGGCGCCTACGACGGCCCGGACGAACTGGTGGTGCTGGTCGTGGACCCGGCCCGGGTCGGCGCCCCGGTGAAGTGGGAGGCGCCGGAGCCGGGCGGTGAGGAGTTCCCGCACGTGTACGGACCGATACCGGTCGCGGCCGTGGTGGACGTGGAGCCCTGGCCCCCGCACCCGGCCGGCTAGTTCCCGGCCCCCGGCACCTGGTCCCGGCTCGGCAGGCCGCCGGTCTGCGGGTCGCGGCCGGTGAGGCAGTAGACGCCGCCCGCCGGGTCGCGCATCACCGTCCAGTGGCGGCCGTCGGCCACGTGCACGGCGCCGAGTTCCTCGTGCCGGGCGCGGGTCGCGGGGATGTCCGCGCAGGCCAGGTCGAGGTGGGCGGCGGCGGGCCGCTCGTCGTCCAGCCGCTGGAGCAGGATCCGCACCGGCAGCCCGGCCGGCGGCCTGAGCACCCGGAACTCCGGCAGCGAGCCGGTCAGCAGCTCCCAGCCGGTCAGCTCCGCCCAGAACGCGGTCTCCGTCTCGTACACGGACGGCGGGACGTCGAGGCTGACCTGGTCGAGCCTGCTGCCCGCGACGACCGGCGGCCGCACCGACTCCCCGTGCCACGGCGCCGCGCACCACACCTGCCCGCCGGGCGACCGCAGCACGGCCCACCCGTCGTGCTCGGCGACCGTCTCGGCGCCGAGTTCCCGGGCCCGCTTCACCAGGCCCGGCACGTCCTCGACGCAGAGATCCAGGTGGGCCCCGCCGGGGCCGGACCAGACCCCCTGGAGCTTGACGCAGGCGTCGACGCCGGTGGTGGGCAGCAGCGTCACGAACTCGTCGTCCTCGCCACGGGGCGCGGACAGGAAGGTGCCGGTGACGGCGGTCCAGAACGCCTGGGCGGCGGCGAGGTGCGCGGCGGGCCGGTCGGCGAAGGCGTACGTCCAGCGGATGCTCATACGGTGATCGTAAGTGCGCTAATCGGCCGCCCGGCGCTCCGTGAAGCGCAGCAGGTTCCCCGCCGGGTCCCGGAACGCGCAGTCCCGCACGCCCCAGTGCTGGTCCATCGGCTCCTGGATCACGTCACCGCCGTACTCCCGCACCCGCTCGTACAGCGCGTCGCAGTCGGTGGTGGAGAAGATCACCCCACGCAGCATGCCCTTGGCGAGCAGTTCGGCCATGGCCTGCCGGTCGGCGGGCGAGGCGTCCGGGTTGGCGCCCGGCGGCTCCAGCACGATCTCCACACCCGGCTGCTGCGGCGAGCCGACGGTCACCCACCGCATCCCCTCGAACTCCACGTCGTTGTGGACCTCCAGGCCCAGAACGTCCCGGTAGAAGGCCAGCGCCTTGTCGTGGTCGTCGACGGCGATGAAACACTGCGCGAGTTTTACGTCCATGGGGTCAGGCTAGGAGGAAACGCCCGGCGGTGCGTGCGGTCCGGCGTCCGCGGGGCGGTCGCGTGCCGTCAGTACGGCCGGCGGCGCGGCCGGGTGAACGTACGGGCCACGCAGGACGGGATGACCGTGCTCTCCTCGTGGTCCCGCGCCCGGTACGCGCTCGGCGTCTCCCCGACCAGCTCGGTGAACCGCGAACTGAAGGACCCCAGCGACGTACAGCCGACGGCCATGCACACCTCGGTCACCGTGAGGTCGCCGCGGCGCAGCAGCGCCTTGGCCCGCTCGACCCGCCGGGTCATGAGGTAGCTGTACGGCGTCTCCCCGAAGGCCTTGCGGAAGCTGCGCTGGAAGTGGCCGGGGGACATCAGGGCGGTACGGGCGAGCTCGGCCATGTCGAGCGGCTCCGCGTACTCGCGGTCCATGCGGTCGCGCGCCCGGCGCAGCCGCCTCAGGTCCTCCAGGGGGGTCACCCGCCCAGCATGGCATGCACATCGCACACACGACGGGGGCTTGTTTTTGGACGTGCGTTTGCCTTCGGTTCTCGCGCAATTGGCCCGCACTTGTTTGCATAAAGGAATGGACCACATCACGTTCCTCGTGGCGGTCGTGATCGTCACTGCACTTGCGTTCGACTTCACCAACGGGTTTCACGACACGGCGAACGCGATGGCCACGTCCATCGCGACCGGCGCGCTCAAACCGAAGACCGCGGTTCTGATCAGCGGCGTGCTGAACCTGGTCGGAGCCTTCCTCTCCACGGAGGTCGCCAAGACGATCTCCGGCGGCATTGTGAACGACGCCAAGGTGACCCCGGCGATGATCTTCGCGGGCCTCGTGGGGGCGATCCTGTGGAATCTGATGACCTGGCTGGTCGGCCTGCCGTCCAGTTCCTCGCACGCGCTGTTCGGCGGGCTGATCGGGGCCGTGTGGGTCGGCGCGGGCTCCAGCGCCGTCAACTTCGACAAGGTTGTCGAGAAGATCATCATCCCGGCGTTCGCCTCGCCGGTGGTGGCCGGTGTCGCGGCGCTGATCGCGACGTACTGCGCCTACAAGCTCACCGCGCGCGGCCGCGAGGGCTCGGTGACCAAGGGCTTCAGGCTCGGGCAGATCGGCTCGGCCTCGCTGGTCTCGCTCGCCCACGGCACCAACGACGCCCAGAAGACCATGGGCATCATCACCCTGACCCTGATCTCCGTCGGCGCCCTCCCCGGCGACGCCGGCCCGCCGGTCTGGGTGATCTTCAGCGCCGGTCTCGCCATCGCCCTCGGCACCTACATCGGCGGCTGGCGGATCATCCGCACCATGGGCAAGGGCCTGACCGAGATCCAGTCCCCGCAGGGCTTCGCGGCGGAGACCGCCTCCACGGCCGTCATCCTGACCTCCGCCCACATGGGCTTCGCGCTGTCCACCACGCAGGTCGCCTCCGGCTCCATCCTCGGCGCGGGCATCGGCCGGCGGCTCGCGGAGGTCCGCTGGGGCGTCGCCGGCCGCATGGTGGCCGCCTGGGTGATCACGCTGCCCTGTGCCGCGCTGGTCGGCGGCATCTCCGCGTACGCGGTCAAGCACGGCGGCAACGTCGGCACGGTCGTGGTCGCGCTGGTCGGCGCCGCGCTCGCGGCCGGCATCGTCATGCTGTCGCGCCGCAACCCGATCGACGCGAAGAACGTCAACGACGGCCACGAGGTCGCCATCCGCACTACGCCGCCGTCCAGCGTCGGCACCGCCGCCTGACCGAGGGAGTTCCCATGAACATCGACTGGACCGCACTGGGCCAGGTCACCGCGGTGAGCATCGGAGTTACATTCGCTGTGGTGGTCGTCTTCGCCTTCGGCGTCCTCGGGCTCGCCCGCTACGAGGGAGCCAAGGAGCAGGGCGGCACCAGCGCCGCAGGCGTCGCCCAGGCAGGGCTGTGCTTCCTCGCCTGCGTGGCAGTGGTGGCGTACAGCATCTACCTGATCGTGCCGCAGTTCCACTGAGACACCCCAAGACGCTGAGGAGGACTGGATGACGACGCCGGACCTGCTGTCCGACCTGGCCGACCTGGCCCATCTGAAGGTCGACTACAGCGACCCCGACGACCCCGTGCTCATCCGCCCGGACGGATCCCCGATCGACACCTGGCGGGAGAACTACCCGTACGCGCAGCGCATGGAGCGCAAGGAGTACGAGTGGCACAAGCGGCTCCAGCAGATCGAGCTGCTGAAGCTGCAGACCTGGGTCAAGGAGACGGGACGCCGGATAGTCATCGTCTTCGAGGGCCGGGACGCGGCCGGCAAGGGCGGCACCATCAAGCGCTTCACGGAGCACCTGAACCCCCGTGGCGCGCGTGTGGTGGCCCTGGAGAAGCCCACCGAGCGCGAGAGCGGTCAGTGGTACTTCCAGCGCTACGTCGAACACCTGCCGACCGCCGGTGAGATCGTCATGTTCGACCGCTCCTGGTACAACCGGGCCGGCGTCGAGCGGGTCATGGGCTTCTGCTCGGACGACCAGTACCGGCGGTTCATGCGCCAGGCCCCGCTCTTCGAGCGGATGCTGGTGGACGACGGCGTGGACCTGGTGAAGTTCTGGTTCTCGGTCTCGCAGGGCGAGCAGCGGACCCGCTTCACCATCCGCCAGGTCGACCCGGTACGGCAGTGGAAGCTGAGCCCGATGGACGTGGCCTCGCTGGACCGCTGGGACGACTACACGGCCGCGAAGGTCGCGATGTTCCGCGAGACGGACACCGAGTACGCGCCCTGGACCGTGGTGAAGAGCAACGACAAGAAGCGGGCCCGGGTCGAGGCGATGCGCAGCGTGCTGGCCCGCTTCGACTACGCCGACAAGGACGCGGAGGTCGTCGGCAGCCCGGACCCGCGGGTCGTGGGTGCGGCGGCCGGCCTGCTGGAGGCGGGCGAGGACGACCACGGCGGGCAGTAGCGCCCGTCTCCCGACAGGGGCCGGCCGGACATCCGGCCGGCCCCTCCTCGTGCCCCGCCCGCCCGAGGCGGACCTCATGATCGGGATTGCGCTCGGGAACGACTGCGCAGGGTGCCGCGCCGCGGGCCGGGGTGACCGGATGGACAGGGTTCGGCCCGGTGACCGATGATCCCTTGCATGATCCGCGCCGCCACCGAGAACGACGTCCCCGAGATCCGCGCCATGATCCGCGAACTCGCCGCCTACGAACGGGCCGAGGAGCAGGCCCGGGCCACCGACGAGCAGCTCAGCGCGGCGCTGTTCGGCCCGCACCCGGCGGCCGGCGCGCTGGTCGCCGAGGACGAGACCACGGGCGAACTCGCGGGCTACGCCCTGTGGTTCCCCACCTTCTCGACCTGGACCGGAACCCGGGGCATGCACCTGGAGGACCTCTACGTACGCCCGCACGCCCGCGGCGGCGGCCACGGCCGGGCCCTGCTCGCCGCCCTCGCCGCGTTCTGCCTGCGCAGCGGTTTCGAGCGCTTCGAGTGGTGGGTGCTGGCCTGGAACGAACCTGCGATCGGCCTCTACCGGTCGCTCGGCGCGGAGTTCCTGGACGAGTGGCGCATCTGCCGGCTGACCGGCGATCCGCTCAAGGAACTGGCCGCCGCGTCATAGGCCTTCGTCCGCGAAAAGCAGCCCACACCCGGAAAAGGACCGCACCCGAACCCTCCGGAACCACCGTGAACGGCGGTCCGTCGGGCCGGGTGCGGTCCGTTGAGGCCCTGGCAACCGGTGCGGGTGCGGGTCAGGCCTTCCCGGTCTCCTGGTAACGGACCGGGTAGGTGACCTGCGGTGATCCTGCCTGCACGTCGCTGACCTGGCCTTTTGTTGATGGGTGGCGACGGGTGCGACGGTCGTGAGCGGGTGTCTTGCGGACCGTGTGCGGACTGCTGAGCCAGTTGATCGGCACCACCCCACTGGCCCGCGGGTTACGACCAGCCGCAGCCGCGTGGACTGGTCAGACGTCACGGCGGTGCACGAGGACGAGGGCGGTGAGAAGGGTGAGGAGCGGCCAGGAGGCGAGCGCGATCCAGGACTGGAGTGCCGTGGGAGGGAAGGGACCGACGCTGTCCCACTCGGTGCCGAGGCTGGTCAGGGCGTTCCAGGCGTTCTGGGGTGCCGAGTTGCCCAGAGCGGCCGTCAAGTGGTTGCTGCCGGAAGGTACGACGCCCAGCAGGACCGGGGCCAAGACGGCTGTGAACAGGGCGGCCACGGAGGTTCGGATGAGTGTGCCGATGGCCATGCCGCTGACCGCGCAAACCGGCAGGATTGCGGTGGATGCCACGAAGCCTTGCAAGACACTGGGCTGACTGATCGAGATGTCTACTTGGTCGCCGGACAGGATCGTCTGGGCGGTAAGAAACGAAGCGATCGCGGTGATGAGGCCGACGACGCACGTGACGCTCGCGAGGACGACCGCCTTGGCGAGTACGACCCGCAGGCGGCTCGGTACGGCGAGGAAGGTCGTGCGGATCAGTCCGCTGGAGTACTCGCTGCTCATTGTCAGGACACCGAGCATGCTGGCGCCGACCATGAGGAAGCCCCACGTGCCGGAGTTGAAGGAACCTCTCAACGGATCGTAAGCGGCGTGCGCCGACGCGCCGACAAGGTGGACACCCGAGCAGGTGAACCACTCACCGCAGATGGCGATCACCGGGGCAAGTGCCAGCAGGACGTAGGTCGAGCGCTGCGAGAACAGTTTGATCCGTTCGGCGGCGAGCAGGTTGCGAAATCGGCCGCGGAGTTCGGCACCGGCCGCGACCGTTGTCGGTCTGGTGGTTGTGACCATCAGGGGTTCCTTGTCGCATATGTCAGTCCCGGAGGGGGCGAGCTTGGTCTGGCGTCCGGCTTCGGTGGCGCCGTCACACGTCGCGGTGGCGCAGGACCGTCACGGTGGTGGCTACCGAGACGACGGCCCAGACGATGAGCGATATCCAGGCCGCCGGGATGGAGGAGACGTGTTCGACGAGGCGCCCGTGGCTCATGATGGTCAGGCGGCCCCAGGCGTATGCGGGAAGGGTGTTGCCCAGGTCTGCCCGCTGGTTGTCGGACAGCAGGGGGAGGGGTGCCTTGACGGCCAGTGGACCGACGAGGAAGAAGACGAGGACGGCGAAGACGGTGCCGGCCGTGTTGCGGATCAGTGTGGCGGCGGCCATGCCGATCAGGCCGCAGGCCGGGACCATGACCGTGGTGCCTGCGATGAGACGCCAGATGCCGGGGGTGGTGAAGGAGAAGCCGGTGATCCGGTCCGAGATGACGGCCAGAGTGATGCCCCAGCACCCGATGCTGATGAGCAGGCCGAGGACGGCCAGCACGGCGCTCACCACCGTGACCTTGGCGAGCATCACCCGGCCTCGGGCCGGCACAGCGATGAGGGTGGTGCGGATCAGGCCGCTCGCGTGTTCACCGGCGACGTTCATCGCGCCGATCGTGCCGGCGGTTGCCATGAGTAGGAGGAACTTCGGGAAGTCGAAGGCGTCGTGCGCGGGGTCGGGGTCGAGCTTGGCGAACGCGGGCCACGTCGGATAGGAGTCGTGGGCGAGCTGAGCGGCGCGGTAGGCCAGGTAGAGGTAGCAGACGAGGAGGACGCCCAGCACGATGGGGGTCGAGCGCAGCGACCAGAGTTTGATCCACTCGGCGCCGAGCAGATCGCGCCAGCGGGCAGGTCCGGCAGGGCCGCGTCGGGTGGCAGTTGCGGGAGGCGTCGAGAGAGCGGTCATCGGTCCGTGCTCCTCTCGGGCGTGGCTGAGGCGCGGTACTGGACGCTGGCGGCTGTCAGTTCCACGAAGGCGTCCTCCAGCGTTCCGTCGTGCGCGGCGACCTCGTGGACCAGGACACGGTGGGTGAAGGCGAGTTCGTTGATGCGGGCCGCGGTGAGGCCGGTGACAGTGAGGACGTCACCGCCCTGCGACAGCACCGAGGCTCCCGCGTTGCGCAGCACCTCGGCCAGCACAGTCGGGTCTGGGGTTCGCACGGTGGCGCCTGTGGTCGTGGCGCGGGCGGCGAAGTCGGCGAGGGGCTCGTCGGCGAGCAGCCTGCCACCGCCGACGACGACGAGGTGGTCCGCGGTGTGCTCCATCTCGCTCATCAGGTGGCTGGAGACGAAGACGGTACGTCCCTCGGCGGCCAGGCGTCGGAACAGCTCGCGGGCCCACCGGATGCCCTCGGGGTCCAGGCCGTTGATCGGTTCGTCGAAGAGCAGGACCGGGGGATCACCGAGCAGGGCGGTGGCGATGCCCAGGCGTTGGCGCATGCCGAGCGAGAACCCGCCGACCCGCTGGCGGCCCGCCTCGCCCAGACCTACCATCTCAAGCACCTCCTGGACCCGGCGGCGTGGCAGGCCGTTGCTGCGAGCCAGTGCGGCCAGGTGCGCGTTCGCGGTGCGACCCCGGTGGACGTCGCCCGCGTCCAGCAGGGCGCCGACGTGGCACAGCCCGGTATCGAAGTCCTGGAAAGGGCGGCCGTTGATGGTGGCCGTGCCACTGGTGGGGGCGTTCAGGCCGAGAAGCATGCGCATCGTGGTGGTCTTGCCGGCGCCATTGGGACCAAGGAACCCGGTCACCTGCCCGGGCCGGACGCAGAAGTCCAGGCCGTCGACGGCCAGTACGCTGCCGTAGCGCTTGGTCAGCTGGTTGAATTCGATCACGCCGTCCAGGCTGTCGGTGACCGGGTCGGTGTCACATCAGTCCGCGGGCTCCCGCCTTGTCAGCCCACGGGATGCAGACCACGGTCCGATACCGCCGTCGACGTCGGTGGATAGCATCGCCGGGTGCGATCCCGCCTCCTTACGCCCGCGGCTCTGCTGCGCCGGTTGTCGCCGGACCCGCTGACGACACTTGGCTGGTGCGCCGTCCCCGCCTTCGCACTGGTCCTGTACACCGCGATGCCTCAACCTGCGCACCCGGTCTTCCTGTCGTCCGGTCACTTCGTTCACATCGGGCGCTGGGCCTTGGTGGGGCTGGCTCTGCTGATGGCGTGGCCGGCAGGCTGGGCGAGTCGCCGGCCGTTGCCGGTCCTTGCGGTGCTGCTGACCGAGGCGGTCGTGGCCCGGGTGTGCGGGGACACGACGTGGCCCCTGTTCCTCGCGGCGGACGTGCTGGTCTTCTACACAGCCGTCACCCGTTCGCGCCGGGCCGCCGCCGCAGCGGTGGCCGGCGTGCTGGCCGCCTGGGCCCTGGTCGCGACGGCCTTCGTCCCGGAAGCGGCCGCCTTCGAGGTCCTCACCGGTCCTTGGTCGGTCCTCGTCGTGACCACCGCCGTCGCCTGGATCATCGGCAGCTGGATCCGACTGCGGCAGGACCACGCCGAAGCCCTGCGAGCACAGGCCGCGACGCAGGCGGTCCAGGCCGAGCGGCTGCGCATCGCCCGGGAGATGCACGACATGGTGGCCCACAGCATCGGTGCCATCGCGATCCAGGCCGGAGCGGCGAAGCGGGCCGTCGACAGCCAACCGGACGGCGTGCGCGAGGCACTGGGCATCATCGAGCAGACCAGCCGGGAGACGCTGACCGGGCTGCGGCGCATGCTCGGCGTCCTGCGCGAGGCCGAATCGGAGTCGGCGCCGTCCACCCCGGCGCCGGGCTTGGCGGACGTCGACCGGTTGGCCGTAACGGTGGCGGACGCCGGAGTGCGGCTCGAGGTGCAGTGGCATGGCCGGCGACGCCAGCTCACCCCCGACATTGAGCTCGCCGCCTACCGCGTCATCCAGGAGTCGGTGACCAACGTCGTACGTCACGCGGACGCCGCCCACTGCCTCGTCCGCGTCGAGTACGAGGAGGAGGAGCTGTCCATCGACATCACCGACGACGGACACGCAAGGGCGACCACGAACCCGCCTAGCGGCTACGGAATCACCGGAATGCGCGAGCGTATCGCCCTGCTTCACGGCCACTTCAGCTCCGGACCGCGGACCGAAGGCGGCTTCCGTGTCGCGGCTAGGCTGCCTCTATGACGATCAGGGTGCTCCTGGCCGACGACCAGCCGGTAGTCCGCGCCGGACTTCGCATGCTGATCAATGACATCCCGGACATCGAGATCGTCGGGGAAGCCGGAACCGGTGCCGAGGCTGTCCGGTTGGCCACCGATCTCCGCCCCGACGTCGTCGTGATGGACATCCGGATGCCCGTCATGGACGGGATCGAGGCCACCCGGCTCATCAAGACAGGGACCCCGGCGAGCGTGGTCATCCTCACCACCTTCGACGACGACGAGAACGTATACGCGTCGCTGTACGCCGGCGCGAGCGGCTTCCTGGTCAAGGACATGGTGCTGGACGACATCGTGACGGCGGTACGTGTCGTCGCCGCCGGTGACGCCCTGATCGCACCCGGCGTCACCCGCCGCCTCATCCAGGAGTTCACCGGCCGGGGCGCCGTCCCGGCCCGACGCCGACGCGAGATCAAGGGGATCACCGACCGCGAACGCGAAGTGCTGACCCTTGTCGGACGCGGTATGTCCAACGCCGAGATCGCCGCCCACCTGTACATCACCATGGCCACCACCAAAAGCCACGTGGCGCGACTACTGACCAAGCTCGACGCCCGCGACCGAGTCCAGCTCGTCATCGCCGCCTACGAGTCAGGCATGGTCTGACCATCCGAGTGGAACGCTGCGGGCGGATCTCGCTCGTCGCTCCGGTCTGCGGAAGGGCGGTCGACGGTTCCGCCGGAGCTGGCCGCGGCAACCACCCTCCAGCTCAGGTTGCAACATCAGCAGCGTATTGGATCTCGATGGCCAGCGCGCCGAGTGCTTCCTTCTCGGGTGGGTAGATGGCGACCTGGGCGCGTTTGCGGGGTTCGCGGTTTTCGGGTTCGCCGGTCCATTCGTGGGCGGCGAAGACGACGGTGAGGAAGCCGTTGGGGGCTTCGACGCCCCAGGCGCCATGGATGATGTGGGCGACTGTGAGGGATTCCGGCTTCACGGTCAGGCCGGTCTCCTCATAGAGCTCCCGTACTGCCGTCTCGGTGATGGGCTCACCGGGTTCGCTCTTGCCGACGGGGAGGTCCCACATGCCCTGGGCGAACTTGGCGTACTGGCTGCGTTGGAGGAGGACGACGCGGTTGGTGGCCTTGTCGTGGACGATGACGGCGGCGACCAGCAGGGTCATGGATTCGAGGGCGGCCGGCAGGGTTTTGGGCTGGTCGTCGGTTGTCCGCTGAGCCACGGCTTGTGTCCCTTCGTCGGCCGGATGATGGCAGCTCAGGCCAGTGCTTCGCGTGCGCGGCGGGCGAGTTCGGCGGCTCCGGGCACTTTGCGGCGCTGACTGATGGAGAGGGTGGAGCGGAGCGAGGTGATCGCTTTGCGGGTGCGGTCGGACGTCATTCCCTCCATGAGGGGCAGGGCCTCTGACCAGGCGGCGACAGCTTCGTCGGCTCGGGCCTGGGCGGCGAGGCTGTCGCCGAGATCGGCGTGCGTAAGGGCGTGGACGCGCTTGTACTCCTCGGGGTCCCAGCGCACCAGGGCATCGCGGTGCTGTTGCTCGGTACCGACGTGGTCGGCGAGGTCGGTCAGAGTGCGGGCGGCGTGGCCGGCGACAGTGCCGGCGGCCGGGCCGCTGACGCGGGAGTAGCTGGGCTGGGGGCCATCGTCGCGCGAGAGGGCGCGCTCAGCGGCGAGCAGGGCGCGGGCCGCCGCGGGCTTCTCGCCGACCGCGGCGTGGGCGCGGGCGTGGGTGATGTCCAGCTGCGCCTCGGTCTGGCCGTCGACGTGGCCCGACAAGGTCGACGCACTGGTGGGGCTGCTTGAGGCTCAGTGCCTGATGGGCGAGGGCGCGCATCATCCAGGCGGCGTGGCCGCGTGGATCGGCTTCGCAGGCGAGCTGACAGCCGACCTGGTAGGAGCGCTGGGCGCCGCCTTCGTGGCCAAGGTCGTGATGCTTCCACCCAGCGAGGTACGCGAGTTCGGCGACGGCACCGAAGGCCGCCTGCCGTAAGGCTTCGTTCGGGAAACGGCCGCGGAGCATGGGGGCGGCCGTGTCGGCGAGGTAGGCCGTGACCGTGGTCAGGCCGTGGCCGCCACCGAGGCGTTCATCGGCCGCGCTGAAGGCCGCGGTGATCTGCCCAACGACATCCACGTCCGCCATCCCGATCAGGGAGCTGCCGGTGCGGGCCCGCAGCGTGCGGGCGGTGGCCTCGTGGTCGTAGAGGAGCGGCATGACCACGCCAGCCGTGGTGAAGGCCGCGACGGCGAGGAAGCGGCGGCGTTCGACGTCGGCTCGGCCCAGATCGGTTGCGGCCAGAACCGGATCGGGCTCCTCCGACACCGCAATTCCGGGTGAGCGAAGGCCGATCTCGACGAGGGTGATGGCGCGGCCTGCTCGGCGGGACAGCGCCTCAGCGAGGTACTGGCCGGTCCGTCCGGTCGGCCGGCGTGTGCCGTTCACCCAGTGGGAGACGGACTTGTTGGTCTGGAGGACCTCGCCGTTCTCGGCCGCGATACGCCGGATGTCCCTCGCCAGAGCCTCGTACGTGCAGCCGATCGCCTCGATGACGTCACGCAGGCGGGAGTTGGGCCCGCTCGGCGCTGCCACGATCAGGCCGCCACCCTCCGCGTCGAGCGCCAGCGTCTCCAGTCCGGGAAGATCGGGCCGCCCAAGACCGCAAAGTCCCGGCGCACTGCCCCCGTCGGCGAGGTCGTCACCGACGCACTCTCACGCACCGTGCCGCACGGCCCTCCAAGGAGTGGCTGTTCACGATGGAGGAGGGCGAACCGCTCGACTACCGCCCCTGGAAGACCGAATGGGAACTGCGCTCGTAAGGAGCTGCAGAAGGCGGGGAACGAGGCGGCCGAACGCGAGGGCCGCAAGCCCGTCGAGCTGCCGCACATGGTGACCGACGACCTGCGCCACTTCTACGCCTCCGCCCTCATCGCCGGCGGAGCGAGCGTCAAGCAGGTCCAGCTGGTCCTCGGCCACGCGTCCGCCGTCATCAAGCTGCGGATCTACGCCCACCTGTGGCCAGGGGAAGAAGACCGCACCCGGACCGTCATGGACGCCGTGCTCGGCGGCCTGCGGACCGGGTGCGGACTCGGAGACACTGCAACCAAAATAATCGCAGGTCAGAAGGCATGAAGAAAGATCAAGCCTTCTTGGTCTCCCAGAAGATCTTGTCGATCTCGGCGATGAGCTCCAGGGCCTTCTCACCGGTCTTCGGGTCCGTGGACGCCTTGGCGGCGGACAGGGCCTTCAGGGTGTCGTTGACCAGCTGGTGCAGCTGGGGGTACTTCTCGAAGTGCGGGGGCTTGAAGTAGTCGCTCCAGAGCACCGAGACGTGGTGCTTCGCGAGCTCGGCGCGCTGCTCCTTGATGACGGTGGCGCGCGTCTGGAAGTGCGGGTCGTCGTTGGCGGCCATCTTCTCCTGCACGGCCTTCACCGACTCCGCCTCGATGCGGGCCTGGGCCGGGTCGTACACACCGCAGGGCAGGTCGCAGTGCGCGCTGACCTTGACCTTGGGGGCAAACAGGCGGGAAAGCATGGAGCATTCCTTCCTCGTGATCGTCTTCTCAGGTGGGACATTACTCCCTGGGAAGCCTGATTTCGCGAGTGCCCCCATGGGCTTAGGACAAAAGTCCAGGGTCAGACTGAGACTGGTGGAGGAACGGACCGGGGAGGTGCCGGGGATGCCGGAGCTGTCGCAGGAGACCGAGCGGGGGAGGGGCGCAGCGCTCTTCGGACTGGCCGAGGTGACCGGCCCGTCCATGGTGCCCACGCTGTACCAGGGGGATCAGCTCCTGGTGTGGTACGGGGCCCGGGTGCGGGCCGGAGACGTCGTCGTCCTGCGTCATCCGTTCCAGCAGGACCTGCTGGTCGTCAAGCGGGCCGCGGAGCCGCGCGAGGGCGGCTGGTGGGTGCTCGGGGACAACGCGTACGCGGGCGGGGACAGCACGGACTACGGGACCGTGCCGGCGGAGCTGATCCTCGGCCGGGTCCTGTTCCGCTGGCGGCCGCGCAAGGCGGGTCAGCGGTCGCCGCTGGCGCTGGTGCGCTGGGCCGTCTCGGCCGCCAGGCCGGTGCTGCCCGAGCGCACCGGCCGGTCGGGGCGCTCCGCCTCCAGGCGTTTGCGGGCCCGGTAGGCGGCCACGTTGGCGCGGGTCGCGCAGCGGTCCGAGCAGTAGCGCCGGGAGCGGTTGGTCGAGGTGTCGAGGTAGGCGTTGCGGCACGGCACGGCCTCGCACAGGCCGAGCCGGTCGACGCCGTACTCGGTGAGGTGGAAGGCCAGGCCCATCGCCGCGATCGCGGTGTAGCCGGCGGTGGCGTTGGAGGGGTGGTCGGCCAGGTGCATGTGCCACAGCGGACGGCCGTCCTCGTCCCGGAAGTCGTGCCCGGAGATCTGCGGGCTGACCGGGAACTCCAGCAGGAGTGAGTTCAGCAGGTCCACCGCGAGGGTCTCCTCGCCCTTGTCGGCCGCCTCGAAGACCGCGCGCAGCCGGGCCCGGACCGAGCGGAAGCGGGTGAGGTCGGCCTCGGTGGCACGCCGGGCCGCCTGCTGGTTGCCGCCGAACAGGTCGCGGACGGCCTCGACCGAGGTCAGGGAGTCCTTGCCCCGGGCCGGTTCCTCGCTGTTGACGAGCCGGACGGCGTAATCCGAGTAATAGGCCAGTTCCACTTGTAGTCCTTACGCGGGCACTCTAGGGTCGGTCGTGCGGTCGGGTAACAGCCGGTCGTGCTTCCAGGGTATTACGGGACTTGTGCGGTGGAGGGTTGCCATGACGGACGCGCCGACGACCACGACGACGGGCACGACCGGGGCCGACTGGGGTGCCTGGCAGGAGAGCTGGGACCGGCAGCAGGAGTGGTACATGCCGGACCGCGAGGAGCGGTTCCGGATCATGCTCGACATGGTGGAGGCCCTGGTCGGTACGGCACCCCGGGTCCTCGACCTGGCGTGCGGCACCGGCAGCATCACCGCCCGCCTGCTCGCCCGCTTCCCGGACGCGGTGAGCACCGGGGTCGACCTCGACCCGGCCCTCCTCGCCATCGCCGAGGGCACCTTCGCGGGCGACGACCGGGTCACGCTCGTCACCGCCGACCTCACGGACCCGGAGTGGACCGCGCGGCTGCCGTACGACTCGTACGACGCCGTCCTGACCGCCACGGCCCTGCACTGGCTGCACAGCGAACCCCTCGCGGCCCTCTACGGTCAGGTCGCGGAACTCGTCCGCGACGGTGGTGTCTTCATGAACGCGGACCACATGATCGACGACAGCACGCCCCGGATCAACGCCGCGGAACGGGCGCGGCGGCACCGGGGTATGGATCAGGCCAAGGCGGCGGGGGCGCTGGACTGGGCCGACTGGTGGCAGCTGGCGGCGCAGGACCCGGTGCTCGCCGCGCCCACCGCCCGGCGCTTCGAGATCTACGGGGAGCACGCGGAGGGCGACATGCCCTCGGCCGCCTGGCACGCGCGCGTGCTGCGCGAGAAGGGGTTCGGCGAGGCGCGTGCGGTGTGGTGCTCGCCCTCGGACACGCTGCTGCTCGCCCTCAAGTAGCCCCCGCGCGCACGCACCGAAGGGGCGGTACGAGCGACCTCGTACCGCCCCTTCGTGCCGTACCGCTACAGCACCTTGGACAGGAACGACTTCGTCCGGTCGTGCTGGGGGTTGGTCAGGACGTCGCGCGGGTGGCCGGACTCGACCACCACGCCGTCGTCCATGAAGACCAGGCTGTCGCCGACCTCGCGGGCGAAGCCCATCTCGTGCGTGACGACGATCATCGTCATGCCGTCCTCGGCGAGGTCCCGCATCACGTCCAGGACCTCGCCGACCAGCTCCGGGTCGAGCGCGGAGGTCGGCTCGTCGAAGAGCATCAGCTTCGGCTGCATGGCGAGCGCACGGGCGATCGCGACACGCTGCTGCTGGCCGCCGGAGAGCTGCGCCGGGTAGTGCCCGATGCGGTCGCCGAGGCCGACCCGGTCGAGCAGGCGCTGCGCCCGCTCCCGGGCCGACGCCTTCGACTCGCGCTTGACCTGGACCGGCGCCTCCATGACGTTCTCCAGCGCCGTCATGTGCGGGAAGAGGTTGAAGCGCTGGAACACCATGCCGATGTCCCGTCGCTGCGCCGCGACCTCCTTCTCCTTCAGCTCGTAGAGCTTGTCGCCGTGCTGGCGGTAGCCGACCAGGCTGCCGTCGACGTAGAGCCGGCCGGCGCTGATCTTCTCAAGGTGGTTGATGCACCGGAGGAACGTGCTCTTGCCGGAACCGGACGGGCCGATCAGGCAGAACACCTCGCGCGGCAGCACCTCGAGGTCGATGCCCTTGAGGATGTGCGACAGCCCGAACGACTTGTGCACGCCCTCGGCCTTGACCATCGGGGCGCCGCTGCTCGGCGGGGTGATGTCCTTGGCGAGAGAGCTCATCGGGCCACCTCCGGGCGACGGAACGAACCCCACTGGGCCAGATTCTTCCGCAGCCGCTGCAGCGGGGTGGGCGGGAGGTTGCGCGAGGAGCCGCGGGCGTAACGGCGTTCGATGTAGTACTGGACGATGCTGAAGATCGTGGTCAGGAACAGGTACCAGATGCAGGCGACGAAGTACATCTCGACGACCGCCAGCGAGGTGCTGGAGATGTCCGTGGCCTTCTTGATCAGCTCGGGGAGCTGGACCGCGTAGGCCAGCGACGAGGTCTTCAGCATGTTGATGAACTCGTTGCCGGTCGGCGGGATGATGACCCGCATGGCCTGCGGGAGGATCACCCGGCGCAGCGTCTGGCCCTGGGTCATGCCCAGCGCGTGCGAGGCCTCGGTCTGGCCCTCGTCGACCGACTGGATGCCGGCGCGGACGATCTCCGACATGTACGCGGCCTCGTTCAGGCCGAGCCCCAGCAGCGCGGTGAGGACGGGCGTCATCACCTGGTTCATCTCGTCCTTGTAGAACCCCAGGTTCAGGATGGGGAAGACGAGCGCGATATTGTACCAGAGCAGCAGCTGGACCAGGACCGGGGTGCCGCGGAAGAACCAGATGTAGAACCAGGACACCGTGCTGGTGACCGGGTTCGACGACAGCCGCATCACCGCGAGGATCACGCCGAGCGCGACGCCGAGCACCATGGCCAGCACCGAGATGTAGAGCGTGGTCCAGGCGCCGGAGACGATGCCCTGGTCGAAGAGGTAGTCGGGGATGACGCTGTAGTTGATCTTCGCGTTGGAGAAGGCGATCCCGATCAGCACCAGGAGGGCGATGACCACGACGCCGGACACCCAGCGTCCGTAGTGGCGGACCGGGATGGCCTTGATCTGCTCCGGCGGCACGGACGGCGCCGGAGTCTTGTCGACCGTGTCAGTCACAGTGACGGCCCTTCAGTCGTGCCCGGGCGTTCAGGAGCCGCCGTTGATCTTGGCCTCGGTCACCGCGCCCTGCGTGACGTTCCACTTCTCCAGGATCTTCTGGTAGTCGCCGCTCTTGATGATGGCGGCCATCGCTGCCTGCAGCGCGTCGCGCAGCTGGGTGTTGTCCTTGCTGACCGCTATGCCGTACGGGCCGGCCTCGATCTGCTCGCCGACGACCTCGAAGTCCTTGCCGCCGCCCGACGTCTTGGCGTTGTACGCGGCCACCGGGAAGTCGTTCAGGTCGGCGACGGAGGCGCCCTGCTTCAGCCGGAGCAGCGCCTCGGGGTCGGTGTCGAAGGTCTGGAGGTCGATGGCCTTGTTGCCGTCCTTCGTACACTTCTCGCTCTGCGCCTTGGCGATCCCCTCGGACGTGGTGCCCTTCTGCAGGGCCACGACCTTGCCGCACAGGTCGTCCAGGGACTTGATGCCCTTCGGGTTGCCCTTCTGGACCAGGATCGAGGTGCCGGCGGTGAAGTAGTCGACGAAGTCGACGCCGCTGCCGACCTTCTTGCCGGTGTCGGAGTCGATGCCGTTCTGGCGGTCCTTGGTGTCGTTCATCGCCGACATGATCACGTTGAAGCGGTTGGCCTGGAGGCCCACGATCAGGTTGTCGAACTTGCCGTTCTGGAACTCGAACTTCACGCCCAGCTGCTTGCCCAGCGCGTCCGCGATGTCCGGGTCGACGCCGACGGCCTTGCCGTTCTCCATGTACTCGACCGGCGGGTAGGCGATGTCCGAGCCCACCTTGATCACGCCGGCCTTGCGAATGCTGTCCGGCAGCTTGCTCGCCAGCGGGGCCGAGGACGTCGAGGAGGAGCCGTTGTCGCTGCCCTTGTCCGTCTGGTCACCGCAGCCGGTGAGGATCAGGGCGCCTGCGACCGCGATCGCACCGAACGCGGCAATCCGGGAGCGCGAGGCGGTGGTACGACGGGTGGAGCCTGCGGTCATGGTGGGTTCCTCCGGCAGTGGGTAGGACAAGCCGATATACCGATGCGTCTGATATGTCGATATGCCGATGGGTCGACGGAAACACACACCTTCGGGTGTCGCGACCTCGTGGGTTTACGGCATCCTGCCATTGGGATTGCTCCAAGCAGACGTGTCACCATGTCAAAATCGGATAACGGGTGACCCCCGTGACACGTCAGGCCGGTCCTTCCCCGACCCGCCGCCCCGCACATCTGCGGGAATCCGACCTTCTGGCCGGAAGATCTTCGGTTCACCGCCGGTTCACCCCGGGCTGCACCCCGTGATCTTCTGCCGGTCACCGGGCCGCTCATCTGTCGGCTCTCTACGACATCCGTGATGTGACCTTGCGCCTATTCGACTCGTCGTGAGCGCTGTCCGTCCGGTAAGAAGGTTCTTTACACCCCTCATCCGGGGCTCAGGGCGCGTGTGCGGCGCGCCCGTCGCGCAGGTGCTCGTACGTGCCACTCGTACGTATCAGTGATCGGGCCCTGCGCGGTGCCCGCCCGTTCCCTCACCGGGAGCGGCCGACCCTCAAAACCATGCATACCTAAGGGGTAAGACAAGTGGCAGCGGAGATCGTCAATCCTCGCAGCGACAGCGCGTCGGGCAGTACGGACCAGGACGGCGGGGCCGAGCCCCTCGATTCCTTCGATCCGGTGTTCGCGCTGCACCGCGGCGGCAAGATGGCCGTGCAGGCCACCGTGCCGCTCCGTGACAAGGACGACCTTTCCCTCGCGTACACGCCCGGAGTCGCGCGCGTGTGCACCGCGATCGCGGAACAGCCCGAGCTGGTCAACGACTACACGTGGAAGTCGTCCGTCGTCGCCGTCGTCACCGACGGCACGGCCGTGCTCGGCCTCGGGGACATCGGTCCCGAGGCCTCCCTCCCCGTGATGGAGGGCAAGGCGATCCTCTTCAAGCAGTTCGGCGGCGTGGACGCGGTCCCCATCGCCCTGGCCTGCACCGACGTCGACGAGATCGTGGAGACCGTCGTCCGGCTCGCCCCGTCCTTCGGCGGGATCAACCTGGAGGACATCTCGGCACCGCGGTGCTTCGAGATCGAGCGCAAGCTCCAGGAGCGGGTCGACATCCCGGTCTTCCACGACGACCAGCACGGCACCGCCGTCGTCACCCTGGCGGCCCTGCGGAACGCCGCGCGGCTCAGCCGGCGGGAGATCGGGCAGCTCCGCGCGGTCATCTCGGGCGCCGGCGCGGCCGGGGTCGCCATCGCCAAGATGCTGGTCGAGGCCGGTATCGGGGACGTCGCCCTCGCCGACCGCAAGGGCATCATCTCGGCCGACCGCGACGACCTCACTGCGGTCAAGCGCGAGGTCGCCGGGTTCACCAACAAGGCCGGGCTCAAGGGCAGCCTGGAGGACGCGCTGGCCGGCGCCGACGTCTTCATCGGCGTCTCCGGCGGTACGGTCCCGGAGGAGGCCGTCGCCTCGATGGCCGAGGGCGCGTTCGTCTTCGCCATGGCCAACCCGAACCCCGAGGTGCACCCCGACGTCGCCCACAAGTACGCGGCGGTCGTGGCGACCGGGCGGTCGGACTTCCCGAACCAGATCAACAACGTGCTGGCGTTCCCCGGCATCTTCGCGGGCGCGCTGCAGGTGCGGGCCTCCCGGATCACCGAGGGGATGAAGATCGCGGCGGCGGAGGCGCTGGCGGCGGTCGTCGGCGACGATCTCGCCGCCGACTACGTCATTCCGTCTCCCTTCGACGAGCGGGTCGCTCCCGCGGTGACCGCGGCGGTGGCCGCGGCGGCGCGGGCGGAGGGGGTTGCTCGCCGCTGACCCGAGTGGCCTCGCCCTGGTGGGGGCGGGGCCATTTCTTTGCCCACCCGCCCACCCGATCGGGCGCTTGCTGGGCGACCGTTGTGCTGGGGGCTGCCGCCCCCAGACCCCCGCGATCGGGGCGGGGGCGGCCGACGTCGGGTGCCGGTCGGTGGGGCTTCTCGCGCAGTTCCCCGCGCCCCTGGCGGGGCGCTCAGTGCGGGGCGCTTGTGCGGGGTGCCGCGGGGCGCAAGAGGGTATGTGTCACAGCGGCCCCCGGTTTCGCCCGCGGCCCCGGGAACCTATCGTCGGCCATATGTTCGCCGTCTACGCCGCCCGAATCGACCGCGACCAGCCGCTTACCGGCCTTGAGTTGGGGGAGCGCCCCGCCCCCGTGGCCCGGCCCGGCTGGAGCACCGTCGACGTTCGGGCCGCCTCCCTCAACCATCACGATCTCTGGTCCCTGCGCGGCGTCGGTCTTCCCGAGGACCGGCTGCCGATGATCCTCGGCTGTGACGCCGCCGGCGTCGACGAGGACGGCAACGAGGTCGTCCTGCACTCCGTGATCGGGCAGAGCGGCCACGGGGTCGGACCCCACGAGCCCCGGTCCATCCTCACCGAGCGCTACCAGGGCACCTTCGCCGAGCAGGTCGCCGTGCCCACCTGGAACGTCCTGCCCAAGCCCAGGGAACTGTCGTTCGCCGAGGCCGCCTGCCTGCCGACCGCCTGGCTGACGGCCTACCGGATGCTCTTCACCAACGCGGGCGTACGGCCCGGCGACTCGGTCCTCGTCCAGGGCGCGGGCGGCGGTGTCGCCACGGCCGCGATCGTGCTCGGCAAGGCCGCCGGGCTGCGGGTCTTCGCCACCAGCCGTGACGAGGCCAAGCGGAAGCGGGCCCTGGAGCTCGGTGCCGTCGAGGCGGTCGAGCCGGGGGCCCGGCTGCCGCAGCGCGTGGACGCCGTCATCGAGACCGTCGGCGCGGCCACCTGGTCCCACTCGGTGAAGTCGCTGCGCCCCGGCGGCACCATCGTCATCTCCGGTGCCACCAGCGGTGACCGTCCCTCGCACGCCGAGCTGACCCGGATCTTCTTCCTGGAGCTGAAGGTCGTGGGCTCGACCATGGGCACCAAGGACGAACTGGAGGACCTGCTCGCCTTCTGCGCCGCCACCGGGGTACGCCCCGTCATCGACGAGCTGCTCCCGCTCGACCGCGCCCGCGAGGGATTCGAACGGCTGGAGTCGGGCGACCAGTTCGGGAAGATCGTGCTGACCACTTCCTGAGGGGCCCGACTCGTACGGACTGCCCTCAGGGCTTCGGGGCGCGCAGCAGCGCTCCTATGTGGGCCGCCGCCGTCGAGAGGTGGCGGCGGGCCTCGCGGAGCTGGTCCGTGGTGACCCCGTGGTCGCGGGCCGCGTCGCGGATGTCGTCGCGGAAACGGTCCAGGAGCCGGTCGAGGTCGCGGGCCGCGTCGCCGGTGCCGGTCTCCTCGTCGTGCGCCCACGCGGGGACGTACTGCGCCGGGAAGTCCTCCGGGGTCTGCGCGTACTCCGGGACCGGTGCGGACGACGGTGCCGGCTTGCGCAGGTTCGGGCCGGTGCCGGGATCCGGGTCGGTGCGGGTGCCGAAGTTCCTGCCGAACTCCTTGCCGTAGTCCTTTCCGAAGTCGCCGAACTCCTTGGCGAGTTCGGTGATGCCCTCGCGGACTCCCGTCGGCCAGTCGCCGCGCGCGAAGTGGTCCTGGACGTGCTCCTGCACCCGGCGGGCGATGCGCTGCATCTCCTCCTGGGCCTGGGCACGCGCCCTGGCCTGTGCCTCCTGGGCCTGCCGGCGGGCCCGCTGGGCCTCGTCACGGGCGCGGCGGCTCTCGTCCTTGGCGCGGCGGGCCTGCTCCTTCCACTCCTGCTTGACCCGGCGCATCTCCTCCTTGGCGGCCCGCCACGACTCCTTGTCGCCGAGGTCGCCGTGGTCCCCGGCCCCGGTGCCCGCGCCGTGCCGGGCCTCGGAGGCGGCCTCGCGCACCTCGCGGCGCAGGTCACCGGCGGCTCCGCGCACGTCGGCCCTTATCTCGGCGGCCAGTTCGGCCACCGACTCCCGGATCTCCAGCTCCAGATCGGCCAGCTCGCCACTGCGGTCGGCCAGTTCGGCGCGGCCGGCGTCCGTGATGGCGTAGACCTTGCGGCCGCCCTCGGTGGTGTGCGTGACCAGCCCCTCGGCCTCCAGCTTGGCGAGGCGGGGGTAGACGGTGCCCGCCGACGGGGCGTAGAGGCCCTGGAAGCGCTCTTCCAGCAGCCGGATCACCTCGTAGCCGTGGCGCGGGGCCTCGTCGAGCAGCTTGAGGAGGTAGAGACGGAGGCGGCCGTGGGCGAAGACGGGAGGCATGTCAGAGCACCTTCTTGTCGGTCGGGCCGTCGGTCGGGCCGTCGGCCGGGCCCCGGGGCGTGCCTTCGGCCGGGGCGGCGGCCGGTTCCGCCGGGCCCGTGGGTGGCTCGGCTGCCCAGGCCGCCCGCTCGTCGTCGTCCTCCTTGGGCGGACGGCGCAGCAGGGCGATGGAGCCGGAGACCGTGGTGGCGCGGAGCTTGCCGGTGCCGGCGCCGAGGCGGCCGGTGATCTTGTGGGCGCCCCACTGCCCGTGCACCCGCAGTCCGTCGAAGGCGTTGGAGATCGTGCCGCTCGCGGTGTTGGCCTCGACCTCGGCGTCGGCCGGGTGCGGCAGCCGGATGGCGATCTCGCCGGAGACGCTGGTCAGCCGGACGTCGGTCGGACCGTCCGGGTCCAGGTCGATGATCATGGAGCCGCTGACCGAGTCGGCGCGCACGGCGGAGCCCGAGCCCTCGACGACGGTCAGGTCGCCGGAGACGGAGTTGAACCGCAGGTTGCCGGTGACGGCCTGGGCCTCCAGGTTCCCCGACACCGTGTCCGCGCGGACCTCGCCGGAGAGGCCGACCAGGGTGGTGTCGCCGGTGACGCCCTTGACCACCGAGGTGCCGGTGATCCCGGAGACGACGGCCGCCGCGCCCACCACGCCCACCTCCACGCGGGTGTCCGCAGGGACGGCGAGGGAGACCACCGCGCTGCGCCGCCAGCCCTTGCGGTCGAGCCACTTGAGGAAGCCCTTCCAGGGCAGGTCCTCGTAGGCCACCGTCAGGGTGCCGCCCTCCTGGGTGACGACCAGGGGCGGGCCCTCGATCTGGGAGATCTCCAGGCGGGTGGAACCCTCGTCGGTGCCCACGACGTTCACTGTTCCGTTGACGATGCGGACGTGCAGGTCGCTGACGGGGGTGTCGAAGTCGAGCTTCTCGGGCTCGGCGACGGACCACTCGGACTTGGGCATGGTGCGGACCTCCTCGGGCCGGACACGACGGCTGGACGCGGCCGGTTGGTGCGGCCGATGGACGCGAAGGCGATGCACGGCTCGCGCCATATCGCGTCTTCCATGAAACACGATATATCGCGGGCGTGGGAAGTCAAGACACACGTGGGTGTGGCCGGTTGGGTGCGGTGTTGACGTCGGGAAGCGGACCGGTGGGTCGTCCGTGGTGCCGTTCGGAGTCCTGAGCGGGTGGCATATCGGGCGATAAGTGGACGAATTGCTTACCTTGTGTGCATGTCGACGGATGAATCCAGAGCCGTCTCCCGGCCGCCGGAGGCTGAGGCGCAGGGCGCGGAAAGCGTGCCGCGGGCCCACCGGCTGGCCCTGGCCGAGGTGGCGGTGGGGCTGCCGGCCGCCGCGTGGGGGATGCGGCGGCGCAGCGTGGGGTGGGCGGCCGTGGGGGCGGTGCTGACGGTGCACGGGGTGCTGGAGCTGTCGTACGAGACGGTGTTTCCGCGGGACTGAGCGACGACGGGACCGGGACCGTACTTCGGCCGCGGGCCGGTGGGGCTGGTCGCGCAGTTCCCCGCCCCCCTTCGGGGCGCCGCCCTGGGAGGGGGGCGCCTACTCCTCGTCCTCGTCGTCCAGCCGGGCCAGCCAGGTGGCCAGGCGCTCCACCGGGACCTCGAAGTCGGGGTTCAGGTCGACGAAGGTGCGCAGCTGTTCCGCGAGCCACTCGAAGGTGACCTCTTCCTCTCCGCGCCGCTTCTCCAGTTCCTCGATGCCCCGGTCGGTGAAGTACATGGGTTGCTCTCCTGCTGCCTGCCTGTGTGGATGCCCGGTGGTGGGCGTCTACCAGCCTAGGCGGACGCCGAAGGGCCCGGCCCCCGAGGCGGGAACCGGGCCCTTCGGCGTACTGGTGAGGCTTACGCCTCGAAGACCTCACGCACCAGCTGCTCCTGCTCGGCCTGGTGGCGCTTGGCCGAACCCACCGCCGGGGACGAGGAGTGCGGGCGGGAGATGCGGCGCAGGCGCTCGCCGGCCGGGACGTCCGCGCCGACCGCCAGGTCCAGGTGGTCGATCAGGTTGAGCGCGATGAACGGCCAGGCACCCTGGTTCGCCGGCTCCTCCTGGGTCCACAGGTACTTCTCGGCGTTCGGGTACTTGTTGACCTCGGCCTGGAGCTCGGCACCCGGCAGCGGGTACAGGCGCTCGAGGCGGATGATCGCGGTGTCCGTGACGCCGCGCTTCTGCCGCTCGGCCTCCAGGTCGTAGTAGACCTTGCCGGTGCAGAAGACGACCTTGCGGACCGCGGCCGGGTCGACCGAGGCGTCGCCGATGACGGGGCGGAACTGCCCGCTCGTGAACTCCTCCGCCTTCGAGGCCGCCGCCTTGAGGCGCAGCATCGACTTCGGGGTGAAGACGACCAGCGGCTTGTGGTGCGGGTTGTGCACCTGCCACCGCAGGAGGTGGAAGTAGTTCGACGGGAGGGTCGGCATCGCGACCGTCATGTTGTTCTGCGCGCACAGCTGCAGGAAGCGCTCGATGCGGGCCGAGGAGTGGTCCGGGCCCTGGCCCTCGTAGCCGTGCGGGAGCAGGAGCGTGACGCCGGAGGTCTGGCCCCACTTCTGCTCCGCCGCCGAGATGTACTCGTCGATGACCGACTGGGCGCCGTTGGTGAAGTCACCGAACTGCGCCTCCCACATCACCAGCGCGTCCGGACGGGCGAGCGAGTAGCCGTACTCGAAGCCCATCACCGCGTACTCGGAGAGCAGCGAGTTGTAGACGTTGTAGCGGGCCTGGTCCTCGGACAGGTAGAGGAGCGGCGTGTAGTCGGCGCCCGTCTCGCGGTCGATGAGGACCGCGTGGCGCTGGCCGAAGGTGCCGCGCTGGGAGTCCTGGCCGGACAGGCGCACCGGGGTGCCCTCCATCAGCAGCGAGCCGATGGCCAGGGTCTCGCCCATGCCCCAGTCGATCGTGCCGTCCTCGATCATCGCCGCCCGGCGCTGCAGCTGCGGCAGCAGACGCGGGTGGACGGTGAAGTAGTCCGGGATGTTGACCTGGGACTCGGCGATGCGCTTGACGACCTCCGTGGAGATCGCGGTCGGCACGGCGACCGGGAAGCCGTCCTGCGGCTCCTGGGCGGGCGCGGCGGCGGGCTGCGCGGTGGCCTCGCGGACCTCCGTGAAGACCTTCTCCAGCTGGCCCTGGTAGTCCTGCAGGGCCTGCTCGGCCTCTTCCAGGGTGATGTCGCCGCGACCGATCAGGGACTCGGTGTAGAGCTTGCGCACCGAGCGCTTCTTGTCGATCAGGTCGTACATCAGCGGCTGGGTGAAGGCCGGGTTGTCCGACTCGTTGTGACCGCGGCGGCGGTAGCAGATGAGGTCGATCACCACGTCCTTGTTGAACGCCTGGCGGAACTCGAAGGCCAGGCGCGCGACGCGCACGACCGCCTCCGGGTCGTCGCCGTTCACGTGGAAGATCGGGGCCTCGATCATGCGGGCCACGTCCGTCGCGTACATCGAGGAGCGCGAGGACTCCGGGGCGGCGGTGAAGCCGACCTGGTTGTTGATGACGATGTGGACCGTGCCGCCGGTGCGGTAGCCGCGCAGCTGCGACATGTTCAGGGTCTCGGCCACCACGCCCTGGCCCGCGAAGGCCGCGTCGCCGTGCAGCGCGACCGGCAGGACCGTGAAGTCCGTGCCGCCCTTGTTGATGATGTCCTGCTTGGCGCGGGCGATGCCCTCGATGACCGGGTCGACCGTCTCCAGGTGGGACGGGTTGGCGGCCAGCGAGACCTTGATCTGCTCGCCGTCCAGGCCGGTGAAGGTGCCCTCGGCGCCCAGGTGGTACTTCACGTCGCCGGAGCCGTGCATCGACTTCGGGTCGAGGTTGCCCTCGAACTCGCGGAAGATCTGCGCGTACGACTTGCCGACGATGTTGGCGAGGACGTTCAGGCGGCCGCGGTGGGCCATGCCGATGACGACCTCGTCCAGGCGGGACTCGGCGGCCGAGTCCAGGACGGCGTCGAGCAGCGGGATGACGGACTCGCCGCCCTCCAGGGAGAAGCGCTTCTGGCCGACGTACTTCGTCTGCAGGAAGGTCTCGAAGGCCTCCGCCGCGTTCAGCCGGCGCAGGATCCGCAGCTGCTCCTCGCGCTCCATCTTGGAGTGCGGGCGCTCCACGCGGTCCTGGATCCACTTGCGCTGCTTCGGGTCCTGGATGTGCATGAACTCGATGCCGGTGGTGCGGCAGTACGAGTCGCGCAGCACGCCGAGGATGTCGCGCAGCTTCATCATCGACTTGCCGGCGAAGCCGCCGACCGCGAAGTCGCGCTCCAGGTCCCACAGGGTGAGGCCGTGCTCGGTGATGTCCAGGTCGGGGTGCTTGCGCTGCTTGTACTCCAGCGGGTCGGTGTCGGCCATGACGTGGCCGCGGACCCGGTAGGAGTGGATCAGCTCGAAGACGCGGGCGGCCTTGGTGACGTCGTCGTCGTGGGAGGCGTCGATGTCCCTCAGCCAGCGGACCGGCTCGTAGGGGATGCGCAGGGCCTCGAAGATGTCGTCGTAGAAGCCGTTCTCGCCGAGGAGAAGGTTCGCGACGGAGCGCAGGAACTCGCCGGAGGCGGCGCCCTGGATGACCCGGTGGTCGTAGGTCGACGTGAGCGTCATGACCTTCGAGATGCCGAGCTTGTTCAGGGTGTCCTGGCTGGTGCCCTGGAACTCCGCCGGGTAGTCCATGGAGCCGACGCCCATGATGACCGACTGGCCGGGCATCAGACGCGGGACCGAGTGGACGGTGCCGAGGCCGCCGGGGTTGGTCAGGGAGACCGTGACGCCGGTGAAGTCGTCCATCGTCAGCTTGTTGTCGCGGGCGCGACGGACGATGTCCTCGTAGGCCTGCCAGAACTCGAAGAAGTTCAGCGTCTCGGCCTTCTTGATGGCCGCGACGACCAGCTGGCGGTCGCCGTTGGGCTTCACCAGGTCGATGGCCAGGCCCAGGTTGACGTGGGCCGGCTTGATCAGGGTCGGCTTGCCGTCCTTCTCGCCGAACGCGTAGTTCATCGACGGCATGGCCTTGATCGCCTGGACCATCGCGAAGCCGATCAGGTGCGTGAAGGAGATCTTCCCGCCCCGGGCGCGCTTCAGGTGGTTGTTGATGACGATCCGGTTGTCGAAGAGCAGCTTCACCGGGACCGCGCGGACCGAGGTGGCCGTCGGCAGCTCCAGCGAGGCGTTCATGTTCTTCGCGACGGCCGCGGCCGGACCACGCAGCGTGACCAGCTCGGGGCCCTCCGGGGCCTGGCCGGCGGGCGCGGCGGCCTTGGCGGCGGCGGCCGGCTTCGCGGCGGCCGGGGCCGGCGCGGCAACGGGCTTCGCGGGCGCCGGGGCGGGCGCTGCGGCCTTCGGAGCGGCAGGCGCGGCCGGAGCGGGCGCGGCGGGCGTCTGGGCGGCCGGAGCGGCCGCGGCGGGCGCCGGAGCCGCCGGCTGGGCCGGCGCGGGCGTGGAGGTGGTGCCCGCGGCCCCCGCGGCCGCGGTACCCGCCGGAGCCGAGGCGGCGGGCGCCCCCGGCTTGTAGTCGGCAAAGAAGTCCCACCAGGCTCGGTCTACCGAATTCGGGTCCTGGAGGTACTGCTGATAGATCTCGTCGACGAGCCACTCGTTCGGTCCGAACGCGGCTGCGGGGTTCTTGCCCGCTTGGTCTGCGTCGGTCGAGATGCTCGAGTTACTGGGGGACTGTGGCGACACGGCGGCAACCGCCCTCTTCCGCTTCACAAGGTTATGGACAGCGGGAATAAAGGCTACGCCTCCAAGACCGCGAAGGTCAGGTCGGGCAGGTTCATCGTCGCGTAAGTCACATCGAAAACTGTGTTTCAGGGCTTGATATGGCGGGAAACAAGCGTGGTTGTGTTGCGCAGGGTCTGAACCGGGCATGGCTCCGCCAGGCCGGCGACCACCTCACGCCGAACCCCCGCGCGACATGCGCGGGGGCCGCACCTGATCACACGTGTCCGGCGGCGCGGACGACCGCGCCGGGCACAGATGGATCTTGAGGCTCCGGTTCGAACTTTACGTCAACTTGGGATGGATGAAAGCCCCGGGAGGGTGACGATAATCCTGCAGCCCCGGTCGGATTCGGCCACACCGATCCGGCCGCCGTGCAGATCCACCGCCCAGCGGGCGATCGCCAGGCCCAGCCCGGTGCCGCCGTCGCTGCCCGGCCCGTGCGGCCGCCGTACCGAGCCGCGGTTGAAGCGCTCGAAGACGCGGTGCCACTCCGAGCGCGGAATGCCCGGGCCCTCGTCCAGGACCTCCAGCTCCAGCGACTCCGGCTGTGGTCCGCGCCGTGCCCGCACGGTCACCCGGCCGTGCGCGGGGCTGTGCTTGACCGCGTTGTCGATGAGGTTCGCCACCACCTGGTGGATGCGCTCAGGGTCGGCGTGCGCGGTCAGCTCGGGCGGCGAGACGTCGAGGTGCAGATGGACGTCCTTGCGCGTGTGGTTCCCCGAGCCCGAGGCCATGCCCCCGCGCGCCCCGGCGACCATGTTGGCCTCCTTGAGCACGCCCGAGAGGTACGGCCACACCTCGAAGCGGCGCTGGCGCAGCGGGACCACGCCGTTGTCGAGCCGGGACAGGTCGAGGAGGGTCTCCACGAGCCGGCCGAGGCGCTCGGTCTGCTTCAGGGCCGTGCGCATGGTCTCGGTGTCCGGCTCGGCGATCCCGTCGACGACGTTCTCCAGGACGGCCCGCAGTCCCGCGATGGGCGTGCGCAGCTCGTGCGAGACGTTCGCGACCAGCTCCTTGCGCTGGCGGTCCTGGGCCTCCAGCTCGTCGGCCATGACGTTGATCGTCTCGGCCAGGTCGCCCAGCTCGTCCCGGCGGTTCTCGCGCACCCGGCGCGTGTAGTCGCCCTGCGATATCGACCGGGCGACCGCGTTCATGTCGTCCAGCGGCGCGGTGAGCGAATGCGCCACGAACTGCGTTATCAGCAGGGTGGCGATCATCGAGAAGACCGTGATGAAGCGCAGCTCCGTCTTGGTGTGCACCGCGACGATCGACAGACCTGTGGTGATCAGGACCGAGACGACGACCAGCGCGCCCAGCTTGGTCTTGATCGAGAACGGACGTACACCGCCCCAGGGCTCCTCCCCGGAGCCCCCCGGGCCCCCGGGACCCCCGGGGCCTCTTGGTCCGGCCGGCCCGGCGCTCATGGCGTCGGGGTCTCCAGCGCGTAGCCCACGCCGTGCACGGTGCGGATCCGCTCGGCGCCGATCTTCCGGCGCAGCGCCTTGATGTGGCTGTCGACCGTGCGGGTGCCGGAGGCGTCCGCCCAGTCCCACACCTCGGCGAGCAGCTGCTCACGGGAGAGCACCGCGCGCGGGGTGTTCGCCAGGCACACCAGGAGGTCGAACTCGGTGGGGGTCAGGTGCACGTCCTCGCTGCGCACCCGGACCCGGCGCTGCGCGTGGTCGATCTCCAGCTCGCCGAGGCGCAGGATGCCGGAGCGGGGCGTGGAGGCCGCGATGGCCGCCCGCTCCACCCGCCGCAGCAGCACGTGCACGCGCGCCGCCAGCTCCCGCATGGAGAACGGCTTGGTCATGTAGTCGTCGGCGCCGACCCCGAGGCCGACCAGCATGTCGGTCTCGTCGTCCCGCGCGGTGAGCATGAGCACCGGCACCGGCCGGGCGGCCTGCACGCGCCGGCAGACCTCCAGACCGTCGAAGCCGGGCAGCATGATGTCGAGGATCAGCAGGTCGGGCTGCCAGGCCTCGGCGGTGTCGACGGCCGCCGGACCGTCGCCCGCCGTTTGCACGAGGAATCCCTCGGCGCGCAGGCGGGCCGCGATGGCGTCGACGATCGTGGGGTCGTCCTCGACGACCAGAACCCGGCGCTGCGCGCCCTGAGTGGCCGTCGCCGTGCCGTTGTGGGAGGTGTGTGTCTGCTCCATCGCCCGCCCCTGTGTGCTTTCCGGAACCAGTGGGGTGATCCCATGACTGCGATTGACGCTTGAATGATCCGCGTCAGGGATGCACATTACGGGGACAGGAGGCGCACTCGCTATCCAGGGCGGACGGCAAGGTGAACGACGTCCGGAACGCCCCGGGCAACGGGGATCTCTTCGGTACGCACCCGTTGGAAACCGGCATTCCGCAAGGTTCCCTCGAATTCCGCAGAGGGCTGCGCCGACCATACGGCAAGTACTCCGCCGGGCCTCAACACCCTTGCGCAGCTTGCGAGTCCGGCTGGTGAGTAGAGCCCCTCGTTGCCCTGGTCGACGGTCCAGCCGGGGCCGTTGTCGATGTCCAGGCACAGGGCGTCGAACGTGTCCGATGTCTCATTGACGTAAGTGACGAGATCGCGCTCGACGATCACCGTGCGCGGATCGGCGAGCGCGCGGCCGGAGACCGCGGCGAGCGGACCGTCCCGGTGCCAGCCGACGACCGCCGTCTCCCGCTCCACGACCGTGATCCGTCCCCAGCCGGGCTCCTGCGCGGCGCGGGCGAGCGAGAACCCGACGCCCAGCCCGCCGATCAGCACCGCCGGCTCGCTCCGTCCGTCCAGCGCCCGGAACGCGGCGTCCACCAGCAGCCGTTCCGAGCGTCCGTCGGAGGTGTCCATCAGGAAGCAGCCGTTGGCGATGATTTGCAGGAGTCCGCCGTGCCGGCGCAGCACCACCTCGCCGTACGGTCCGTCCCGCCGGTCCAGGACCACCGGGCGGCTGTCGGGTGCGGAGGCCGAGGTCGTCATGGGGGCCATCCTGCCCCAACAGGGCTTTGCGGCCAGCCGAATTACGAGTGCCGGGCAGCCGCCCGGGTGTCACCCGTTCGAGGGGACGCCCGGCGCTTCGCGCCCACGGGTGACGGGAAGCGGCTCGTATGGTTCCTCTTGACCCCTCTTGGTTCTTCAGAAAATCCTTTGAATCGTTCCGTGGGTGGCCTCGGTCATAGACAGCGGTTCGTGGGACGGCGAAGGGTGGGGCGAAACGGAAGGAGCCCCTCACCGTGGAACGGACCGCGAGGGCCGCATCGACGCCCACGCCCGAGCCCCTTCCCGCCGCGGACCTCGCCGCACTCCTCGACGGCGTGCCCCGCCAGCGCGGCCCGGCCGCTGCGCCGGCCCCGAGGCTTCCGCGCACGGTCCTCCTCCCGCGCCCCTGGCGGCTCTTCCCCAGCCCCACCGGCACCCCCGTCACCTTCGCCTACACGGCGATCCTGGCCCTCACCTCGCTCTTCGCGAGCTGGGCCAGCCCCGGTCTGCTGTACGCGCTCTACCAGGACTCCAGCACCGACGTCGCCCACCTGCTGCGCACCCCGGTCTTCGTCCTGCTGGCCAGCGCGCTGTGGATCGCGGGCGGGCTGCTGTCGCCGTACGCGCTGGCCTTCGTGCTCGTCCTGACCGCACTGGAGCGGCGGATAGGCGGTGCCCGCGCGATCCTCGTCTTCCTGGCCGGCCATGTCCTCGCCACCCTCGCGACCGAGGTCCCGGTCGGCCTCGCGGTCCTGGCCGGCCACCTTCCCGACACCTCGCTGCACCGCCTCGACTACGGCATCAGCTTCGGCGTGGCCGCCAGCATCGGCGCGCTCTGCGGCCTCCTCGCCCCCTGGGTGCGCTGGCCGCTGCTCGCCCTGGTCGGCTACAGCCTCGTCACCGACCTCATCGCCTTCCAGGACCCGATGACCAACTGGGGGCACCTGATCTCGCTGGGCATCGGCACGGGGCTCTGGCCGTTGGTCCGGCGCTGGCGGCGGGAGCGGGTCCAGGCCCTGGCCCCGGCCGGCGTCGTCCCCGTGGCCCCCTGAGCGCTCAGCCGCGCCGCGCCGCCGAGCCGCGTTGTGTACCGCCTTGCCCTGTCCGTCCGGCGGCGGTTTCGGGTCCTTTCCCGTGAGTTGTGTTGCGGTGGTGTGGCGGTGCCGCCATCTCTTTCCGCCGCAACGGCGCTCAGCCGCAACGGCGCTCAGCCGCGACGGCGTTGTTCGGCGGTGCCGGACCGGCCGGGGCGCCGCGCCGTTGTGACAGGCGGTCGGGGGCCGGGTGCGGGTGCGTCGTGGCTGGTCGCGCAGTTCCCCGCGCCCCTGGCGGGGCGCTTCAGTGGGCCGGGGGTTCAACGCCGGGGAGGGGCGGTCGGGAAGCCGGGTGCGGGTGCGTCGTGGCCGGTCGCGCAGTTCCCCGCGCCCCTGGCGGGGCGCTTCAGTGGGCCGGGGTCCAGACGTACGGGGTTGTTGTCGTCAGCGTTCTGAAGCCCAGGCGCTTCAGGATCGGGGCGCTGGCGGACGAGGCCTCCACGAGGAGGTAGGGGGTGTTCCTGGCTGCCGCTCGGGTCGCTCGCAGGGCGACCAGTGCGCGGTAGATGCCCTTGCCGCGCCACTCGGCCAGGGTGGAGCCGCCCAGCAGCATGGCGAAGTCCGTGCCGGGGCGGAAGGCCACCCAGGCGGCCGAGACGACCTCTCCGGCGGCCTCGGCCACGAACACCTCGTTGTCGTCGGGGGCGACCGTGAGCCGGCCGCGCAGGTAGCCCGCGAGCCACGACATGTCCTCGCCCCACACCGCGCTTTCCAGCGCGGCGATCCGCCCCAGGTCCGCGTCGGCGGTGACCCGGCGCAGGGTCACGCCAGGCGGCAGGGCGGCCGCGGCCACGGCCGACTCGTCGACCAGGGCGATCACCACCGTCTCCCGCGGCTCCGGCACGAAGCCCGCCGCGCGCAGCCGGTCGGGGAGGTCCGCCGGGGCGTCGTGCCCGCGCGTCTTCCACTCCACGGCCTCGCCGCGCGCCGCGAAGAAGTCCCGCTGCCGGGCGATCAGCGCGTCCAGTTCGGGGCCGCGCACCCCGCCCCAGTCGCGCGGCCCGGTCACGAAGCCGCGGTGCTGGCCCACCACCCGCAGGGCGGGGCCGTCGTGCTCGTAGGTGATGCCGGGCGCGGGGACGGGCTGGACGGCGCGCATCTGGGCGTCGTAGGCGGCGAGCAGGGCCGCGTCGAGGTCGGTGTCGGTCACCGGCCGACCGTACGGGGAATGAGCCCGCGCGGAGCAACTGTTTTCACGGGCGCGGGACCGTGTTCGGCCAGGTCGGCACTCGATCGCTCAGAGCGAACATATGCATGGGAACATTTCTGGGCTCCTGAACATTGAGTCGGCATAGCTCAAGTTGACTGCCGAAGGGGAGATCATGGCTTCGACGTCCGCATCACTCACCCTCCCTGTGCTGCCTCTCGACGGCGAGGTCGTGCTGCCCGGGATGGTGGTCCCGCTGGACCTGAAGGACCCCGATGTACGCGCCGCCGTGGAGGCCGCGCAGGCCGCCGCCCGCACCGAGCCCGGCAAGCCCAGGGTGCTGCTGGTGCCGCGGGTCGACGGGGCCTACCCGAGCACCGGTGTGCTCGGCACGGTCGAACAGGTCGGCCGCCTTGCCGACGGTGACCCCGGCGCGCTGATCCGCGGCCGCTCCCGGGTGCGCATCGGCGCCGGTACGACCGGCCCGGGTGCCGCCCTGTGGGTGGAGGGCACCCGTATCGACGAGAACGTCCCGGACCCGGTGCCCGGTCATGTCACCGAGCTGGTCAAGGAGTACAAGGCCCTCGCCACCGCCTGGCTGCGCAAGCGCGGCGCCTGGCAGGTCGTGGACCGGGTGCAGGCCATCGACGACGTCTCCCAGCTGGCCGACAACTCCGGTTACTCGCCCTTCCTGACCACCGAGCAGAAGATCGAACTGCTGGAGACCGTCGACGCGGTCGCCCGCCTGAAGCTGGCCACCCAGCACCTGCGCGACCACCTCGCGGAGCAGGACGTGGCGGAGACCATCGCCAAGGACGTCCAGGAGGGCGTCGACAAGCAGCACCGCGAGTTCCTGCTCCGCCGCCAGCTGGAGGCGGTGCGCAAGGAGCTGCGCGAGCTGAACGGCGACGCCGCCAAGGACGGCGAGGAGTCCGACGACTACCGCGCCCGCGTGGAGGCCGCCGACCTGCCGGAGAAGGTCCGCGAGGCCGCCCTCAAGGAGGTCGACAAGCTGGAGCGCTCCAGCGACCAGTCGCCCGAGGGCTCGTGGATCCGCACCTGGCTGGACACGGTCCTGGAACTGCCGTGGAACGAGCGGACCGAGGACCAGTACGACATCCAGGGCGCCAAGGCGATCCTGGACGCCGAGCACGCGGGCCTGGAGGACGTGAAGGAACGGATCACCGAGTACCTGGCGGTGCGCAAGCGCCGCAGCGACCGGGGGCTCGGAGTCATCGGCGGTCGTCGCGGCGGTGCCGTGCTGGCGCTCGTCGGTCCGCCCGGTGTCGGCAAGACCTCGCTCGGTGAGTCGGTCGCGCATGCGATGGGCCGGAAGTTCGTCCGGGTCGCCCTCGGCGGCGTCCGGGACGAGGCCGAGATCCGCGGCCACCGCCGTACGTACGTCGGCGCGCTGCCCGGCCGGATCGTCCGCGCCATCAAGGAGGCCGGTTCGATGAACCCGGTCGTCCTGCTCGACGAGATCGACAAGGTGGGCTCCGACTTCCGCGGCGACCCGGCCGCGGCCCTGCTCGAAGTCCTCGACCCGGCGCAGAACCACACCTTCCGCGACCACTACCTGGAGGTCGAGCTCGACCTGTCCGACGTCGTGTTCCTCGCGACGGCGAACGTCCTGGAGGCCATCCCGGAGGCCCTGCTCGACCGCATGGAGCTGGTCCGCCTGGACGGCTACACCGAGGACGAGAAGGTCGTCATCGCCCGTGACCACCTGCTCCCGCGCCAGCTGGAGCGGGCGGGCCTGGCCGAGGACGAGGTGAGCCTCGACGAGAGCGCGCTGCGCAAGCTCGCCGGCGAGTACACCCGCGAGGCGGGCGTGCGCACCCTGGAGCGGTCGATCGCCCGGCTGCTCCGCAAGGTCGCGGCCCAGCACGAACTGGGCGAGCGGGAGCTGCCGTTCACCATCAGGGACGAGGACCTGCGCGCCCTGATCGGCCGGCCGCACCACGTGCCCGAGTCCGCCCAGGACCCGGCCGAGCGCCGCACCGCGGTCCCGGGTGTGGCGACGGGCCTCGCGGTCACGGGAGCGGGTGGTGACGTCCTGTTCGTCGAGGCGTCCCTCGCCGATCCGGAGACGGGCGCGGCGGGTCTGACCCTCACCGGCCAGCTGGGTGACGTGATGAAGGAGAGCGCGCAGATCGCCCTGTCCTTCCTCCGCTCGCACGGCGCCGAACTGGAACTCCCGGTCGGTGACCTGAAGGACCGGGGCGTGCACATCCACTTCCCGGCGGGCGCGGTCCCGAAGGACGGCCCGAGCGCAGGCGTCACGATGACGACGGCCCTCGCGTCGCTGCTCTCGGGGCGGCTGGTCCGCACGGACGTGGCGATGACCGGCGAGGTCTCGCTGACCGGCCGGGTGCTGCCGATCGGCGGCGTGAAGCAGAAGCTGCTCGCCGCCCAGCGCGCCGGGGTGACGACCGTCATCATCCCGAAGCGCAACGAGGCCGACCTGGACGACGTCCCGGCCGAGGTGCTGGACAAGCTCGACGTCCACGCCGTGACCGACGTCCGCCAGGTCCTGGAGCTGGCGCTCGCGCCTGCCGTGAACGGCGCGGCGCCGGAGGTTCCGGTAGCGGCGTGACGGACGCTGCCGGATGCAGAAGAGGGCCCGGGTCCCCGCGAGGGGGCCCGGGCCTTCGGGCTGTGCGCCGTCTTTCGTCCGCGGCGCGGTCGTGGCTGGTCGCGCGGTTCCTCCCCCGGCCTGAGCCGGGGGTACCCGCAACGCCCCTTCGGAGGCCCCGCGGGACCGCCTAGCCGTTGGCCAGCGCCACCACCCGGTCGAGGGCTCCGTTGAACTTGTCGTGGTCCCCGACCGTCGGCCCGGTCGACGTGTACTGCCACATCGTGTAGGTCGACCAGCCGGCCGGCAGGGTGCCGACCTCCGAGGCGTAGCGTGCGATCCACAGCGGGTTGGCGGAGGCGAAGCCGCCGTAGTTGCCGGTGCAGTCGGTCCACCAGCTGGTCGCCGTGTAGATGACGGCGGCCCGGCCGGTGCGGGCCTTGTACCGGTTCAGGAAGTCGGTGATCCAGGTGACCATCCCGCTCTTGGACTTGCCGTAGCAGGACGCGCCGTACGGGTTCCACTCGATGTCGAGGACGCCGGGAAGGGTCCGGCCGTCCTTGGACCAGCCGCCGCCGTGGTCGACGAAGTAGTCGGCCTGGGCGGCGCCGCCCGCGGTGTCCGGGGTCGCGAAGTGGTAGGCGCCGCGGATCATGCCGACGTCGTAGGAGCCGTTGTACTGCTTGGCGAAGGAGGGGTTGGTGTAGGACGTGCCTTCCGTCGCCTTGGAGTACGCCCATCTGACCCCGCTGCCGAGCAGGGTCGACCAGGAGACGTCGCCCTGGTAGCTGGCGACGTCGACGCCTTCGGTCTGGGTGGCGAGGTCGGTCTTGGGCGTGCCGCTGCGGCCGTCGTGGGCCAGGACGCCGATGCCCATGTACGCCGAACCGCGGGCCGGGACGGCCGGGCCGGACGCGTCGGCGTGGGCGGGGAGCGGGGAGAGCGCCGCGAGCAGCAGCGCCAGCAGGCCGGTCAGGAGTGTGGGGGCGGGTCTGTGCACGGGCATGACGTGCCTCCGTGGGGTGAGGTGAGGTCCCAGATATGCCAGAGGCGGTCGGTCAGCGCGGCGCGACACGACGCAGTGTCACACGGCACGACGCCACCGAATGGCGTGGGCATGCCAGCAATTGCCAGGATCCAGACGCTACGCACCGGCCGGACCCCCGGGGAAGGGGGTCCGGAGGCTGCCGTTGGTCTACGCCTGCGGAATACTTGGCGAGCTGCGGCGATGACGGGGTTTGACGGAAACTTTCAGGACTGCGAAACCGATCAGGGGTGCTGACGTGCACGAGGACGAAGAAGGCGTCGAACGGCGCGCCGCCACCGGGTTGACGCCGAGCGGGGCGGACCAGGAGTTCCTGGCCCTGGAACGCGAGTTGACGGTGCTGCTGCGCCGCGCCCGGGCCAGCCAGGGCGAGATGGCCCGGGAGGTCCACCCCGACCTGGAGTCCGCCGCGTACGGACTGCTCGTACGGCTCGACGAGTGCGGTGGCCAGCGCGCCACCGAACTGGCCGCCTACGTCGGCGTCGGCAAGGCCACCATGTCCCGCCAGCTGCGTGCCCTGGAGGAGCTCGGCCTGATCGCTCGGGAACCCGACCCGGCCGACGGGCGGGCCTGGCTGGTCGCCCTCACCGACGAGGGCCGGCGCCGCGTCGGCACGGTCCGCGAGGCCCGCCGTGGCCGCTACGTCCGCCAGCTCGCCCACTGGGACCGCACCGAGGTCGCGGAACTGGCACGGCTGCTGAGCCAGTTGAACGGCGTCATGGAGAAGTAGCGCCCCCTGGCTCCCGGGCCACCGGGCCCTTGGGCTCCCGGGCCCCAGAGCCCCGGCCGGGGGCCCCAGCCGCCGGGTCCCGGCTCCCGGGCCTCCACCGGACCGCCGTCCGGGGGCCACGGGGCCGCCGGGGGCCTCACAGCTCGACGTACACCACCGTCGCGTCGTCGTGCGTCTTGCTCCGCCGCAGGAACACCCGCTCCTCCCGGTCGGCCGCCTCCAGCTCCCGCACCCGGCCGACCAGCGCCTGCGCGCCCTCCTTGCGCACGACGTCGAGGAGGGCCGTCCAGTCGCCCTCCTGGAACTTCTCCGTCCAGCGGGTCGCCCCGTCCGTGAGCGCGGCCAGCGCCCGGACCTCGGCGCGGGGCACCGTCCCGGTGACCGCGCGGGCGGCCACCGAGGGGTCGGCGGCGGCCGTGAAGAAGCCGCCCTCCTTGTTGCGGACCGTGGCGTCGGCGATCGCGTCCGAGGCCAGCGAGGCGCGCGGCACCCGGTCGAGCCGGTCGTCCAGGACCGGGGTGACCGTGCCGTCGGGCGACCTCAGGAGCAGCGCCGAGTCGGACAGGACGAGGAACTCCACGGTCTGCGCGGACCAGCGGCTCAGCACGACCGTCGCCTGAGGGGTGCGCGGGTGAGAAAGGTCACAGGTGCCACCATGGGCGGCGGCTGTGCGGGCGATCGCCTGTTCGAGGATCTCCCGCAGCGTCAGATCTCCTCGCGAAACGGTCAGTTCGGTCAGGGCGCCGCCCAGCCGTGCGGTGAACCAGTGAACGGAATGCAGACACCCGGTGCCGTCCCGCGGCGGGGTGACTCCGTCCAGGACGATCACGCAACCCCCCTGCCCCGAGGCGGGAAGTCCGACACCGGCGAAGTCCTCGTTGGGGCGGTCGCGGGCGCCGGGTTCCGAAACGACTTCAGTACGCATTCGGCCAGTCTGCACGACCCCTCCACAGGCTTCACCAAAGGCTGGCAACCACCCCGGAATTGGCGCGGCACCGCAGGTCAGTCGCCTGTTTTGGGGTGGAATGACGCACTCCGGGAAGGTGCGGTGGCGAATCCTGCCAAAGCCTGCCGTCCGCGTCCAACCGGCCAGCCGGAAAAGGGTCCCGCACAGTCCTGCGGAACTTGCCCGCCAACTCCCCTCCGATGTTCACTCCTTCGGGTGGCGGGTGGGGCGATGTGAGACCACTGCCCGCACGCGCTGGGAGGGTCGGGGACCGTACAAGACGGGTGCACGCACCACTTGGCACCGAAATGCCGGGGATCATGACGGGGTGCCACCCGACCCCTTGGGTACACGAGTACAGGAATGCGAGCACCGGTGCAGAAGACGCGGCCTCGGCGCACAGGCACGAAGACGGCCTCCGAAACGGGCGCCGCGGCCCCCGTCGGCACCGGCCGCCCCAAGCACGTCCGCACCCGGCTGATCGTGGCCGTGGCCGTGGTCGCCGCGGCGATCGCGGGCGCCGGAGCACCCGCCCTGCTCACCGCCTCCGGGCAGCTGAGCGACTCCCAGGACCTGGTGACCCTGTCCGGCCGCACCCAGGACGCGCTGGCACTCGCCAACTCGCTCGCCGACGAGCGCGACGAGGTCACCTCCTACATCGCGGCCGGCCGCCCCAAGTCCAAGGCGCCCTCCGAGGACCGCAGCGCCCGCGTCGACCGCCAGGTCGAGGACCTCCGCGCGGACACCGACGCCCCCGGCTGGCTGCGCACCGACCTCGACGGCATCGCCGCCGTCCGCCGCTCCGCCCTCACCGGCAAGAGCACCGCCCTCGAAGCGCACCAGGCGTACTCGGCGACCATCACCGAACTGCACCGGCTCGCCGAGCAGCTGGCCGAGCAGATGCCCCCCAGGGCCGGCTCCGGCGCCTACGCGCTCGCCGAACTCGACTCCGCCGTCCAGCAGTCCGCCGCGGCCAGGGGCCTGCTGCTGGCCGCCCTGAACATCCCCAGCACCACCCAGACCACGATCAGCCCCCTCACCGGTCTGCCCGTCACCAGCACCACCACCTCCGAGACCGACAGGAAGCAGCGCGACGCGCTCACCGCGGCCGCCCAGCAGGCCAGGCTGCGCGCCGACGCGGCCCTCGCCGACTTCCGCGACACCGCGCCCAAGGCGGCGGTCGACTCGTACGACTCCACGGTCACCGGCGGTGACGTCAACGACGCCGACAAGTACCTGGCCGCCCTCACCGACCAGCCCACCTTCTCCGACGGCGACCTCGCCACCGGCACCAAGAAGCTTGACGCGGCGCTGTCCGCCCGGGTCGACCTGATGCGGGGCGTGGAGTCGGCCCTCTACGACCGCCGCACCAAGGACCTCGCGGCGCTCCGCGACGACGACGTCAACGCGCTGGAGATCCGGGTCGCGGTGGTCGGCGCCCTGATGCTGGTCGCGGTCGGCATCGCGACGGCCATGGCCCGCAGCCTCACCCGCCCCCTCTCCGTGCTCCGCCGGGGCTCGGCCCGCCTCGCCGGGGCCGAGGACCCGCGCACCGAGGAACCGATCACCTTCACCGGCCGCAACGACGAGTTCGCCCAGGTCGTCCGTTCCGTCAACGCCCTGCACGCGCACGCCGCCGAGCTCCACGACCGCATCGCCACCCTGGAGACCGACCGCAAGCACCTGGTCGGCCAGCGCCAGATGATGGCCGACGCCCGCGAGGAACTGCGCGCCGAGGTCGCCGACGCCGCCGCCCAGCTGGAGCGGCTGCGCTCCAGCATCGGCGGCACGTTCGTCAACCTGGCGCTGCGCACGCTCGGCCTGGTGGAGCGCCAGCTCGCCGTGATCGAGACCCTGGAGGAGCGCGAGCAGGACCCCGATCGCCTGTCGACCCTCTTCAAGCTCGACCACTTCGCCACGGTCATGCGCCGCCACAGCGAGAACCTCCTGGTCCTCGCCGGCACCGAACACGTCCAGCAGCACGCGGGCCCGATCCCGCTGGTGGACGTCGTCCGGGCGGCGGTCAGCGAGATCGAGCGCTACGAGCGGGTCCGGATCGCCGCCCTGCCCCCGCACGCGCACGTGGCCGGTTTCGCGGCCGACGACCTCTCCCACCTCCTCGCCGAGCTCATGGAGAACGCCACCGCGTCCTCCCCGCCCGACGTCCCCGTCGAGATCTCCGGCTGGCTGCTTGAGAGCGGCGAGGTCATGCTCTCCGTCCAGGACGAGGGCATCGGCATGACCGCCGACCGCATGGTCCGCCTCAACGGCCGCCTCGCCGAGTTCGACCCCGAGTCGCCCTACGACCAGGAGGGCGAGGGCGGTCTCGGTCTCGGCCTCTACGTGGTGGCCCGCCTCGCCCACCGGCACGGCGTCCGCGTCCAGCTGCGCGAGCAGAAGCAGGGCGGGGTGGCGGCGGTCGTGGTCCTGCCCCAGCAGCTGCTGGCCCAGGCCCCGCGGACCGCGGTCCCCTCACCCGCGACGGCCTCGGGCGGCGCCCACGCGTTCTCCCTCCCCGGCGCGGACGCCGAGGTCAACTCCAACGTCCTGTACGGCCGCTCGGCGTCCGGCGACCCGCTGGTGACGCTGGCGGAGAACGCGGTACGGCGGGCCGACGAGCAGCCCGCCCACGAGCAGCCCGCCCACGAGCAGACGCCGGCGCCGAAGGCCCAGGACGCCGAGCCGACGGCGCGGCCGAAGGCAGCGCCGGAGACGTTCGCCGAGACCACGATGGAGCTGCTGGTCCCGCTCACGGACCAGGATCCCCAGCCGGCCGAGCGGACCGAGCCACAGCCACGGACCGTTCCCGGCGAGGAGCGGACGCAGGCCGGTGCCGCCGAGGAGCGGACGCACCCTGCCGACGCCGAGATCCGGCCGCGGCGCCGGCGGGTCGAGGGTGACGACTGGCCCGGGTCGCCGGGTGCCGAGGACGAGGACCGGCCGCGGCGCCGGCGGGGCGAGGACGACGACTGGCCCAGGCCGCAGTCCGTGGACGCCGAGCACCACGCGCGTCCGCAACCCGCGGCCGCCGACGGCGAGTACGCCCCACCGGGGCCACCACCGGCACCCGACCTGGCCACCCGCAGGGGTGGTGCGGGCGGGAACGACTTCGGCGCGGCCGAAGAGCACTCCCGGCCGCTGCCCCGGCCCGCGACCGCCGAGGCCGAAGACGACGGTGACGCCGAGGACGAGGTCACCAGCAAGGGCCTCCCCAAGCGCACCCCCAGGATCACCGCCCCCGCCCCGGCACCCCGCCAGCGCAGCACCGGCGTCGACGCGGACGCCCTCCGCCGCAGGCTCGGCGGCTTCCGCCGGGGAGCCGACGCCGGACGGCGTGACGTCGAGGCGGAGATCGCCGAGCAGACCGGCCAGAACCAGGTGCCGAGCACCGTACGAGCCGTACCCGGAACAGCCGGATCCGAAGAAGCCACGGGGGGCACATCCGAGGAGGCAAGCAGTTGACCGCGCCCAGTACCTTCGGACTGAGCAGTGAGGCCCGCAACCTGCACTGGCTGCTGAGCAACCTCGTCGAGGAGGTGCCAGGGATCCAGTCCGTCGCCGTGGTCTCCTCCGACGGACTGCTCCTGCTCTCCTCGGACACCAGCCGCAACCAGGAGGCCCGCGAGGCACGGGACGAGAAGCGCAAGGGCCCCCGCGGCTCCTCGGCCGACCTCGCGACCGTCGTCTCCGGCATCGGCAGCCTGACCGTCGGTGCCGCCCGGCTGATGGACTTCGGCCCGGTCAAGCACACGATGGTCGCGATGGACGAGGGCAGCCTCTTCGTGATGTCGATCAGCGACGGCTCACTGCTGGGCGTGCACGGCAGCGCGGAGTGCGACATGAGCGTGGTGGCCTATCACATGGCACTGTTCGTCGGCCGCGCCGGCCACGTCCTCACCCCCGAACTGCGCACCGAGCTACGCAAGTCCCTTGAGGCCGACGCGACGAGGAGCGGCCGATGAGCAGCGCGCCGAAGAACCGCGGGCAGAACCTCCCGGTACGCGGCGGCGACCGCAAACCCGCCCGCGTCCGCCCCTACTCCCTCACCGGCGGCCGTACCCGCTTCGGCCACGTCCTGCTGGTGGAGACCTTCGTGGCCGCCCTCGAGGCCCCGGAGGAGCGCAAGGAACTGACGAATGGTTCCCTCAGCACCCGGGTGATGCCCGAGATGCAGGCCATCGTCGAACTGTGCCGCCGTATGCGGACGGTGGCCGAGATCGCCGCGTTGCTGAAGATGCCGCTCGGCGTGGTCCGGGTCCTGCTCAGCGACCTCGCGGACCAGGGAAAGATCCGTGTGTACGGAACCGGTACCGGGCACGGCGTCGGCCGCCCGGACCGCGCTCTGCTGGAAAGGGTGCTGAGTGGACTACGCCGTCTCTGACGCCACCGGCGTCAACCCGCTCCTCGACGAGGAGGAGCAGCCGCGGTCCTGGCAGACGGACCGCAGCCGGGCCCCCATCGCGACGAAGATAGTCGTGGCGGGCGGTTTCGGCGTCGGCAAGACCACGCTGGTCACCGCCGTCTCGGAGATCACGCCCCTGCAGACGGAGGCGCTGATGACCGAGGCGAGCGAGGAGACCGACGACCTCACCGCCACGCCCGGCAAGCTGACCACCACCGTGGCCATGGACTTCGGCCGCATCACGCTCGACGACGACCTGGTGCTCTACCTGTTCGGCACGCCGGGCCAGCAGCGGTTCTGGTTCATGTGGGACGACCTGGTGCGCGGCGCGATCGGCGCCGTCGTCCTCGCGGACACCCGGCGCCTGAAGGACTGCTTCCCCGCGCTGGACTACTTCGAGAGCTGCGGGCTGCCGTACGTCGTCGCGGTCAACCACTTCGACGGCAGCGAGCGCTTCGAGCCCGAGGACGTGCGCGAGGCATTGACGATCCCGCCGCGCATACCTGTAATGATCATGGACGCCCGCCGTCGGATCTCGGCCATCGAGACGCTGCTGTCCCTGGTCGCCCACGCGCTGGACGAAACTCCCGAGTAGCACCCGGGTAGATCTGCTGAACCCTTAGGAGCCACCACCGCATGCGGAAGATACTCGTCGTGGGGGCCGGCCAGGCCGGTCTCCAGCTCGCCCTCGGCCTCCAGTCGCACGGCTACGAGGTCACCCTGATGTCGAACCGGACCGCGGACGAGATCCGCTCCGGCCGGGTCATGTCGACGCAGTGCATGTTCCACACGGCACTGCAGCACGAGCGCGATCTCCAGCTGAACTTCTGGGAGTCCCAGGCCCCGAAGATCGAAGGACTCGGCGTCTCGGTCGCGGCCCCCGGCTCCTGGGGCGAGGGCCCCGCGGCCCGCGCCATCGACTGGGTGGGCAGGCTCGACGGGTACGCGCAGTCGGTCGACCAGCGGGTGAAGATGGCCGGCTGGATGGAGACCTTCGCGCAGCGCGGCGGCCAGCTGGTCATCCACGGCGCGGCGGTCGGCGACCTCGACTACTTCGCCCGCACCTACGACCTGGTGCTGGTCTCGGCCGGCAAGGGCGAACTGGTCCAGATGTTCGGCCGCGACGCCTCCCGCTCGCCGTACAGCGAGCCGCAGCGTGCGCTCGCCGTCGCCTACGTCCACGGCCTCGGCCCGCGCCCCGAGCACCCGGACTTCTACGCGGTCCGCTGCAACCTGGTCCCCGGCGTCGGCGAGCTCTTCGTCATGCCGACCCTGACCACCTCGGGACCCGCCGACATCCTCTTCTGGGAGGGCATACCCGGCGGCCCGCTGGACGTCTTCAACGGCGTCAAGGACCCCTCGGAGCACCTCTCCCTGACCCTGGAACTCATGGAGCGGTACACGCCCTGGGAGCACGCACGGGCCTCCAAGGTCGAGCTGACCGACGCCGGCGGCACCCTCGCCGGCCGCTACGCCCCCACCGTCCGCAACCCGATCGGCCGCCTCCCCGGCGGCGGCCTGGTCCTCGGCGTCGCGGACGTCGTCGTCGCCAACGACCCGATCACTGGTCAGGGCTCCAACTCGGCCTCCAAGTGCGCCGCCTCCTACCTCGCATCGATCCTCGAACGGGGTGAGAAGGAGTTCGACGAGACCTGGATGCAGGAGACGTTCGACCGCTACTGGAACACGGCCCAGCACGTCACCAAGTGGACGAACGCCATGCTGGCGCCCCCGCCGGAGCACATCCTCAACCTCATCGGCGCGGCAGGCCAGCTCCAGCCGGTCGCCGACCGCTTCGCCAACGCCTTCAACGACCCCGCCGACTTCGAGAACTTCTTCTACGAGCCGGAGAAGACGGAGGCCTACCTGGCCTCGGTGACCGCCGGCGCCTGATCGTTTTCGGCCGCGGGTGCGTGGGAGCTGCTCGCGCAGTTCCTCCCCCAGCCTTCGGTGTGCGGTGGTTGCTCGCGCAGTTCCCCGCGCCCCTGAAAGCAGGGGGCTGCACAGCGCCCCTTCAGGGGCGCGGGGAACTGCGCGACCAGCCCAGACGGGGCCGCACCCGGACGACGGCCCGTCGCGGCCCCCCACACGGACCGCATACGCTGATCGCATGACCCCGCAGGCCGCCACCCCCGCCTACCGCAGGCTCTCCGTCGAGGAGCGGCGCAGCCAGCTCCTCGACGCGGCCCTCACCCTCTTCGCGCACCGCGCGCCGGAGGAGGTGTCGCTCGACGACGTGGCGGAGGCGGCCGGGGTCTCGCGTCCCCTGGTGTACCGCTACTTCCCGGGCGGCAAGCAGCAGCTCTACGAGGCCGCCCTCAGGTCGGCCGCCGAGGAACTCGAACACTGCTTCGACGAGCCCCGTGAGGGCCCCCTCCTGCCCCGGCTCGCCCGTGCCCTCGACCGCTACCTCGCCTTCGTCGACCAGCACGACGCCGGCTTCAGCGCCCTGCTGCAGGGCGGCAGCGTGGTGGAGACCTCGCGGACGACGGCGATCGTGGACGGCGTACGCCGGGCCGCCGCACAGCACATTCTCAGCCACCTGGGCGTCGCCGCCCCCGGACCCCGGTTGCGGATGACCGTCCGGATGTGGATCACCGCCGTCGAGGCGGCCTCGCTCATCTGGCTCGACGAGGACAAGCAGCCGCCGGTCGAGGAGTTGCGGGACTGGCTGGTGGACCAGTTCGTCGCCGTGCTCAGCGTGACCGCGCGCCGCGACCCGCAGACCGCTGCCCTCGTCGACGCCCTCGCGGCGGATGGCTGAAACTGGTGCCGTGAAGAGTCAGGACATCCCCTTCGAGGGCGGCCCCATGGACGGACGGGTGCTGCCCGTGCTGCTGGGCATGACCGGCCACCCGCCGAAGACGTACCGCATCCCGGTCCCGGACCCGGCGGGCGGCCCGCCCACCGTCCTGGTCTACCGCCGCGAGCCCCGGGGGCGGAGCAGGCGCCTGGGGCTGTCCCAGGGCTGGACGTACGCGTACGACCCGACGGGCAAGGGGACCGGCGGCGGGCCGAAGTGGCCGTGGTCGAAGCAGGACCCGGCGCAAAGGCCCGACGACACCGACGGGTGACAAGGCTGCGCCGGACGGCGCACACGTGCCGCGCGGACCACGCATACACATCTGATAATCACGTGATCATCGCGATGTGGAACGGAGAGACCGTCCCGCATCGGAGGTGATGACGTGTCAGGAAGGTTCCTGCGTCTGGCCTGTACGGCCGCGGTGGCGGCCCAGGCCGTCCTCGCGCCGTCGCCCGCGCTCGCCGCACCCGCCGCCCCCGGGCAATCGGTCGCCGAGCTGCTGACGGATCTCCAGCAGGCGTACCGGCAGGCCGAACAGGCCACCGAGACCTACAACGCGACGGCGGAACGGCTGCAGCGGCAGCGTGCCGAGGTGACCCGCCTGGACGACGAGCTGGCCATCGCCCGGCGCTCCCTGCACGCCAGCCGCACCGAGGCGGGCCGGCTGGCCCGGCAGCAGTACCAGAACGCCGGCTCGCTCTCCCCGTACCTGCGGCTGCTGCTCGCCCGTGACCCGCAGCACGCGCTCGACGAGGGCCATGTCATCGGCGAGCTGGCCCGTGAGCGGGCGAAGACGGTGGGCCGCCTGACCGACGACGAGCGCAACCACGCCGACCTGGCCCGCCGGGCCCGCGCGGCGCTCGACACCCGGCTCGCCCTCGCCGAGAAGCAGCGGAAGCAGCGCGACGAGGTCCGCACCCGCCTCTCCGAGGTGGAGCGCATGCTGGTGTCCCTCACCCCCGACCAGCTCACCGCGATCGCCGGCCTGGAGAAGACGAGGACGGCGGACGCCCAGCGGAAACTCACCACGTCCGGCGCCCTGAGCAGCACCACGACGCCTCCGTCCCCGGCAGGGGACCGCGCGGTGCGCTACGCGGTGCAGCAGCTGGGCAAGCCGTATCAGTGGGGCGCGGCGGGCCCGGTGTCGTACGACTGCTCGGGCCTGACCTCACAGGCCTGGGACCACGCCGGCACCCCCATCCCGCGCACCAGCCAGGAGCAGTGGGCCCAGCTGCCCCACGTCCCGCTGAACCACCTGCGCCCCGGCGACCTGGTCGTGTACTTCCCCGAGGCCACCCACGTCGCCCTCTACCTGGGCGACGGCAAGGTCGTCCAGGCCCCCCGCCCCGGCGCGAAGATCAAGGTCTCCCCGATCGCGGCGAACCCGATCCTGGGCGCGGTACGCCCGGACCCGACGGCCGCCTCCCTGGCCCACTACAGGCCTCCGGTGATCCCGAAGACGGCGACGGACGGGCCGGACGAGGTCTTCGGAACCTTGCAACCGACCGTACCCAGACTGACCTAGGGGCGCTGGGGGTACCCCCGGCCGAAGGCTGGGGGAGGAACTGCGCGGGAAGCCCCACCGGCCCGCACCCGCAACTCAAGCCAGCAGCCCCGAGCTCTTCCACAACCTCCGCCCGGCCCCCCGGAGAACCCCGATGTCGTCCAGGAAGTCGGTCAGCCGCTTCGCGCCCGTCTGCATGACCTCCCGCCGATGCCCGCTCGCCCGCACCTGTGCCACCGCCTCGCGCCGGTCAAGGCCCACGTTCGTGTACACCTCCGGATTGACGAACGCGACCGAGAACACCCGCGCGAACTCACCGGAGGTGACCCGCGTGAACTCCTGCGACCACCGCGGCGCCGTCACCATCTGCCGGCGCAGCTCCTCGCGGGCGTACCGCACGTGCCGGGCCTCCTCGACCACGTGGATCCGCGTGACCCCGCGCACCAGCGGCTGGACCCGCTCGTCCGGGAAGGTCAGCCGCTGCATCCAGTCGAGGACCTCCTCGCCGAGCAGGGTGGCGGTGAAGGATCCCGGTGTCGTGGAGATCGTCTTGAAGAGGCGGCCCAGGTTCTGGTGGGCCCGGCTCACCGGGTACCAGGGCGCGTCACCGCGCGCGATCAGCCGCGCGAACATCTTCGAGTGCCGGCACTCGTCCTCGATCTCGGTCAGCGCGTAGCGCACGTGCGCGGTCGTCGCCGCCTTGTCGTAGATGTGCCGGACCAGCAGCTGCATCAGGATCAGCTCGAACCAGATGCCCAGCGAGGCCAGCGCGGCAGCCTCGTGCTGGGAGAGCAGGATCCGCTGCTCCTCGCTCATCCGCTGCCACATCGGCGTGCCGTACAGCGACACCAGCTCCGGCGGCCAGAACCACTTGCCCTCCTCGAAGGGCGCGTCCCAGTCCAGCTCCTTGTCCGGGTCGAAGGAGTGCTTCGCGGAGGAGACCAGCAGCCGTTCGGCCACCTGTTCGCGGTCCTTGAGCAGGCCAAGCGCGTCCCGCAGTCCGTCGACCGCGTCGGCTTCCGTCAGGGTCGTCATGGCTCCCTCACTTCGTTACCCGGGGGTACGTCATCGTCCACCCTTATGAGACCGCGTGTCAGCAAGACGGTCAATCCCCCGCGCACGACTTGCTGACTCCGCGTCTCAGAACCCGAGCACCGCCCGCATCACCGACCGGGCGATCGGCGCCGCGTCCCCGCCGCCGCTGATCTCCCCGCGGTCGGCCGCCGCGTCCTCGACCACCACCGCCACCGCGACCTTCGGCTCCGGGTCGTCGTCCGCCTGCGCCCAGGACACGAACCAGGCGTATGGCACCCCGGAGTTGCCGACGCCGTGCTGCGCGGTGCCGGTCTTGCCGCCGACCGTGGCGCCGCGGATCGCCGCGTTCGTGCCGGTGCCCTCCTCGACCACGTCCACCATGAGTTCCTTCACGCGCATCGCCGTCGCGGCACTCATCACCTGCCGCACCGGCCCCGCACCGCCCGTGCGGACCGTCTCGCCGGTCCGCCGCACGGTCCGCTCCACCAGGTACGGCGGCCGCGCCAGCCCACCGTCCGCCACCGCCGCCGCGACCATCGCCATCTGCAGCGGCGTGGCCCGGGTGTTGTACTGCCCGATCGACGACAGGGCCAGCTGGGCCTTGTCCACGCTCGTGTCGAAGGTGCTCGGCGCGGCGGTGAACGGGATCCGCAGCCGGGTGTCGTTGAAGCCGAACGCCTGTGCCGTCGCCGTCATCTGCGCCGCCCCCACGTCCACGCCCAGCTTGGCGAAGACCGTGTTGCAGGACCACTCGAAGGCCGCCCGCAGCGAGGCGTCCGCACAGCCGTCGCCCTCGTTGGTCAGCCGGGTCGTGGTGCCCGGCAGCCGGTAGGGGTCGGGCGAGTCGGTCGGTGCGTCCAGGTCGGTGACCACGCCCGCGTCCAGGGCGGCGGCCGCCGTGACCACCTTGAAGGTCGATCCCGGCGGATAGGTCTGCCGTACCGCCCGGTTGAGCATCGGCTTCTCCGGGTCGTCGTTCAGCCGCGCCCAGGCCGAGGTCACCGCCTCGCCGTTGCCGGACAGTTCGGAGGGGTCGTACGAAGGGGTGGAGACCAGGGCGAGGATCCGGCCGGTCGCCGGTTCGATCGCGGCGACCGCGCCCTTGCGCGAGCCGAGTCCCCGGAAGGCGGCCTCCTGGGCGTACCGGTTCAGGGTGGTGACGACGTTCCCGCCCGGGTTCACCGCCCGGCCGGTGTCGTTCCACAGCGGGAGCGGTGACAGCAGCGGATCGGTCCCGGAGAGCACCCCGTCCTCGGCGTGCTCCAGGAACGTGGTGCCGTACAACTGGGAGGCGAAGCCGGTGACGGGGGCGTACAACGGGCCCTGCGGATAGGTGCGTTCGTAGCGCAACTGCTCCCCGCTGTCCCGGGAGCCGGTGACCGGTGCGCCGCCCACCAGGATGTCGCCGCGGGGCAGGCCGTAACGGGCGATCGAGTTGCGGCGGTTGGCGGGGTTGTCGTCGTACTGCCGGGCCAGGACGACCTGGACGCGGGCGGCGTTGACGAGGAGGGCGAACAGCAGCAGGGCGCACAGGGCGCGGGCCCGCCGGACGTACTTGGCCGTACCGGCTTGCCGGCGGCCGTCCCCGGCGCTCATGGGGCCACCTGTCCGTCGTAGTGGCGGCGGGCCGAGTCGCTCACCCGGATCAGCAGGGCGACGATCGCCCAGTTGGTGACGACCGAGGAGCCGCCCTGGGCGAGGAACGGCATCGCCATGCCGGTCAGCGGGATCAGCCCGGTCACCCCGCCCGCGATCACGAACACCTGGAGCGCGATGATCGAGGCGAGCCCGACCGCGAGGAGCCGGCCGAAGGGGTCGCGCAGGGCGAGCCCGGCCCGGTAGCCGCGCTCGACCAGCAGGCCGTAGAGGAGGAAGACCGCCGACAGTCCGGCGAGACCGAGTTCCTCGCCTGCCGTGGCCAGGATGAAGTCCGACTTGGCGGCGAAGCCGATGAGGACGGAGTGGCCGAGGCCGAGGCCGGTGCCGAGGATCCCGCCGGCCGCGAACGCGAAGAGGGACTGGGCGAGTTGGTTCGGCCCCTGGCCCGCGTCGATCGTGGCGAACGGGTGCAGCCAGTCCTCGATACGGCCGTGCACGTGCGGTTCCAGCCGGCCGACGGCGAGCGCGCCGAACACGGCGAGCACCAGGCCGACGGCGATCCAGCCGGTGCGCCCGGTCGCGACGTACAGCATGACGACGAACAGGCCGAAGAAGAGCAGCGAGGTGCCCAGGTCGCGTTCGAGGATCAGCACGCCGACGCTCACCAGCCAGATGGTGACGATCGGGCCGAGCACCCGCCCGGTCGGGAACTGCATGAACCACAGCCGGCGGCCCGCGTACGCGAGCGCGCTGCGGTTGGCCGCCAGGTACGCGGCGAAGAACACGGCGAGCAGCACCTTCGCGAACTCGCTGGGCTGGATGGAGAATTCGGCGACCCTGATCCAGATCCGGGCCCCGTTGACCGCCGGGAAGAGGATCGGCAGGAGCAGCAGGACGAGCGCGGCGGCGACGCAGACGTACGCGTAGCGCTGCAGCACCCGGTGGTCGCGGAGCATCAGCACGACCATGATGAACAGGCCGACGCCCAGGGTGGACCAGACGAGCTGGGCGGGGGCCGCGCGGACGCCGGGGGTCTGCAGGTCCAGCCGGTAGATCAGGACCAGGCCGAGTCCGTTGAGCAGCACGCCGATCGGCAGCGGCAGCGGGTCGGCGTACGGGGCGCGAAAGCGGACGGCGAGATGGGCGACGAGCGCGAGGACCCCGAGGCCGGCGCCGTAACCGGCGGCACCCGGCGGGACGGTGCCGGTCTTCGCCAGGCCGACCGCGCAGTAGCCGTACACGCAGAGCAGGACGGCCAGCACGATCAGGGCGAGTTCGATGCCACGGCGCCGGGGGAGGCGTACGACGGAGGTGGGGGTCGCGGTCGCCGCCAGGGTGGTTCCGGCCTTGGTCATGTCCGGAACTTACCCAAATAGTGTGAGCCGGGGTGTTCTGTGAGTCGGTGTCAGCGTGGCGTACGGCCGGGGTCACGCGGGGGCGTCCGGTCCGCCGGGGCCGAGGAAGTCGAAATCGTCGTTGCCGGTCGTGCCGCCGGTGCCGCCGGTGCCGTCGGTGTTGCCGACGCCGTCGAGGCGGCCGTCGTCGTCGTAGGGAGGGTCGACCTGGCCTGCCACCGGGGAGTTGCTGCCCGAGCCGTCGTCGGCGAGGGCGGGGGCGGTGCCGCAGAGGGTGAGCAGGACGGTGGTCGCGGCGGCTATCGCGAAGCTGCGGGGGAGCATGGGGGCCTCCGGCGGGCGGGCGGGCGGACGGACGGTGCGGGCTTGGCTATGCGCCACGCTAGGAGGGGTGTGAGCAGAGCGCCTTCCACGATCCGCCGAAAGTGATCTGCCGGCCGGTGGGGGCTGGTCGCGCAGTTCCCCGCGCCCCTAAAGGGGCGCACTGCAGCGTCCCTTCTTTTCGGGGGCGCGGGGAACTGCGCGGGCAACCCCCACGCACCCGCGGCCGCGCAACGCACCGCTCACCCCCTAGGGGAGCGTCAACGTCGCCACCGCCCCGCCGCCGATCGCGTTGGCGAACGACAGCCGCGCGCCCAGCACCTCCGCCTGCCCCACCGCGATCGTCAGTCCCAGCCCGTGGCCCTTGGCCCCGCCCTCCGTCCGGAACCGCTGCGGCCCGTGGGCCACCAGGTACTCGGGATAGCCGTCGCCGTGGTCCCGTACGGTGACCTCGTTCCCCTGCACCGTCAGCACCACGGGCCCCCGCCCGTGCCGGTGCGCGTTGGCGACGAGGTTCCCCAGTACGCGCTCCAGCCGCCGCCGGTCGGTCTCGACCCACACGTCCCGTACGACCTTCACCTCGGTCTCCGTCCCGGACGCCCGCACCACCCGCTCGGCCAGCGCGCCCAGCGCCTCCGCGTCGGTCTCCAGCCGCTCCCGCCCCGCGTCGAGGCGGGAGATCTCGAGGAGGTCCTCGGTGAGCGTGCGCAGCGCCGCCACCCGGTCCCGCACCAGCTCCGTCGGCCGCCCCGGCGGCAGCAGTTCCGCCGCCGCGTGCAGCCCCGTCAGCGGCGTCCGCAGCTCGTGCGCCACGTCGGCCGTGAACCGCTGCTCGCTCAGCAGCTTGCTCTGCAGCGACGCCGCCATGCCGTCCAGGGCGGCGGCGACCGCGGCCACCTCGTCCTGCGGGCGGGTCGGGTCCTTGGTACGGGGGTCGTGCACCCGGGCGTCCAGGTCACCTGCGCTGATCCGCCGGGCCACCTGTGCGGTGCCGTGCAGCCGCCGGGTCACCCGGGTCACCGCGAACGCGCCGACCAGCAGCGTCGCTCCGATGGCCAGCGCCGACGACCAGAGGATGGAGCTGTCCAGGCCGGCGATGGTGCGGGCCTGCTGGGAGTAGTCGACGGCCACCGCGAGCGCCCGGTGGCCGTCGGCCGGGCCCGCCGCCCACATGGTGGGGCGGCCGTCGTCCCGGGCGACCATCGTGCCGCGGTCCCCGGAGAGCGCCAGCGCCCGCAGCTGCGCGGGCAGCCCCCGCGGGTCGACGCGGGCGCCCCGCGGCAGCGCGTCCCCCGCCTCGTACGCGCCCGTCGCCTCCGTCAGCCGGTCGAGGGCCTGGTCGCGGGCCTGGGCGACGGTCTGGTCGGTGACCGACACGTGCACCAGGACGCCGAGCAGCGCGGCCAGCGCACAGCACATCACCGTGATGAACGCCGCCGACTTCGCCCCCAGCGTGCCGGCCCAGCGCGGGAGCCTCATCGCGCGCCCGCCGAGGCCGACGGCATAGGCCGGCGGGTGTGGTGCCCGTGCCCCTTGCCGGTGCGCAGGAACTCGTCCCGGGAGAACACCATCGCCTTCCGCTCCGGGTCCCACGCCCAGGTCGTCCGGTACTCGTACCCGCTGATCCCGGCCGGCGACCGCACGATCACCGTCCGCCCGGCCAGCTCGACGCCGATGATCGCGTCGTCGTCGTCGAGGACCTGCTGGAGCCGGTGGTTCTCGACGGTGTACACGCGCACCGCGGTCTGGTTGGTCGGATACAGCCGGAAGCCGAGCGTCAGCTCGTCCCGCCCGTCCCCGGTGAGGTCCCGGTAATACGGCTTCAGCAGCGGGCAGCGCGCCCCGCCGCCGCCCGCCGTGCACTCCTTCATCCGCTCCGCGGTCCCGTGGTACGCCCCTTTCGGGCCGTAGTCCGCCGGGTCGGCGGCGATCTCCGCCCGTACGACGGCCACCGGGTCCACCCGGCGTATGTCGTCGCCGGGCACGGTGATCCCCTTCACGGTCTTCGTGCTGCCCTCGTCGTAGGGCCAGGCCGGGCTGGCCGCCGGCCGCAGGTCGGGCCAGAGCTTCGCGGGGCTGACCGCGGTCGGTGCGGCTCCGGCCCCGCGCAGCCCGCCGGAGTCGCCGCAGGCGGCGGCGGTCACCGCCAGCAGGGCGACGGCGGCCGCGGTCACGGCGGTACGGGCGGGACGACGGGCTGGCACGCTGCTCCTGGCTCGGCGGGGTCGGTGGGCGATGGGCGGGAGGCCCCGTACACCTTATTCGCAGATTTGTAGGGAAGTCCTTTTTGCGCCTGGGGCCGCCGGTGCACGGGAGAGGCTACTCGGCGAGGTCCTCCAGGAGGCGGGCGGTGGACAGACCGGCCCGCAGGTAGGCCACGAACAGCTCGTTGTGCAGCGCCCAGGGCGAGCGCCGGGCCCGTATCAGCCGGATCGCCTCCTCGGCCGTGCGCCCCTGGTGGACCAGCGCCTGCGCGACCACCAGCCCCGACCGGTTGTACCCGCTGTAGCAGCGCACCAGCACCGACCGCCCGGCGTCCAGGGCCTCGCAGGCCGCCCGTGCGAGCCGCATCACCCCGGCGAGCTGGGTGCCGTCCAGCGGCCCGTCCGGTATCGGCCACACATGGTGCTCGACCCCGTCGGCCGGACCGTGCCCGGGCATCCGCAGCAGGCTCTGTACCAGATCGAACTCGTCCCGCACCACGGCGGCCTCCAGCCGCCCCGAACGCGCCCGGAACTCGTGACCGCCCATCCACAAGCCGGGCAGCACCTCGCTCCAAGGACTGTCCGGAGCCGGCACCTCGTACTGTTCCCCACGGATCCGCACCCGGCGCCTCCCCGCTGCGCGCGCCAACCCCTGTCAAAGGTAGCGGGGTTCTTGCCCGTGGAGCACCCCGCCTGTTCCCATGGTCGAGGGGTGATGACGCAATGACCGGACTGCGCGTCGTGCCGGCCTGGCGGCACGGCCAGGAGCGACTGTACGTATGCCTCACGGACGGAAGGAACATCGCCTGGTACGACCGGGAGGCGGGCCGGGTCAACCTGCTCAGCGAGGAGCGGCGCGACGACGTGCTGGAGACCCTGAGGCCGTTCCTGACCGGCCCGGTCACGATCGGCCCGCCGCCCGTGCCCACCCCCGCGGAGCTGGCCCGGCTGACCCTGCATCCCGACGACGACCTGGCGCCCAACCGCCCCGGCGAGGCACTGCTGGTCGCCCTCGACCGGGAGCCCGGCCCGGCCCACCGGCTGCGCCCCGATCCGCGCCGCCGCGCCCTGACCGCCGAACAGACCGTCGGCGACGCCCTGGACCGCCTGGACGGCGCCGGCTGGCACGCCCTGCACTCCGTCCCGCTGCCCGGCGGCGACCGCCTGCACCACCTGCTGATCGGGCCGGGCGGCCTGTTCTGCGTGCACTCCCTCTACGCCCGCAAGCAGAAGGTCCTGGTCGCCGACCCGATGATCACACTGGGCCGGCGTGACCCCCAGCCGCTGCTGCGCCGCCTGCGGGCGGACGCCGACCGGGCCTCGTACGCCCTCACGGCCGAGGTCCGCCCGGTGCTGGCCCTGACCGAACCGGCGGACGTCAGGCTGGCCGCCCCGCCGCGCGAGGTCCACATTCTCCGCGACCGGGACCTGGACACCCTGTCCCGCCTGGGCGGGGTGCTCAAACCGGCGGACGTGGAGGCCCTGCACGCGATGGCGCGGGACCGGAACACCTGGGGGAGGGTGTAGGGCCCTCGGGGGCTTCCGGGCCCGCGGGGGTACCCGGGGCCTTCACGGCAGCGTCGCCGCGCGCCCCGCATCCAGCAGCGGGGCCAGCAGGTCTCCGTGGTCCTGGACGCGCGGCGCGATGTCCCCCGCCCGGAACAGCAGCTGTCCCGGCGCCCGGCAGGCGGCGACCTCCTCCCACGTGACCGGCGCCGACACCGTCGGCTCCCGCCGCGCCCGCACCGTGTACGGCGTGGCCGTCGTCTTGCGTCCCGCGTTCTGGCTCCAGTCCACGAACACCTTCCCCGGCCGCAGGCTCCGCGTCATCCGGTGCACCACCAGCCGCGGCAGCGCCCGCTCCGCCTCCACGGCCAGCGCCTTCGCGTACTCGCTGACCCGCTCGCTGGACGACCCCCGCACCGCCGCCAGCAGATGCAGCCCCTTCGACCCGGCCGTCTTGGCGTACGCCTCGATGCCGTCCGCCGCCAGCCGCTCCCGGAGCCACAGCGCGACCTCGCAGCACTGCACCACCGTGGCGGGCGCACCGGGGTCCAGGTCGAAGACGATCCGGTCGGCCTCGTCCGGCGTCCCCACCCGCCACTGGTGCGTGTGGAACTCGGTGACCAGGTTCGCCGCCCACATCAGGCTCGCGAGGTCCTGCACCAGCACCATCCGGGCCGCCCCCTCCGACCGGCGCACCTCGGCGGTCGTGACCCACTCGGGCGTACCCGGCGGCACGTTCTTGGCGAAGAAGACCTGGCCGTCAGGACCGTCCGGGTACCGGAGGAACGAGACCGGCCGGTCCCGCAGGTGCGGCAGCAGGACCCCGGACACCGTCGCGTAGTAGTGCAGCAGCTCGCCCTTGGTGAACCCGGTCGCCGGATACAGCACCTTCTCCAGGTTGCTGAGCGCGACCCTTCGCCCGTCCACCTCTGTGATCGGCGTCATACGATGACAGTCTCATACAAACACCTGGTATTCGGACGGAGGGAAGCCGCACGTGCGATCCATCTGGAACGGCGCGATCTCCTTCGGGCTCGTCAGCATCCCGATCAAGCTGGTGAACGCCACGGAGAGCCACTCGATCTCCTTCCGTCAGGTCCACACCGAGGACAACGGCCGCATCCGGTACCGCAAGTTCTGTGAACTGGAGGACCGCGAGGTCACCCAGTCGGAGATCGGCAAGGGGTACGAGGACGCCGACGGCACCATCGTCCCGATCACCGACGAGGACCTGTCCCACCTGCCCATCCCCACCGCCCGCACGATCGAGATCGTCGCGTTCGTCCCGGCCGACCGGATCGACCCGCTCCAGATGGACGCCGCGTACTACCTGGCGGCCTCCGGGGCCCCGGCCGCGAAGCCGTACACCCTCCTGCGCGAGGCCCTCAAGCGCAGCAACAAGGTGGCCATCGCGAAGTACGCCCTGCGCGGCCGCGAACGCCTCGGCATGCTCCGGGTGGTCGGCGACGCCATCGCCATGCACGGCCTGCTCTGGCCGGACGAGGTCCGCGCGCCCGAAGGGGTCGCCCCCGACGTCGACGTCACCGTCCGCGACAAGGAACTCGACCTCGCGGACGCCCTGATGGACACCCTCGGCGAGGTCGACCTGGAGGACCTGCACGACGAGTACCGGGAGGCGCTGGAGGAGGTCATCGCGGCGAAGGCGGCCGGCGAGGCCCCGCCGGAGGCCCCCGAGCCGGCGAAGGGCGGCAAGGTCCTCGACCTGATGGCGGCCCTGGAGAAGAGCGTACGGGCGGCGAAGGAGTCGCGGGGCGAGGGCGCCGGGGCGGCGGAGACCGAGGAGGCGCAGGTCACGCCGCTGCCGAGCAAGAAGTCCGCGTCCGGGGCGAGGAAGACGACGGCGAAACGGCCGGCGGCGAAGAAGACGGCGACGGCCAAGAAGTCGGCGTCGGCCAAGAAGTCGGCGACGGCCAGGACGGCAAAGAAGGCGACGGCCACGAAGTCCACCGCCAAGAAGACGCCGGCGAAGAAGGCGACGGCCAAGAAGACGGCTGCATCCCGCAAGCGCTCCGCGTGAGAGCGCCCTGAAGGGGCACGAGGACCTGCGCGCCCAGCCACGAAGGCGGTGCGGCCGGCTGAGCGCCCGGCCGGTGTCCGATGCGCGTCCCGCCCCCCTGACGGGTAGTCACCCGGGTAGGCACCGTGGCGGCCGTGGGCCCGTCTGCGGGCCCACGGGCCGGGGTGGTTATCGCCATTCGCAATAGCGCATATTCCGGCCTTTTGCTGGATATGGTGCGGAACCGGCGCAATGCTGGACGGCAGGGGGGGTCCGCCGCACGGCGGCCGGGCAGGTTGTCCCCACTCGTGAAGGTGTTGTCATGCGTGCACTGCATTTCCACCCCCTCGGCCGGACCCGCGTTCTGTCACTGACCCAGGTACGCGCCCCCGCGGCGGAGACCCGCAGGCCCGCCGACACGACGGCCAGGACCACCTCGGGCCCGCCCGGTGAGACACGCGCCGCCGGTGCCGTGCCGGGCCTGTCCGCCGCGGAGGGCGGACTGCTGCTGATCAGGCTGACCTTCGGACTGCTGCTGGCAGGCCACGGTGCGCAGAAGCTGTTCGGCATCTTCGGGGGACCCGGCCTGGCGGCCACCGGCAGAGGGTTCGACGCCCTCGGCTACCACCCGGGCAAGGTCTTCGCCGTGATCGGAGGTCTCTCCGAACTCTGCGGGGGCCTCGGCCTGGCGGTCGGACTGCTCACCCCGCTGGCGGCCGCGGCCGTCATCGGCGTGATGATCAACGCCATGGTGACCGTGAGCGGCGCCCACGGCCTGTGGATCCAGAACGGCGGGGTCGAGTACAGCGTGTCCATCTGCGTCGTCGCCCTCGCCCTCACCGCCATCGGCCCGGGCCGTTTCTCCCTCGACCGGTTCTTCCCCTGGCGTTCGGGCGGCTGGTTCCCGGCCGCCGTCGCGCTCGGTGTGGGCGGCATCGGTGCCGCGATCGCGCTGAGCATCTGAGTGGTCTTGCCGCCGCTCCGCGCGCGTGGCACGCCGAGCGACCGCTGTCATCGGTTCCGCGGGCGTCGTCGGCTGTGCCGCAACCTCCCTGCGCAGGCGGCGGCGACGAAGAACGAGCCGCCCGCTGCCATCGGGAGATGGGAGGCGAAGGGCTGGAGCGGGGGATGCTCGAGGAAGGCCCGGTCGAGGGCGATCCCGAGCAGGGCGGCGGGCAGCGTGATCGCCCACAGGAGCAGTACGAGCAGCCATGTGCTGCGGGCGCTCAGCCAGGAAGTCATTGCGTCATCATGCACACGGTCCCCTGGCCCCGACAGCCCTCCCCGCGCTCCGGGTATCCGCATGGACAGCGTTCCCCCGGTCCGCCATGCTGTCCTGGCGCCCGACGGGCCGCCGGTGCGGGCCGCATGGTGCGACGGGCCGGGACCGGGGACCGGGAGTCCGGGGGAACGGGGGACTGGGGGACTGGTGGAGAAAGCGCAGGTCGCGGCCACGCCGCCGGAACACGTGTACGTCCGCTACCGGTTGACGGTCCTCCAGCGGCTGCTGCCCGTGCTGCCCGGATTCGTTGTCGTCGTGCCCTCTCAGGTCCTGCTCCGGCTGAACGGCGGGTCGCTTGCCTCCACAGTCGTCCCGGGGCTGCTCATCTGGGGTGTCCTGCTGCCTCTGGTGCAGATCATCTCGCGGCGGTTCGGGGTCGCTCTCACTCCGGCGGCGGCCGTCGTGCACGGCCTCCGCCGCCGGACCATTCCGTGGGCCGGCGTCCAGGCCATCCAGATCGAGTCGGTCCTCGGCAGCCGGGCCGTCGTGATCTACGAAGCGGGCGGCCGCCACACCCGCCTCCGGGCGCCGATGAGCGGGTTCCTCAGCTGGGACCGCGCCTTCGAGGAGAAGTTCCACACCATCGGCAGGTGGTGGCTGCAGCACCGTGGCCCGGACTGGGTTCCCGTCCCGCCGCCAGGGGTGAGGTGGGACGGCCCGCCGGCGTCCCACGGGAACCCGTACACCCCCACCGTCTAGTACAGGACAGCGCCCCGTACTCGAGGGGCGCTACGGGTGACCGCCGCCGGCACCGGGACCGGTCAGGACGATGTCGTCGGCGTAGTAGTCGCCTTGCGCGTACCAGCCGTGCACGGAGATCGTCGCGCTGGTCTGGGAGGCGCCCGTGGTGAAGGAGACGGTCAGCGGGCTGAACCTGGACGGGGAGGTGACCCAGGTGGAGGCGCCGCCGTTCACGCCCAGGTAGACGTTGGAGCCGCGGACCCAGCCGGTGAGCGAGTAGGTGGTGTCCGGCCGTACCGCGACGGTCTGGTCGCACTGCCCGGTGCCGCTCGAACTCACCTTCCCCTGGAGAGCCTTGGACCCCGCGTGGACGGGGGAGGAGACGATCGAGCCCGGGTTCCCGGCGCAGCGCCACGGGGAGAGGCCGCCCGACTCGAAGCCGGGGTCGGCCACGGCGCCGGCGACCCCGGTCGCGTTCGGGGCAGCAGACGTCGGGGTCGCCGAGGCCGGAGAGGTCGACGCGCTCGACGCGCTCGACGCGCTCGACGCGCCCGCCGCGGGTGCGGTCGGGGCGGCCTCGGTGGCGCTGGGGACCAGGAGAGCGCAGCCGAAGCCGACCACGGCCGCCGCGGCAACCGCGATCACCACGGCCGCCCGGCGCTGTCCGGCCCCCGGGCGCGGGCGGTCCGCGAGGCCGGGGACAGGCGGGAGTTCCTCCGTCTCGCCGTCGGCCGGGGCATGGGGGACGGGTGCGACGACGGCGGCGCGCCCCCGGTCGTCCTCGTCCTGGCGGATGTCGTCGAGCAACCGGGCCAGCGCGTCGGTGTTGCGCATACGCAGTACGCGGACGGGCTCCAGGGCGGTGCGGTCGTCCGGTACGCCGGAGCCGGAGCCGGAGCCGGAGCCGGGATGGGAACCGGAGCCGGAGCCGGAGGCGGGCGGGATGGGCACGGTGCTCTCCTTCCGTCCCGTGGCAGGGACCGGAGCCGGCCCCGCGAAATTCATACGCACCGCCCGCCCCGCGGGTTCAGCCCGACCCGCCCTCGGCTGCCGCGCAGCCGCGGGGGCGGGTGGGGATGGCGCAGCTGGGTCAGCATGCCGTCGGCGACGAGGCCGACGACGGTCTCGCGGCCGGCGGTGTGCCTCTCGGCCTCGCGGGCACGGCAGCGTGCTCAAATAGGGCATGGCATCGTCCTGGACCGGTGATCGGGTCCGCCTGCGCGCCGTCGAGCCCGACGACTGGACCGCGTTCGTGCGCTTCGCCGACGATGACGGGCGGCGGGCGAGCCGGCTGGATCTGCCGCGGTCGGCCGAGAAGTACCGTGTCTGGGCGAAGGAGCAGGCCGTAGCCGAGAGCGATGACGACCGCTTCCTCCTGGCGGTCGAGGCGACGGCCACGGGTGAGCTGGTCGGCACGGTCGGCTCGCATCGGACCGGCCCTCGTTCGGGCTGGTTCGAGTGCGAGGTCACGATCGGCGCCGATCACCGGCGCCGAGGCTACGCGGCAGAAGCCGTGGTGCTGCTGCTGCGCTTCATGTTCGCCGAGCGGCGCTATCACAAATGCCTGGCAGCGATCTTCGCCCACAACGAGGCATCGCTGGCACTCTTCCGTCGGCTCGGCTTCACCGAGGAGGGCCGCTTGCGCGAGCACGTCTTCCTCGCCGGCCGGCACCACGACCTCGTCATGATGGGCATGCTCGCCGACGAGTTCGACCGGCGGCACCCGACGAGCCGACCGTGAGCTGGGAAGTCCGCCGATTCCAGAGCTGCTCTCAGCCGCGCGCGGTGGCGCGCAGGCGCAGGCCGACAGGCGCGAGACCCTCGAGGGTGGCGACCTCATAACCGGGCTCCGGTCCGGACGGCTCGCTCAGGTGGCAGGAGCGGGCGGTCTGCGCGGTCAGGAGCGTCAGCATCGCCATGGCCAGGGAGGTTCCCTCGCAGCCGTGCGGCCCGGTGCCGAACGAGAGGAAGACCCCGGGCTTCGCCGGCGAGCCCGAATCGTCGAGCCACCGCTCGGGCCGGAACTCGTCCGGCTCGGCGAATTCGCGTGCGTCCCGGTGGGCGGTGTAAGGGCAGACGAGAACGGTGGACCCGGCGTCGATGGTGTAGTCGGCGAGCTGGGTCTGCCGCCGGGCGCGCCGGGTCAGCAGCCAGCTCGGCGGGTACAGCCGGAGCACCTCGCTCACCAGCGCCTGCGTGTACCGCAGGCTGCCGAGGTGGGTGCTGGTCGTCGCGGCCGGGTCCGCGGGCAGCAAGGCGGCCTCGCTCGCGACGCGGCCCGCCGCCTCGGGGTACAGGGCCAGGTGCAGCAGGATCCATCCGGCCGCCCGCGACGGGGTCTCGAAGGTGGCGACGGTGATTCCGGGGAGCGTGTCGAGGACGGCCTCCTCCGGCAGCAGGCCGTAGTGGGGGGAGGGCCGGAGCATCTGCCCCAGCATGTCGTCACCGAGCCGGCCCGACGAACGACGCCGGCGGACGACGGGCCGCAGAGCGTCGGTGAAGGCGACTTGCTGCCGGGTGCGGAACCGCCGGCCCGGTGTGGGAACCCAGCGCGGCCATACCCAGCGGGAGGGTCGTACGAGCACCTCCCGCGCAAGGAAGAGCTGGAAGGCGTAGGGCAGCAGGGTGGGAGCGTCCTCGCCGAAGAGATAGTGCACGCCGATCTCTGCCAGGGTGTGCCGCACCGGGGGCAGGATCTCGACGTCCCGGCCCGTGGGCAACTGGTCGGCAAACCGTGCGGTCCGGGGCGCGATCTCCCCGATCCGGGCCGCGACCGCCTGGGCACGCAGTCCGCGCATGCGGGCGGCGTGCGCGTACCCGCGCTCCTCGGGCGTCGGTGCGCCGCTCGACCGCTTCAGCGGCGGGAAGAGGGGGGAGGGGGCCTTGGGAAAATCCTGCGCCCGGCGCAGGACCGCCTCACAGGGTTCGGCCGCAGCCGCCACATAGACACCCGGCTCCAGCTGCCAGACGTCCCCGCACTCCTCGGCGCCACGGCGCGCCACCCCCAGCCGGTCGCGACTCCAGGCCGCGAAATTCCCCTCGGGCAACCGCGGCGGCTCGTTCCTTCCGCCCATGAGACCGTCCCTGGCCCTCGGCAACGTGACCAAACCCGGCGGGCGCCCTCTGGGCACCCGCCGGAAACGCGCTCGGTCCTAGTCGTCGCCGGCGTACGCGTCCCATTCGTGGGACCCGTAGGCACCGTAGTGGCGGGTGAAGGACAGTCTCCCGAGCAGCTTGGCGATCATGATGCTCTCCTCTCGCCTGTCTTCAGCACCTGATGCCACACCCACATGTTCGCATACATCGCATCTGTGATATAGGCCCTATTTCAGGCATGCTTCCCACGCGTCCACCACGTGATCACCGCGTCCGCGAACCACGACCGCACCACCGCGGAGGGCGACAGAGACACCCCGGGCCCGAGGGGTGCCCACCGGGTGGCGCCCCGCTACCGGACCTCGTCCCTCGAGTAGCGGTCGCCACGGCCTGGACGTAGTCGGCCCGCGCGTAACGGCACGTGCGTGCACGGGCGGCTTTCCGGAAGCGGGAGGAGGCCAAGCGACTGACCGGAGTGGTCAGGGGCCGCGGATCGGTGCTCGATCTGCGGCCCCTGAGGGTCGTGTATCGCCGCGCGGGCGCTAGTGAATGGCGATGACCGGGTGCTGGGCCGGGTCGGTCCAGCGGATGATCTCGGTCATCACCGAGGCCGGCAGGGCGACGCATCCTGCCGTGGGGCCGGCCTGCGGGCCGAGGTCGTGGAGGAAGATGCCGGCACCGCGGCCGGCGACTGCGGGGTTGGTGTTGAAGTTGATGACGAGGGCGTTGTTGTACTGGGTGGGGTAGTTGACGAGGTGTTCGCTGCCGTGGACGCCGGTTTCGGTGAGCGGGAAGCCCCCCTGCTCCGAGGTGCGCAGCTGGTTGTAGTAGGGCGAGGAGGGGTCCTCGACCCACCAGTCGTCCGCGGCCACATGGTGATACGGCATCTTCGTGCCCGGGTTGGTACCGACGCCGAAGCCCTGCGTGAGGGTGTACGTGCCGGTCGGCGTCGTATCCGTGCCCTGCTTGCGGGTGGCGCCGTCGGTCACCCCGTTCGCCCCGACCCTGGCCTTGGTCGTGGCGTAGACCTGATGCCAGGTGGTTCCGCTCTTCTGCCACGCGATGACGGTGGCGTAGGAGCCGTGGGCCTGGACGGTGACGACCTGGGTCGCCTTGCCCACCGTGACCGGCACGGGGAACGGCGACGCCGTCGAGGCGGCGGGAAGGGCCAGTCGCTCGCCCGGGTGGATGGTGTACGGACTGGCCAGGTGGTTGGTCCGGGCGATCGCCTGCCAGCCGCCGGCCACGTGCTCGGCCTGCGCGATGCCGGAAAGGGTGTCGCCGGCTTTCACCGTGTACGTCGTCGTGGCGGCCTGCGCCGGGGCGGCGGCGAGGACGCCGCCCGCGGCCGTGGCGGCGAGGGCCGAGGAGGCCATCGCGGTGCGCAGCCGTGCGGGCCGCGGTTTGGCGTGCCGGCCTGAGCCGGTGATGAAGGACATCGGTTTCCTGGTTTCCCTGGTCGTTACGGGATCTGCTGGTCGAGGGCGGTGACCTGGTTGCCGGTCAGCGCGTAGTTCCACGCCTGGACGTCGCTGATGGAGCCGGGGAAGAAGTCGCTGTTGGCGCCGTTGTACTTCGAGCGCCCGACGGAGAACGCGTTGGTGGCGCTCCAGGACGTCACGTTGGCCGCCGTCCCGGCGAGGGCGCCGTTGACGTAGAGCTGGGCCGTCTTGGTGGCGGCGTTGTAGACGCCGACCAGGTGGGTCCAGGTGTTCGCGGTGGCCCCGGAGGCGTAGGCGAGGGTGAAGGAGGGGCTCGCCGTGTCGGCGCTGGTGAAGGTGAGGGCCCAGCCGGGGGCGGCTTTGTGGGCGTAGTTGTACTGGAGGTAGAAGGGGCTGTTCTGGGTGCCGTCCTGCCCTGCGACGGTCGCGTTGCCGTTGGGCAGCGAGGAAGGCCTGACCCAGGCGGAGACCGAGTAGCTGGCTGTGGTGTCGAGTACTTGGCCGCCGCTCGCGGCGTAGCCGCTGCTGCCGTCGAACGACAGGACACTGCCCCGGGTCGCGTCGGTGGCCCAGGTCGCGCCGCCGGTCAGGGTGAGCGGGTTGTTGCCCAGGTTCGGGTTGGCGCCCGCCGCGTTGAGGGTGTTGAGGGTGTCGGTCGCGGCGGTGTCGGTGGCCACCGGCATGCCGTCGCCGTCGTCCAGGTTCCAGGTGTCGACGGGGGAGAGCAGGGCCGTGGTGAGCGCGCCGAAGGCGGGGTTGGACAGGTTGACGTGGTCGCCGCTGTCGGCTGCCGCCGCCAGCTTCTCCTCACCGGTGGCCGAGTCCGGTACGGCGACGGCCGCGTCGAGGTCGGCGAAGTAGACGGCCGGGGTGGCCCAGGGGTTGCCCAGGTTCATGCCCCCGAGGAAGGCGTTGACGTCCGTTCGGTTGCTGTCCGTGGTGCTGGTGCAGGGGTCGTTGGGCGTGGCGCCGTCACCGGTGAAGCCCTCGCAGGGCGTCAGCGAGGTGAGCACCACGTTGATGCCCCAGCCCTGGAGCTGCTGGACGAGCGCCGTGTAGCCGTTGGCGTCCAGGTCGTCGCTGGTGGCCCCGGCCAGCAGGTCTTCGAGGCCGCTGTCCAGGATGACGGTGGAGAGGCCGGGCTGGTCGAGGATGTCGCGGTCGAGGCGGGAGAGCACCGACGGCCCTCCGATGACACTGCCGTTGTAGGTCTCCGGGTTGTCGGTCATGAGCTGGTTGGACTCGATGCCCTCGGCGATCACGCCGTAGGGGCTGGGCGTCGAGGGCTCGGCGGCGGTCAGCCCGTCGGCCACCCGGTACCCGTTGGAGTTGGGCAGGGTGGTGCCGGGCTGGAACGGGTCGACCAGATGGTCGCCCAGCACGGCCTCGGTGGGCACGTTCGCGGACTGCACATCCAGGTCGGTGACCAGGTCCGTGAAGTTGCCGTAGGCCGCGGCGTTGGTGGTGAACGGTGTGGCACTGGTGCTCGTGGTCAGGTCGCCGGTGCCGCCGGCGGTGATGTACTCGTAGGAGCCGCCCGCGTAGGAGTGCTGCACCAGGTAGGGGACGGCGTTGCTGAGTTGGTAGGAGACCAGCAGGTACTGGCCCGCGGTGACGGTGAACGCCAGCGGGTCGCTGTAGATCATGCCGCCGGCGGGGACGGTGACCGACTGGCTGCCGCCGAACTTGAGCGTCGTCGGGGTGCCGGCCGGGACCGATCCGATCGCGCTCGGGGTGGAGCTGAGGGCGATGGTGGCGTGGCCGATGGAGAGTTTGCTGGTCCCGAGCGCGTTGTCGAGCTTGACGCGGACGGTGCCGCCGGAGACCGAGGGCTTCAGGGCCAGCCGGATGGTCTGGTTGGAGAAGGTGCCGCCGCCCGGCAGTCCGTAGCTGCCCTCGGTGGCACTGGACCAGGCGCCGGTCCAGGACTGCCCCGCCGGAGCCGCCGCGTAGCTCCCGTTGGCCTCGGTGGTGCCCGCGGTGGTGTTGCGGGTGCCCAGGGCGAAGACGTGCAGGGTCGATTCGTTCGCTCCGGCCGCGCCGGTCAGGTCGGGCAGGGTGACCGAGGCGATGGTGCGGGTCGGGTCGACCGGTACCGAGAAGGCGTAGAGCTGGCGGTTGGCCGTGCTCTGGGTCGTGCCGTTGACGTGCGGGAAGACCGCGGCCGCGAGGGAACTGTCGCTGCTGGACCAGTCGGGCACGGTCAGCATGTAACTGGTACTGGTGCCGTCGGCGTAGGTGATCTGGCCGCTGGCCGGGCAGAAGGCGTCGGCGTCCTCGCCGGAGAAGCAGTAGGTGCCGCTGACCCGGGTGTCGGCCGGCACATAGGGGGCGGTGGTGTCACCGGCGATGGCACCGGGGGACGACAGGTTGGTGTAGGTGGAGGCGGTCAGGAAGACCAGCGCGCTGCCCTGGCCGGAGTAACCGACGGTCTGGTTGGCCGCCACCAGGTTGTCCTTCTGACCGGAGCCGAAGGCCGGCAGGGTCATGGGGGCGCCGTCGACGGTCACCTTGCCGCCGCTGGTCCAGCCGGCGTTGGTCCAGTCGGTGGCGGAGAAGCTGTGCCCGTTGCCGTCGAAGTTGGCGGCGCTCGTGTTGCTGTCGGCGCTGACGCCCACGTTGTTGAAGCAGGCGGCCAGGCTGGTGCAGGTGGTGCCCGGGTGGCCCGCGGCCAGGAACGGGTAGGCGGAGGTGCCGGAGACGTCGCCTGCCCCGTCCACGGCGTAGACGTAGAGGGTGTGCGGGCCGGGCGAGGGCGGGGCTACGGTGACCGTCGCCTTGTTGCTGCTCGCGGACACGATCTCTGCCGCCGGCGGGTTGCTGGTCGGCGGCGGCACGTCGAGGTGGTAGACGAACTTGGTCGCGGTGGTGCCGGAGCCGGTGATGTCGAACTTGCCGGAGGTGCCGGCGGCCGCGCCGACAGCGGCGTCGGTGACGTCCGTGTTCGGGAAGAGGTTGCTCTCGGAGGCGAGCGTCGGCTCGTCAGGAGCGCTGGGCTCGGCGGTGAAGTGGCAGGTGGGCGACTGGCTGTAGGAGGTGGACGCCATGCCGTCGGTGACCGTGACGTCCCAGTCGACGGTCTTGCCGTCGGTCAGCGAGGAGACGAAGGACGGCGGGAGCGAGACGGTGGCGTAGGTGTTGCTGGAGAGGTTGTCGCCGCTCTTGAGCGTGGACTTGGTGGTGGTGCCGTCGACCCAGTACTGGAAGGTGGCCTGCAGCTTGTCGCCGTTCGGGTCCTTGACCTTGGCGCGCAGCACCGGTGGGGTGGAGGCGATGGTCTTGCCCATGTACGGGTACGGCGAGGTGGTGTCGCAGGCCGCGTCGGCAGCGCCGGACACGGCGGCCATGGTGGCGGCGGTGGGAGCGCTCGGCGGGTTGTCGTAAAATATCTGCAGCGTCGGGTTGTGCGAGAACCGCTTGAACCCGAGGTCGTTGCGGCTGGACTCCATGGAGTCCTCGCTCAGCGTCGCGGTGAAGCTGGTGGCGTGTCCGCTCGCCGCGGTCCTGATCGGGCTCAGCACGTTGAAACCGTTGGTCGTGCTGCCGTTGCCCGGGCAGAAGGTGGGGTTGTACGCCGGCCCGAAGCTCGCAGAGGTCGAGTAGCTGTTGTAGCCGGGGCGGTTGCTCCAGTCCGTGCCGGAGCCGATGCCCTTGGACCAGTGCAGGTTGACCGTCGCGGTGGTGGAGCAGGAGGCCGAGTAGATGTCGGTCGCGTCCACCTCGGCGCTGTTGATGACGGCGCCGAAGACGGTCTTGGACAGGGTCCACTGGTAGACGGCGTGCTCGTCACCGGTGTTGCAGGAGCCCTCCGGCCAGCCGTTGTAGCCGACGCCCAGGTAGCCGTTGTCGGCCTGTGAGCCGGTCTTGTTGTAGAAGGAGGTGCCCGGGCAGCCCTGCTTGACCTCGTCGTAGGCGGGGCTGGTGTAGTCGACCGGGTGCCAGTTGACCGAGGGGTCGACGAAGACCGGGTAGACGGTCGAGGCGCGGGTGAGCATCGCCCGGTCCGGGACGAGCGTCAGGCTGCCGGAGCGGACTCGCGCCCGGACCCGGCCGACGTGTGCGGCCAGACCCGGGTGCGCGGTGTCGGAGGCGTCGGCCGCGACCTTGGCCCCGGCGGGCTGCCGGCCGGCGGGCAGGGTCCGGTTGGAGTCCCACTGCAGCGGTGTGGGCGCGTCCGCCACGACCGCTCCGTGCGCGTCCGTGACGGTGAGCCCGCCGTCCTCGGCGGTGGCCAGGTGCCCGTGGCGCACCTGAGCGCCCAGGCGCAGCGAGGCCAGCGCGGGATTCCGCGCCGCCGCGGCGTCGTGGACGACCAGGGTTTCGCTCGGGCCGCCGGCAGCGGTGGCGGAGACCTGGAGGTCGACGCCCGGAAGCACGGAGGCGTAGGTCGCGGTGGCGCCCGAGACATGAGGGGCCGGCAGGGCGGTGGGCCAGGTGAGGGTGAGCGAGGTGCTTCCGGAGCGGGTGACGGCGAGGGGGGCGGTGCCACCGCCGGAGAAGGACACGGTGCCGTAGGCGGTGGCCTTCGGAGCCCAGCTGCCGTCGGACCGGTGCGTCAGCGTCAGGTCGACCGGTACCCAGTGGCCGCTCTGCCGGGTGCGTACCGGCAGCGGGTTGGAGACCGAGCGGAATCCGCCGCCGGGCTCCGCCTGGACCTGCACGGTCGGGCTGGTCAGCGAGGAGACCGCGACCGGCTTACCGGTGGCGTGCGCCCGCCTGGCGGCTGCCTGCATGGCGGCGGAGTCCGTGGCGCCGGGGCCGAAGCCGTCCGGCAGGACCGGCGAACCCGCCGACTTCCCGGGGGACTTGGCGGCGGGGGCACTTCTTCCGGTGATCTGGAGGCCTGCGGTCGGCTGCGCCGCGGCCGCCGGCACGGAGGCCAGTCCGCTGGCGCTGACCGCAAGCACCGCGGCGGCCGCCAGCACCGCGCGGGGTCTGCCGATTCGCGCGCGTGCGCGAGGTATGGACATCGAATTCCTGTCTCTAGATCTCGGTCGGAGGCCCGACCCGGAGGCGAATGTAGGTGGTCGTCCGGGACCCCGCAAAGATCAAATCCGCAGGCCAGGCCCTTATGTGAGTGATCATCAGGAGACTTCCGCTGTGCCCGTGTTGTGAATCCGGCAAGAGATTCTTGTGAAGCGGCTCCTGGGGGGTCGGCCTGGGTATCTTCCGTTGCGACTTCAAGATCGACTTCATCGTCATGCGAAGGAGCAAGTCCTTGCCAAGGACGACAGGTCCACGCGACCGCGCAAGCGGACGCTGGAGACCCCAGGCCCCCCTGATACGGGGGCTGACCGCTCTGACGGCGGCGTTCTCCCTGATCGTGGGCGTCGCAGCTACCGCCGAAGCGGCCCCGCATCACCAGCAACCAGGCTTCACCCAGGTCAAGCCGGTCCCGGTGACCGCCGTACGCTCGCACTACGGCCGTGTCCGGCACCTGGCCAACTCGCCCTCACCCAAGGTGAAGTGGCCCGGCGGCACCGCCCGCTTCGCCGCCGCGACGTCCGTCGCGGCTCCGTCGGCGACCGGCCGCGCACCCGCGCGCACGCCCGCGACAGCAGGCGCCCGGCTCAGGGCGGGCAGCCTCCCGGTCTGGCTGGCGCCCTCCTCCGGCGTCGCCCTCCGGCACGCGGCGGTACGTGTCCTGCCACGGCGGAGCGGGCAGTCGGCCGGTGTCGACGGAGTGCTGCTCCAGCTGTCCGGGCTGCCGGGTGGCAGCCACCGAAAGGTCCGGGTCGGCCTGGACTACCGGGACTTCACCGCTGCATTCGGCGCCGACTGGGGCTCGCGGCTGCGGCTCGTGCAGCTGCCCGACTGCGCCCTGACCACGCCGCGACGCGCCTCCTGCCGCACCCAGACCCCCGTGGCCTCCGCCAACAGCACCACGGCGCACACCCTTTCGGCCCCGCTGACCGTCACCAGGGACAGCGTGGTCCTGGCGGCCACCGGCGCGCCGAGCGGCGGGGGCGGCGACTTCAGCGCGACCTCGCTCAAGCCCTCCGGCTCCTGGCAGGCCGGCGGCAGCACCGACGCGTTCACCTGGTCCTACCCGATCACCGGCCCCAGTGTCCCCGGCGGGCTGACGCCCAATCTCTCACTGGGCTACGACTCGCAGAGCGTGGACGGCCTCACCTCGTCCACCAACAACCAGGCCTCGGTCGTCGGCGACGGCTTCGCGCTGCCGAGCAACTACATCGAGCGCTCCTACGGTTCCTGCCACGACAACCCCAGCGGCACCACCAAGACCTGGGACACCTGCTGGTCGGCCGACAACCAGCTCACCCTCTCGCTCAACGGCAACACCACCACCCTGATCAAGGACGACACCACCGGGGACTACCGGGCCCAGGGCGACTCCGACGAGCGCGTCGAGCGGCTGACCGGCGCCACCAACGGAGCCCAGGGCGGCGAGTACTTCCGGGTGACCACGCCGAACGGCACCCAGTACACGTTCGGCCTGAACCAGCTGCCCGGGTGGGCGTCGGGGAACACGACCACCAACTCGGTGCTGACCGAGCCGGTCTACGCCACGACCTCGGGCCAGCCCTGCTACAACGCCACCTGGGCCAGCTCCTGGTGCCAGCAGGGCTACCGCTGGATGCTCGACTACGTCAAGGACACCCACGGCGACGTGATGTCCTACTTCTATACGCCGACCACCGCGTACTACGCGCGTAACCTCGGCAAGACCGCCGACACCCCCTACGTGCGCGACGCGGTGCTCGCGAGGATCCAGTACGGCCAGCGCGACGGCTCGGTGTACTCCTCCAGCCCCGCCGGCCAGGTCAACTTCACCTACAACGGCCGCTGCAACACCTCGGCCACCGGGTGCGCCACCTCCACGCTGACCAGTTCCACCGCGTCCAAATGGCCGGACGTACCCTTCGACCTGAACTGCGCCAGCGGCGCCGCCTGCTCGTCCAACTCACCGACGTTCTGGACCGAGAACGAACTGACGGGCATTCAGACCCAGGCGCTGGTCGGCTCCACCGAGACGAACGTCGACTCCTGGGCGTTCACCTACACCTTCCCCGCCACCGGGGACGCGACCACGCCCTCGCTGTGGCTGAACTCGGTGACCCGGACCGGCCAGGACACCTCCGCCGGCGGTTCCACGTCGGCGCTCGCCATGCCCCAGGTGACCTTCGCCGGCACGCCGCTGTCGAACCGGGTGGACCTCACCGACGGCTATCCGCCGATCACCCGCTACCGGCTCAACACCATCACCACCGAGTCCGGCGGCATCATCAGCGTCGGCTACTCGGCCCCCGCCTGCGGTGGCGGCACCCCGAGCAACGCCGACCAGAACACCTCCCTGTGCTTCCCCGGTTACTGGACCCCCACCGGGCAGACCAGCCCGATGCTGGACTGGTTCAACAAGTACGTCGTCACCACGGTCACCCAGCAGGACCCGACCGGCGGCGGCGTCAACGACACCATCGTCACCCGCTACATCCCGGTGGGCACCCCCGCCTGGCACCACGACGACAACCCGCTGACCCCCGCCGCCCAGCGCACCTGGGACCAGTGGCGCGGCTACGGCGGCATGAAGGTCACCACGGGCACCGCGCCGGACCCGGCCACCGAGACCGACTACACCTACTTCCGCGGCATGGACGGGGACACCCAGTCCGGTGGCGGCAGCCGCCCGGCGACCGTCACCGACTCCCGCGGCGACCAGCCGGTTCCCGACTCGGCCCAGTACGCCGGCCTGACCTACGAGGCCATCCTCTACAACGGGCTGAACAGCGGAAAGGTCGTCAGCGACACCATCACCGCGCCCTGGAGCAGCAGCGCCACCGCCGTCCACGCGCTGTCCGGGGGGCTGCCCGCGCAGAAGGCGTTCCTGACCGGCCAGAGCTCGGTCGAGGTCTTCACGCCGCTGGCGTCCGGGGCCACCCGGGACACCGAGACCGACTACACCCACGACTCCCACGGCCGGGTCACCAAGGCCGACGACAAGGGCGACGTCTCCACCGCGAGCGACGACCTCTGCACCACGGCGAGCTACGCGGACAACACCTCCGCCTGGATCTTCGACCTGGTGGACGAGACGAAGACGGTGTCCGTCAACTGCTCGACCACCCCGTCGCTGCCGGCCGACGCGGTCAGCGACAAGCGGGTCTTCTACGACGGCTCCGGCACCCTGGGCGCCGCACCCACCGTAGGTGATCCCACCTCCACCCAGCAGGCCACCTCGTACACCGGGTCCACGCCGGTCTACTCGACCATGTCGTCGCTCACCACGGACGTCTACGGCCGACCGCTGACCAGCACCGACGCCGACCAGCAGACCACCAAGACCACTTACACCCCCACCACCGGCGCCGCACCCACCGCCATCGTCTCCACCGACCCGATGCAGCAGACGCTCAGCCAGACCTACGACCCGCTGCGCGGGCTGATGCTGACGCAGACCACCGCGGCCGGCTACGTCACCAAGGCGCAGTACGACGCGCTGGGGCGGATCACCGCCGTGTTCCGGCCCGGGATCACCGCCGCCACGAACAAGTACAGCTACACGCTCGCCCCCGACAAGCCCAGCTCCGTCATCACCCAGACCCTGAACGACGACGGCACCTACCGCAGCAGCGAACTGCTGATGGACGCCCTGCTCCGGCCCCGCGAGACGCAGATCGCCACTGTCGACGGCGGCCGGGACGTCACCGACACCGTCTACGACACCAACGGATGGGTGGCCAAGACCACCGCCCCCTACTACGCGGGCGGCGCCCCCAGCGCAACGCTGGTACAGGCCCAGGACGGCGACATCCCGTCGGAGACGGGCTTCACCTACGACGGCGCCGGACGCAAGACCGTGGCCACCGCCTACGCGCTGGGCACCGCCACCTGGAACACCACCACCGTCTTCGGCGGCAACTTCACCACCACCATTCCCCCGAAGGGCGGCGTGGCCGAGACCACACTCACCGACGCCCGGGGACACCAGACCGACCTGTACCAGTACCACGCGGGCGCCGCGGCCGACCCGGTCCACGACTCCGCTTCGGACTACTCCGACACGCACTACACCTACTACCCGGACGGCCACCAGGCCAGCCAGACCGACCCGGCCGGCAACACCTGGACCTGGAAGTACAACCTCCTGGGGGACCAGGTCGCGGCCACCGACCCCGACTCGGGCGGCTCCTCGGCGACCTACGACAACGCCGGCCAGCTGCTGACCACCACCGACGCCAGGGGCGACCAGGCCAGCTACAGCTACGACAAGGACGGCCGCAGGACGGCGGCCTACGACACCACCGGCAACGCCACCCCGTCCACCGACAACCAGGTCGCCTCCTGGACGTACGACACGCTGAAGAAGGGGTACCTCACTTCTTCGACCTCGTACCAGATGGGCACCAGCAGCCCCTCGGTCACCAACGCGGTGCTGGCCTACACCACCATGGGTGAGGTCGCCGCCTCGAAGACCACGCTGGCCAACCTGCCGAGCAACCTGGCGCCGCTGGCGCCGTCCGGCGGCTACACCGAGTCCTACACCTACAAGACCACCGGAACGCTGGCGAGCCGGCAGGACCCGGCAAGCGGCGGACTGCCGGTGGAGACCGTCAACTACGGATACGACCAGTACGGTCAGGCCACCAGCGTCGCCAGCAGCGGCACCACCGCCTGGACGTACGTCTCCGCCATCGGCTACGACGAGTACGGCGAGCCGCTCCAGTACTCCATGGGCCCGACCACCAGCTGGGTCGACCTGACCCTGAAGTACGACCCGCAGACCGGCCAGCCCACCGACGCCAAGACCACCGACTCCACCAGCGGCACGGTCGTCGACGACACCGGCTACACCTGGGGCAACTCGGCCGTCTCCAAGGGCGCCGGACTGCTCACCTCGACCACCGACAGCCAGAACGGCGGCTCGGTCGTCGACACCCAGTGCTACGGCTACGACTGGGCAGCCCGCCTGACCGCGGCCTGGACCGCCACCGACAACTGCGCCGCCACGCCCACCACCGGCAGCAGCGCCACCGTCGGCGGCCCCAACCCCTACTGGCAGACCTGGACCTACGCCGCCGACGGCCAGCGCCAGACGCAGACCGACCACGACACCAGCGGCAACAGCGCCAACGACACCACCACGACCTACCACTACCCGACCGCGGGCTCCGCGACCGACCAGCCGCACACGCTCGGCAGCACCACCGCCACCGGCCCGGCCGCGTCGGCGAACACGGCGTCCTACCACTACGACGCCTCCGGCAACACCACCTCCATCCAGGGCGGAGCACTGGGCGACCAGACCCTGACCTGGAACCACCAGAACCGCCTGGACACCGACACCACGTCGGCCGGCGCCACCAGCTACCTCTACGGTCTCGACGGCGGCCTGGTGCTGCGCACCGACCCCACCCAGGCCACGCTCTACCTGGGCGACGAGGAACTGGTGGAGAACACCGCCACCAAGGCGGTGACCGGCACCCGCTACTACTCGGTCAACGGCACCACCGTGGCCGCCCGTTCCAGCAGCGGGAACATCCAGTACCTGATCCCCAACCGGCAGGGCACCGACTACCTGTCCGTCGACTACCAGACCCAGGCGGTGACACGGCGCCAGTACCTGCCCTTCGGCGGTACCCGCGGCGCTGCTCCGGCCAACTGGCTCGGCGACAAGGGCTATGTCGGCGGCACCACCGACACCGCGACCAGCCTGGTCAACCTCGGGATGCGCGAGTACGACACGCAGACCGGACGCTTCGTCAGCCGTGACCCGCAACTGGAGGCGACCGACCCCTCGCAGCTGACCGGCTACGACTACGCCGCCAACAACCCGGTGACCGGCAGCGACCCGACCGGACAGAGCTGGTTCAGCTCCCTGTCCAACGCGGTCTCCAGCCTGGCGGACACCGCCCAGCAGGTGATCGACCGCACCAACGCTCCCATGGCCGCACTCGGCTTCGGGCAGCTCCTGCTCGGCGCGGCTGCGGACGGCCTGGGCGGCGCGCTCATGCTCAGCGGCATCGGCGCACTCGGCCCGGGCGAGGCACTGATCCTCGCCGGCTCGGCACTCGCCGTCACCGGCTCCGCAACGGTGGCCGCCTCGGTCGCCGCACCCAACATCGCGTACGCCGTACAGAACGGCGACGGCGGCGGGGGCGGCGACGACGGGGGCGGGTCGGACAGCTCGTCGGCCGAGGATTCGAGCCGGGACAAGGATGCGCAGTCTCTGGTCAAGGAACACGGCGATGGCAAGGGCGGTCCGCAGCTCACTCTGGACAATGCCTACCGCGCGCTGGACGGCGCTCCGGAGGGGACTCGTGCCCGGGTGATGCCCAAGGAGAACGAGCTCACGAGCAAGCCAGGAGCCAAGGGGAAGGAAAAGGTCAAGAACACTGACCTCGAATACCTCGATCAGCAGGGCGACATCGTCGGCTACGGCGAGGTCAAGACCATCGGAGAGGCCGACGAGGGGAGGTTCACCGAGCAACTTTCCAGTGCTGTCAAGCAGTTGCGCTGGCGCCAGGACTGGAAGGGCGGCACGGACGTCAACGAGATCTTCATCCAGGTCCCCGACCTGGCCGATCCACCGGCGATCAAGCAGTGGGTCCGCAGCTATCAGAACGCCCGCAGGGGCGGTATCAAGTCGATCCGCGGGTTCCATCTGCGGGTCTACAACGAAAGCGGGACCAAACTCGGCGACTTCGACCTGGGCAGCAACGCCGATGAAGGTCATTACGACGAACACACCCACACCTACTATTCGTCGAACGGGTACTCCTACTGAACCGCCTGCCGTCGTCTGATCTCAGGTCGTAAATCCGGGATACAGGCGGATGCGTACCATGAGGGCGCGTCCGCCTGTATCCCTGCCCCTGTCCCTGAAAGGTACGTTCCTTGGCCTCGACGCTTTTTCGAGTGCTCGAATCCTTTCCTGACGCCCGCAGCACGCTGGCGCGGGCGCGCGAAATCATGCGCGAGCTTGCTGACTGGTCCTCCGATCCCTGGCCCCAACTGGAGCCGGTCGCCACAGCCGAGCAGTACGTGCACGCCCTCCGTTCCTTCGACACCGCCCGCGTCTACGGAAATCAGGGAAGGCCCGGCGTCGGTTCCGTCCTGGACGAACTGCGGCGCCGCACTGTCGTCACGCTCGACAATGAGGAGCCGAACTCCTGGTTCGCGGGGTACGTAGGGCTCCGCCCCGACCTGTCCGACCTCTGGCCGCTGCCCGAGGGGCTGTCCCTCACCCTCGACGCGACCCCGCCCTTCGGCCTTCCCGACAGCGAGCCCGAGGACGACGTCACCGAGGAGGAACTGGACGGGATGGTCTCCGTGCTCGGGCCGCTCAGTCTGAACGTCAGCTGGAGCTGTGGCTGGCGTGGCCTGCCCGATGCCAAGAACTGCGGCATGCAACTCTGCCTGAACAGCGTCTGGGCGGAACAGACCTCTGAAGTGTCCCCCGGTGAGTTCGGCGTCTGGATCACTCTCGGTAACCGCGTCGCCTGGACTCCCGAGGGTGAAGTTTGGCGCCGTGACTCGGGACTCCTGCTGGGTGAAGCACAGCAGGGGTGACCCGGGGCAGGCGCGGATGCGTACCGTGAGGGCGCGTCCGCCCTGCCCCTGTCCGAAAGGCGCGTTTCCTTGTCCTCGACGCTTTACCGGGTGCGCGAACCCTTCCCCGACGCGGTGAGCGCGCTGTCGCGGGCGCGCGCGATCATGCGCGACCTGACCGACTGGACGGCCGAGCCTTGGCCTCAACTGGACAAGGTCACCACGGTCGAGCAATTCACCTACGCACTTCGCACTTTCGACACCGCCCGGTTCACCGCGGACCGGGTACCTCACGTCTTCCCTTTCATAGACGAGTTGCGGCGCCGAGGAGTCGTCACGCTCGACGCCCGGCAGATGAAGTCCTGGTTCAGCGGCGACGTGCGGCTGGGTCCGGACCTGGCGGATCTCTGGCCCTTTCCCGAGAGCGTGGACCTCGCCCTGGCAGCGGCCCCGCCCTTCGGCGCCCCCGGCGGCGAGCCTGAGGACACCTGCACCGAAGAGGAACTGGACCGGATGGTCTCGGTGCTCGGCCCGCTGAGCCTGAGCGTCATCTGGGACTGCGCCTGGCGTGGTCTCCCGGAGGCCAAGGGGTGCGGTGTGCTGCTCTGCCTGAACAGCGTCTGGTTGCGGCAGCACGACGAGCCGTCCCCCGGCGAGTTCGGCGTCTGGATCTCCCTCGGCCCCCGCGTCGCCTGGACACCCGAGGGTCAAACCTGGGTCCGCGACTCCGGACTTCCGCTGGGTGAACCCGAGGACGGCTGGTGACCCGGACGCCCTGCGCCCTTTAACCCCCTGTACCGATGAGGGATCGGATGAGACGGTTTCCCTTCATGGTCCGCTGTCTCTGGACGTGAGCTGGGACTGCCGCTGGCGGGTTCTGTCGGATTCAGAGGACTGCGGCGTTCAACTCTGCCTGAACGGCGTCTGGAGGCGGGAGACCTTCGAGCCGTCCCCCGGCGAATTCGGCGTCCGGATCCCTCTCGGCAACCGCATCGCCTGGACGACCTAAGGCGAGAACTGGCGCCGCAAATGCGGACTTTCGCGGACTTCCGCTGGGCGAACCCCAATCGGGAAGGTGACCCGAACGCCTGGATTCGCCGGCGATCAAGCAGTGGGCCCGCGGCTGCAGAAGAGCCGCTGGAGCCCTGTCAAGTCCGCCAATTGGCTCGCCCTGCGGGTGGCAGCGAAAGCGGCGGTAGTCTGGGCGCCTTCGGCCTTGGCGGTGAGCCGGCAGGGGCCATGTCGAGGGGGATATCTGCTGTTCACCGAGCGGGTACTTCTACTGTTCCGCCCACTACCACTGTCCGAAAGACGTGTTCCTTGTCCTCGACGCTCTATCGAGTACGCGAACCCTTCCCCGATGCGGTGAGCGCGCTGTCGCGGGCGCGCGCGATCATGCGCGACCTGGCCGAGTGGACCGCCCCTCCGTGGCCACGAGTGGACGACATCACGACCGCGGAGCAATTTGCGTACGCCCTCGGCAGCTTCGCCATCGCCCGGTTCGGTGCGGACCGCGAACCCCACGGCGTGCCGTTCCTGAACGAACTGCGGCGCCGCGGTGTCGTCACCCTCGATGCGGAGCAGTTGAAGTCCTACATCTCAGGCGACGTGCGGCTCCGCCCCGACCTGGTCGATCTCTGGCCCCTTCCCGAAGGAGTGAGCCTCGTTCTGGCCACGACCCCGCCCTTCGGCGCCCCCGGCAGTGAGCCTGAGGACGACGCTACCGAAGACGAACTGGACCGGATGGTCTCCGTGCTCGGGCCGCTGTCCCTGGACGTCCGATGGGACTGCGCCTGGCGTGGTCTCCCGGAGGCCAAGGGGTGCGGCGTGCTGCTCTGCCTGAACAGCGTCTGGGTGCCGCAGCACGTCGAGCCTTCCCCGGGCGAGTTCGGCGTCTGGATCTCCCTCGGCCCCCGCGTCGCCTGGACACCCGAGGGCCAGACCTGGGTCCGCGACTCCGGACTTCCGCTGGGTGAACCCGAGGACGGCTGGTGACCCGGGCGCCCTGCGCCCCTTTACGGCCCATACAGGCGACTTCGACTTCGGCGCTGGCGACGACGGCCTCGTTGGGGGGCACACCTGCTCTTCGTCGAACTGGTCCGCCTCGGCACGGTGCGCCCTGAAGCGGCCCTGCTCCTGGCACGGCTCATCCGGGCCGGCTTGGAAGCGAGGGATGACGAAGCGCGCTCTCCGGCGACTCCGCTGCACTGAACAGAGGGACTCCGTTCCTCGACGAGGACCAACCAGGTGGCCTGCTGTTCGGCCGGGACCGGCGCCCTGGCGCCGCAGCCCGGACGGTCAGCAGGGCACTTCAGCGCGCCATCAGCTCGGGAAGCTCGTGCTTCCTGACCTCGGTCGCCCTGCTGACCCGAGACCACGGCTGTCGGCTACCGGTCAGTGACCTGCCGGGGGAAGCGGCTGACGGCGGAGGTTGGCGACGACGGCAGTAGTCCGGCCGGCAGCTTGCCTGACCCGCCGCAGCGCTCCAGCCACGGGGGAGGCGGGGCCGTTTCGTCGCTGCGCCGACTTGGTCCGGATATCTGGCACGGGCTGGGGGTACCCGCCTCGCAGCATGGCCCATGGCCGAGTCCGGTACGCGGTGACAGCAACGGAGAACCAGATGAAGGCCCGCCAGTCAGAAGCCCCGCCGCCCGCGCCGGTTCCAGCGGATGAGCAGCCCGCCGAAGTCCTCTCCGGCCGCTACCGGTTGGGCGCGAGAATCGGATCGGGAGGCATGGCCGACGTGTACGAGGGCGTTGACACGCGCCTTCAGCGGCCCGTGGCCGTCAAGGTGTTCCGGCCCGGCACGGACCCGCAGACGGAGGACCGTCTCACCGCGGAGGCCGTCCTTCTGGCCGGCCTGCAGCACCCGGGACTGGTCACCGTCTACGACGCCGGCCGCCACGACGACCGCACCTACCTGGTCATGCAACTGATAGAGGGTCCCACGCTGCGCAGCCTTCTGGCGTGTGGAGCGTTGCCTGAGCGGCGTGTGGTAGACGTGGGCGCCGCCCTCGCGTGGGTGCTGGCCTATGTCCACCGGGCCGGCGTCGTGCACCGGGACATCAAACCGTCGAACATCCTCCTCGACGCGGCCGGTGCTCCTCACCTGGCTGATTTCGGCATCGCGCGCCTGGCCGACGCCACCCGCCATACGGCACCGGACGTGCTGATAGGCACCGCCGCCTATCTGGCACCTGAGCAGGTCGAGGGCAGGCGGATCGGGCCCGCCGCCGACGTCTATGCGCTCGGCCTGGTCCTGCTGGAGTGCTTGAAAGGCGAGCTGGAGTACCAGGGCACCCCGTTGGAAGCGACAATCGCCCGCCTGCACCGCCCACCTGAGGTCCCCACCTGGCTACCCTCGGAACTCGCGGCCCTGCTGAGGGCCATGACCGCCCAGGACCCCGAGGTCCGCCCGGACGCCGAGCAGTGCGCGCAAGCCCTCGCCTCCCGGCACGCCGGATTCGGTCCGTACCCCCCGCCGCTCTCGGCGCCCTCCGAGGCGCGCCTTCCGACGCCGCTCGCCGCTCACCCCGGAACGGAAGAGCACATACGCTCTCAGGAGGCGGAAGCCACCCGGCCCAACCTCCCCGGCGGCCCTCGCCGCAGCCGTCGCCTGGCCGCGGGTACGGCCCTGGCCCTCTCCGCGGTCCTGGGGGCGACTCTCGCCGTCGCATCGAGCACCAGCGGAAGCGACGACCGGGCAGCGACGCCCGCCGGTACCCCCTCGCACCAGCCCTCCGGTACGGCGACCGCCAAGAGCGGGCCCGGTGCCCTCCCACTCACCCGATCTCACGGGACTCAGCCCCCCTCCAGGGCATTCGGTACGTCTGCGGCAAGCGGATCTCATGCCCAGCCCGTCTCCAGGACACTCGGCGCCTCCTCTCCGGCGGCTGCCCCGAGTTCGAGGCGCAGCGCCTCTGCACCGCCCGCGAAGTCGGGTCCGCACGGACCGGCGTCACGGCCGCCGCGATCCGCGCCGACCGGAGCCGGGGCCGCCGCCCCGAGCCGGACGGCACCTGCGGAGACGCCCACCACCGGCACGGCGCCGCCATCACCAACGCCCTCGAAGGGCGGTGGCGCCGCCACCGGCGCACCGCCCAGCCCGAGCCCGACACCTTAGAGCTCGAGGACCAGACCCGCCGTGCCGTCACATGCTCGGCCTTCCAGGGATACACGGTGGCCTCGGGCTGGGCCGGGCCCCATCTGCGGACGGGGCCGAGAAAGCCCGGCTGTCCGCGCGACGGCACCCGCGTACACCTCGGCCGCCTCCCCCCGAGTTCTTCGTCACCGGGGCGAGGCCGGGCGCCGGGTCATCCCGCCGACGGGGGTTGCGTACGACCGTCGGCGGGGCGAGGCTCCTCTGCGGTCCGGCCGCGGGCCTCGGCCAGGGCCTGGTCCAGCGCCTCGCGGGCCCGCCGTTGGATGCTTTCACCGCCGTGCAGGAGCTGATCCATCTCCTCGGGAGTGGGCGGCTCGGGCGGAGGTCCCTCGTCGGTCAGGCGGTCGTGGAGCCAGCGGCATGCCTGGTCCTCGTCCGTGAACCGTTCCCACACCTCGCGCGTGCCGCGCTCATGGACACCCACGGCCCACAGGCCGCCCCGCTCCTCAAGGAAGTAGCGATCGGTCGTGCGAGGCCCGTGGGGACAGCCCTGGATCTCGTAGTACGCCTCCGGGACGCCGGCCGACCGAAGAGCGCGGCACAGCTCGAACCGGTCCATGGAGTCAGTCTCCCACCACGGGCCACGGTCACGACCGGGACGGATACGTGGTCTTCAGCCGTACGAGGGTGCCGTTGTTCACCAGGTCGGCCACGTTGGTGCGGGGGATGCTCGGGCAGAACGAGCTCGAGGTCACGTACTGGGTGCCCGTGCCCGGTTGCTCGAACGCCGGGGCCTGCGGGCCCGCGCACACGGTGACGTCCTTGGCCAGCCGGTACAGGTGGTAGTCGTAGGGGTAGCGAGGGTCGATGGTGTTGAGGCTGGACGGCGGGAGCGCCCTCAGCCCGTACTTCGTGCCTGCCGGGGCGAGGAACCGGCCCGCCTCGGCGCCGAAGCGGTCGAGCATCAGGTTCTGGTTCGCGTGCAGCACCAACGGCGCCGCGATGACAGTGCCCTGGGCGTTGTGCGCGAAGCCGTCGTCCGGCGGATAGCGCCAGTCGCCCTGGCCCGAGTCGGCGGTCGGATTCCACCAGCGGTCCAGGAACTCCACGGCGGTGAGGCCGCCGAGCCGGTTGTAGCCCTTGACGATGGCTCCCACCGGCCCGAGGGTCGGCAACCGGCTGGGGCCGAGCCGCCAGTCGCCGCAGAAGTAGTACGGGCGGTAGGCCGCGGGGATGGGGTAGGGCACCAGGCCCCTGCATGCGCGTGGCTCACCGGACCCGGTGTGCCCGTCGCCGGGCTGCGCAGGAGGTCCGACCGGTGCGGGTGCCGCTTGTGCCGACGTGTCCGGCCGGGCCTGCCGAACGGCTGCCGCCCTGCCGTCGCGGTCGGCAGCGGTCGCGGACGACGAGACTGAAGCGCCCATGACGAGGAAACCGGACAGGCTGACCGCGGAGACGACGCCGGCCCACCACCTTGACGATTTCACTGAACCTCCCGAAGGGAGCCGATTGCCGGGAAGCGGCCCAGCCGGCCGGGCATCGGCCACGGATCATCCGATAGGACGGGATCACTGAAGCCGCGAGGAGGGACGAGCGCGAAGGAACGTGCCGCAGCTGCGTCCGAACGAATGCCTCGGTTCATACGGGGAGCCCAACCGGCGAGCGGCCCCCCTGACGCCGCCGGAGCGATTCCGGGCGGGAGCTGCCTCGGCGCGGGCGATCATGGCGCCGGGCGAGGAACAGGGAACCGGCCCGGCCCACCAAAAGCCTCCGCCCCACAAGAAACTCGCAGGGCGGGGGCGTCCGCACGTTCGGCACGGCCGACGACGGGCGGCTGTTCTTCACAGAGCAGGGCCGGGTCGTCAGCCACTCCACCTGTCACCGGGTCTGGCGCGAGAGCCGCGAACTTGCTCTGCTTCCGGCGCTCACCAGCACGCCGCTCGCGAAGCGGCCGTACGACCTGCGGCACTCGGCGCTGCCGGCCGAGGTCGCCCAGCGTGCCGGCAACCCCGGCGAGGTCCCCAAGTTCACCTTGGCCGAGCTGGAGGAAGAGGAGCAGTCGCTGGAGCGGCTGCGCCGCCGGCACCGCGACCTGACCGCGCGAGACGTGTTCGGCGCCCCGGAGGCGGCCGAGGCCGGCCGACGGCTCGAGCAGTGCGCCGCAAGCCTGCGAGCGCTACGCCGAGCGGGTCCTCGCCGCTCTGCACCAGCCACGTGCGGGGGAACAGGGACCGCGCGGGCGGCCCGGTCCCGGCAGATGTGGTCGCTCTACGCGGCCGGGTTCACCACGGCCTTCGGCGGGCACGGTATCGCCGACAACCTCGGCGCACACGCAAGACGCGGGGAGTGCGTGGAAATCGCCAAGCTTTCTCAAAATCGACCCACAGGCATCTATTAGGTAAGGCTTGCCTCATCTAGGTTGGGGGTGCACTTCCCCGCTCCTCCGACTGGAGTCCCCCGTATGTCCGGTTCCCAGGTAGCCCTGCTCGGCGCAATCGCAGGGTTCACCATCTACCTCGGCCTGCCCCTCGGCCGACTGCGCAACCCGAACCCGCGGCTACGCGCCGGTCTGAACGCCGTCGCCATCGGCATCCTGATCTTCCTGGTCTGGGACGTCCTGACACACGCCTGGGAGCCGGTCGACGAGGCGCTGGGCAAGCACGACTGGGGCACCGTGGCCTCCGGGGGCCTCACCCTGGCCGTGGGCCTCGGAGTCGGTTTGATGAGTCTGGTGTACTACGACGGCTGGATCGCCCGTCGTGCGGCCTCCGCAGCGCGGCCCGCCGGCCCCGGTGCCGCGGCCTCCGCCGAGCTGGCCCCCCGGGTCCGCAGCCAGGCCGGCTCGCTCGCACTGATGATCGCCACCGGCATCGGCCTGCACAACTTCGCCGAGGGCCTGGCCATCGGCAACTCCGCCGCCAAGGGCGAGCTCTCCCTCGCCGTACTCCTCATCATCGGCTTCGGACTGCACAACGCCACGGAAGGGTTCGGCATCGTCGCCCCGCTGGCCGCCGAGGGCGAACGCCCCTCATGGGCCACGCTGCTGCTGCTCGGCCTGATCGGCGGAGGTCCGACCTTCCTCGGCACCGTGGTCGGCCAGCACCTGGTCGACGACACCGTGTCGATCGCCTTCCTGGGTCTGGCAGCAGGGTCGATCCTCTACGTGGTCATCGAACTGCTGGCCGTTGCCCGCAAGGCCGCGCTGAAGACTCTGACCACCTGGTGCGTCCTGCTGGGCCTCGTCCTCGGCTTCGCCACCGACGCCATCGTCACCGCCGCCGGGGCCTGAAGCTCCCGCACCGTCTGCCGTCAGCTGCCCGCGAGAAGAGTCACGGGCAGCTGACGTGCGTGATCCCGGTGAAGTTCTGCGCACTGAGCTGACCACTCCGGCTCACCCGGGCTGTCCGGGGTCGGAGTGAGTGACCATGCCGGGCGCGCCGATGGAACCGGTCCTGATGCTGGCGCGTTATCGGTGGCCGCAGCGGCCACGTCGTTATAGCGTTGTGACTCAGCAGTCGTGGTTCCGAAGTTCCGTTCGCCCGTGATCGCCATCACGGGCGTTCTTGCTGTTCAGCGCCTCTCCGGACCAGGGCGATCACCTCCCGGGCGTGCAGGGTGCACCCCCGGTTTCCCTCGAAGGAGACAGTCATGGCCAAGGGCACTGTGAAGTGGTTCAACAGCGAGAAGGGCTTCGGATTCATCGAGCAGGAGGGCGGCGGCCCCGACGTCTTCGCCCACTACTCCAACATCGCCGCCCAGGGGTTCCGTGAGCTGCAGGAGGGCCAGAAGGTCGAGTTCGACGTCACGCAGGGCCAGAAGGGCCCGCAGGCGGAGAACATCCGCCCCGCCTGACGCACCGCCTCGGTGAAGGCCCGGCTTCCCCGCTTCGGGAGGCCGGGCTTGCTGTCTGCCGGAGTGGTCAGCGGGCGGGAGCCGGCCGGATCCCGCGTGGGTCCCCATGAGCCACTGTCAGGAACAGCGCGCGGAACCACTGGTGCGCCGGCACCGGACAGGTGCCGGGGCGCGGGTCGAGGTGGCTTCACGGGAGTCTGGCGGATCGGCGGGCCCAACTCGGCGACCGACCGCAGGTGGTGGGCAGGTGCGATGACGGACGGTTGCATCCTGTGAGGTGCTGGCCAAGCACTCGGGCCAAGGAGTTACGCCCCGCCAGACCGTGTGCGTTGCCGCGTACTGTCGGCCACATAGGGGCAGGTCACAGGTCATGTGCCCCGGACGTCAGCGCCTGGTCTCCCGCGATGCGGAACGGATGGCATTTGCTGGTGAGCGACGCGGTCCACCGCCCGGTCGTGCGTCTTTGACCTGTGGAGATCCGCCAACGGAAGAGGTTATCCACAAGGTGTGGAGGGGTGCGCGCACCGAAAGGAGCGGCGACCCTGAGACCGTGTGCGTTTTGGCACGTATGTAAAAATCCCGACCTGTATTTCTGCAGGTCAGAAGCTTTTCCCGGAGTGCCCCCGCCAGGATTCGAACCTGCGCACACGGCTCCGGAGCACAATCAGAGTTCGGCTCAAGAATCGGGTCTGACCAGCGGTTTTCTTGATCGCGAGAGGTGTTCGGTTTCCTCCTGTATCGCAGATAATGCGAAGTCGGAAGTCGCCTCCGGCTCCTGCGCCCGTTGACCGCGGTCGGCTTCGCCGACGGGCTGCAACCACCCGGGGGTCGGCTGGATGTGGTCCCGCTGGGATCAGGCTTACGGCTGCGATCGCGTACGATTACCACGAAGCGCGTGGTACGAGGTCGGGTCCGAGCCTCAAGCGCACCTCACACAGCCCAGGGATGCTGAAGCCGTTCATTCCCAGCACTACGAAGCCGGATCGGACCGGCGAGCCGTAGGCGGCGGGACAAGTCCATTCACCATGGAGTTGTCGTCCCGTGTCCTTCTTGTGGCTGTTCGCCGTTCCTCGCTTGCTGGTCACGATTGTCGTCGCGATCTGCGCTCTATTCGCAGCTTTCACCTCTGACGACACCAAGGCCCGACGGGCTATTGAGGTTGTCAAGTTGCTGGGAGGAAGCCTGCCGCGCATTCGCCGTTAATACGCGGTACAGCAACGTTCCTGACGGGCTGCAACCACACGCCGTCGAGCTCGAACTGTCCAATCCGCTGAGCCGCGTCCGGCGCAAGCGGGGGAAACGGGCTGTGCGGGAAGTTGACCGGCGCGTGGTGGTCAACCCTCGGCAGGCTCGGGAGCTGCAGACCGCTCTCACATATGTGGGTGGCTACGACCGGGCGAGGGCGAACGCGCTGATGGCGGGGTCTTTAGGCACCTCATACGAAGTGCCCCCGGCGGGGGACCCAGAACATGGGAACGGGGCGAGCCGTCGGCCGGCGGCGGGCAGCTGGTGCTCGAGTCGGTTGTACGGCTGAATCGGTAGATCTCGGCCCGGGCCGCAGGTTCGTCCCCGGTAGGGCGCCGGCGGTGGTCTCCAGGATCACGGATCGCCGTCCCGCCCACTTCACCCCGCACCAGTGCCGCCACACCCTGGGCACCCGCATGATCAACCGCGACGTCCCGCAGGAAGTCGTACGCCGCATCCTCGACCACGACTCCGCGCAGATGACGGCCCACTACGCACGACTGCACGACACCACCGACCGCGAACACTAGGGAGAACGGGCAGTTCGACCGGAGGAGCACGCGATGGCCTTGTCCCAGTCTGAGCTGATACGGCCGCTTGAGTCATTACGTCGGGCCGATGGGGTTGAAGCACTCAGGGTGGTGTGCAAGCGCATCCTGCAGGAGCTGATCGAGGCCGAGGCCACCGAGGTGATCGGCGCCGCGCCGCGTGAACACTCCGAGACGCGCACGACCTGGCACAACGGCGGCACTCAAGGAGCGGCCGCTGGACCACACTCGGAGGCGACTCAGTCCCGAGCGTGAGGAGAGGGCGATCCGATGCCTGGCATTCAGCCGGACCGTTCGGCGATCTCCGCCGTGGCACCAAGTTGCACCGATCCCTCTGCTGGAGGCCGGGGTTGCCGCCAGACCGCGCATGGGTGGTCGGCCGCATCGTGGAGCGGATTGTGCCGAACGGAAGAAGATCCAGGTCGGACCTCTGCTTCTGTGGCACAGACTTCTCACAGTTAATTCGGAATTAGGGATTCCCCTGTCAGCGTGCTGCCAGCGCAGCTCCCTGCATTCATTTTTCGTGGCAATTTCTGTCCTGTGTCGATGATAATTCATGGATGGCCGGTGGTGATTCCGGTCTGAAAGCCGAAAGCAGTCCTTGCCTTAAAGGGGAGTTCTTCATATGCGGAAGGGTCTACCGCGCGTCGTCGGCATCGTCCCCGCCCTTGTGGTCGCGGGTGTCTTGAGTATGGTGAGTGTCTCTGTGGCGAGGGATGCTCTGTCGGCGCCTGCTACCGCTCAGGACCCGATCTGGGGTGCCTTATCGGTCGATTCGGACACTCCGGGCGCTCAGGGCGACCCCATATGGGATTGATATTCAGCCAGTGATGACCGAGGGGGCCCACTCCATTGGAGTGGGCCCCCTCGTGCTGTTCCGCTCCCCCGGCGTCGCATATTCGTTGCGGATTCGTTGCCGTTCGAACATGATGTTCGGGCGTGTGTGATCCACGGGGGAGGAGCGCGGATGCTTGATCCATTGGGCCTGTCACCCCATGTGTCCGAGATCTACCGATCCATGCTGAGGAATCCCGAATGCAGCGTAGATGAACTCGCGGCCTCGCTGGGATGGTCGCGGGAGTTGGTCCGTTCCGTGCTGGACGAATGTGCCCGCCTTTCTCTCGTAAAACCTGCCTGGGGCGCACCGGACCATCTCCGCGTGGTGAGTCCGGAGGTCGCTCTCAAGGCGCTTCTGGCGCAGCAGGAGAGCGAGCTCCTGGAGCGGCAGCAGCAGCTCGCGGACGCGAGGACGGAAGCAACCCGGTTCATCGACGACTACAACGCGGCCCAGCAGGACCTGCGGGGCGCGGTGATCGAACGGCTCCGTGGCCTTGAGGAGATCAGGCTCCGCATCGAGGAACTGACAGGGAAGTGCAAGTCCGAGCTTCTCGCCTTCGCGACCGGGGGTCCGCAGAGTGAGGCCAGCCGCCTGGCCAGTCAGCCCCTCACCGAGAACCTGGCCGCACGAGGTGTGGTCATGCGCAGCATCTACCTGGAGAGCATCTACAACGACCCGGCGACGGTGGAGCATCTGCGCTGGCTGCGCTCCCACGGCGATGAGGTGCGCACCACGGCCGCGCTGCCGTGCCGGATGCTGGTGTTCGACCGCACCCACGCCGTGGTGCCCACCGATCCCGACGACTCCGCGGCCGGGGCTCTCGTCCTGAACGGCCGTGGCGTCATCGTCGCGCTGTGCGACCTGTTCGAGCGCGCCTGGGCGAACGCCGTCCCGTTCGCCGGTGGCCGGCCGCAGCCAAGGGAGCGCGGCGACGGGGAGCTGACACCGCAGGAGAAGACCGTTCTGCAGTTGCTCGGCGAGGGACTGACGGACGAGGTCGTCGCCCGCAAGCTGGGCGTGTCCGTGCGCACCGGGCGCCGGATCACCGCTGAACTGATGAGCCGGCTCGGCGCCCGCAGCCGTTTCCAGGCGGGGCTGCGCGTGGCCCAGCTGGGCTGGGTCGACGAAGCAGAGGCCGTATAGGCCGGGTATAGCCGCCCATTCCACTCTCGACCCATCACACGGATGGCTCAGTCGCCGGAACCCGGCACGGATCCCTCATTGGAGTCGAGATGACCAACGCGAGCGTGACGAACGGCCCTGACGCTGCCCGCAAGCAGGAGATCAAGGAGATCGTCTGCGACATTCTCGAGATCGACGAGGACGAGGTCACCGAGACCAGCCTCTTCAAGGAGGAGCACGACGCGGACTCGCTGCGTGCCATCGAGATCCTCGCCGCTCTGGAGCGGACCCAGAAGGTGACCATCGACCAGGCCGAACTCAGCCGCATGGTCAACCTGGAAGGCGTGTACGCGGTGGTGGCCGAAGCCGCCCAGCGCTGATCGCCGTCCCGACCGCCAGATGGGTGAGCTTCGATGAACGCTTCGATCAGTACGGACGCACGAGGTCAGAGCGAGTCCCGGGGCCCGCGCCGTGGGACCGGCGGACGTCGGGTGGTGATTACCGGTCTCGGTGTGATCACCAGCATCGGCATCGGGGTTGAGGCCTTCACCGCCGGGCTCCGTGAAGGACGCAGCGGCGTCAAGCCGATCAGCGCGTTCGACACGACGGGATTCGCCCACGCCAACGGCTGCGAGGTCACCGACTTCGAGCCTGGGCGCTGGATCACCCGGCAGCACCCCGAAGAGCTGGGCCGGGCGAGCCAGTTCTCGGTCGCCGCCGCCCGGATGGCGGTCGAGGACGCGGGCCTGACCGCGGCGGACGTGCGCTCGCGACGGTCCCTGGTGTCCGTGGGCACCACGGACGGCGAGTCCCGCGACCTGGACCAGCTCGTCGCCGCGGGGCTGGAGACCGGTCCCGAGGAGTACGACCCTGGCGTGGCCCGGCGCGTTCCGGCCGGCCGTCTGTCGGCTGGCATCGTCCGCGAACTCGGCCTTGAGGACGTGGAGGCAGTGACGATCCCGACCGCGTGCGCGGCCGGCAACTACGCGGTCGGCTACGGCTACGACGCCCTGCGCAGCGGCGACGTCGACATCGCCCTGTGCGGTGGTGCCGACGCCGCGTGTCGCAAGACGTTCACCGGTTTCTACCGGCTCGGCACGGTCGCCCCCGAGGTCTGCCGTCCCTTCGACAAGGACCGCGAAGGCATCCTCACAGGCGAGGGAGCGGGCATCCTCCTCATGGAGAGCCTGGAATCCGCCCTCGCCCGTGGGGCAGGGATCTACGCCGAGGTCCTGGGCTACGGGCTCGCCTGCGACGCCCTGCACCCGGTCGCCCCGGACCGCGACAGCATCGCGCGGACCATGGAGATCGCCCACCGTAACGCGGGCGTGACCCCGGACCAGATCGACTTCGTCTCCGCCCACGGCACCGGGACCAAGGCGAACGACATCACCGAGGCGGGCGCTATCCGCCAGGTCTTCGGTGCGCAGGCCATGCCGCGCACCGTCTCCATCAAGTCGATGATCGGCCACAGCATGGGCGCGGCCAGCGCCGTCGCGGCGGCTGCCTGCGCGCTGGCGATCACCGAGGGGTTCATCCCGCCGACGATCAACCACCGGGAGACCGACCCCGAGTGCGCCGTCGACTGCGTGCCCAACAAGGCCGTCGAGGCGGAGCTGAACGTGGTGCAGAACAACGCCCTGGCGTTCGGGGGCAACAACGCCGTCCTGATCCTCGGTGCGTACCGGAGCGCGGCATGAGCTGGATCGTGACCGGGACGGGCGCCGTCGCGAGCATCGGCGGCAGCGTCCGGGAGATCTTCGACTCGCTGGTCGCCGGCCGCAGCGGTCTCGCACCGCTGCGCGGATACAACCACGACAGGTTCCGTGCCCGGATGGCGTACGAGATCGACGACCGTCCGGAGCCCGGCGTGGACGTGCCGTTGCGGGCGACGCGCTGGCTGGAACGAGCCGTCGCCGCAGCCGCGGCGGACGCGGGCCTCGGGGACGACCTGTCGCGCGTACCGGTGCTGGTGGGCACCACCCTGCGCGAGTTGCGCTCGGTGGAGCTGTCCTGGCGGGACGGGATCCCCTTCGACGCGTCCGACCTGCACTTCGGAACCATGCTGCGGCGCCGCTTCGGCGCCGCGGACACCCACACCGTGGCCAACGCCTGCTCGGCCTCGCTGTACGCCCTGGCGCTGGGCGCGGACCTGCTCGACCTGGGTGAGGCGGACACCGTCGTCGTCGCCGGCGTCGACACCATCACCGAGAGCACCTACGGGCTGCTGGACCGCTGCTACCCCGAAGCACCCGACCGGGTGCGGCCGTTCGACCGGGGCCGGCGCGGGATGCTGCAGGGCGAGGGTGCCGCGGCCGTGGTGCTGCGCAGGGAGGCCGACGGTCCCTGCCCCGCGCCCCGGGCGCACGCCAGGCTGCGCGGCGTCGCGGTCAACTGCGACGCGTACCACCCCTCGGCACCCGACGCCAAGAGCATCACCACCGTGATCCAGGAGGCGCACCGGCGCTCCGGCGTGCGACCCGCGGACATCGACCTCGTCATGCTGCACGGCACCGGCACGCCGCTGAACGACGAGGCCGAGTCCACCGCGCTGGGCTCGGTGTTCGCGGGGCTCGCCCCGTCGCCGTACATGACCGCCATCAAGTCGATGACCGGCCATACCGCGGGTGCCTCGGGGCTGCACAGCCTGGTCGCGGCCGTCGACGTCCTGCGCACGGGCATCGTCCCGCCGACCGTGTACCTCGACGACCCCGTGGCTGCCGTGGCTGGCTTCCGCCTGGTGCGTGGCACCGCCGAGCGGCCGCGGCAGCCGCTGCGGCTCGCACAGATCGATTCGTTCGGGTTCGGCGGGCTCAACGCCGTGGCGGTCGTGGAGCGGATCGAGGACCCCGGTGGCAGCGCGGGGCATCCGGAGGGAGCGGACCAGTGAGGCCAGTGAGGAGCGTACCCACGGCGCACGCCGTGATCACCGGACTGGGCACCGCCGTTCGCGGGCTTATGGGACCGGAGGGCCTGCTCGAGCCGCTGCCCCCGGATCACCGCCGGGCGGCGGACCCGGTCTCCCGGCTCAGCGGACGCGGCCTGCGCTACAAGGACCGGGCCACCAAGCTCGCCATGGTGGCGGCCCGGGACGCGCTGCGCGCGGCCGCACTCACCGACGACGCCGGCGGCCTGAGGGTCCCGGGCGAGAGCGTCGGCGTGAGCGCGAGCACCAACTACGGCAACGTCGACACGGTCTGCCAGACCGTGCGGACGATCGCTGACGACAGCTACCTGGCGACCAGCCCCATGATGCTGCCCGCCACCTCCAGCAACGTCGTCGCCTCCTGGGTCGCCATCACCCACGGGTTGCGCGGCGCCAACCTGACCCTGTGCAACGGGCCGACCTCCGGTCTCGACGCCGTCAACTGGGCCCGGCTGATGATCGCTTCGGGCCGGGTCGAGCGGATGCTCGTCGTCGGGGTCGAGCCCGACAACCCGGCCGTGCGCCATGTCGCGGACGCGCCCGGAGCGGACCCGGACGACATGAGCGGCGCCCCCGACCTCTTCGACGGTGCGGTGGCGCTCGTGGTCGAGTCACCCGCGTCTGCCGAGGCCCGGGGCGTGCGCCCGCTGGCCGCCGTCGGCCCGTACGCGCGCCGGGGCGGCCACGCCGACGCGGTCGCCGAGGTGCGGGGCCGGTGGCCGGGCACGGTCGGGCTGTGGTGTGTACCCGAGCACCCCGACGGAGTACCTGCCCCCGCGCCGGGTCTCGGCGCGGCGGTGGGAAGCGTCCCGGTCTGCGACCTGTCCGCGCTCCACGGTGCCTCGTCCGGCGCGCATGGCGTGCTGCAGTGCGCGGCGGCGGCCGTCTGGCTGGACGGCCGCGGCGGAGCGGACGACGTGGTGCTCGTCAGCGCGGGCACCGGTGACGCCGGCGGGCAGGACGCCGGCGCAGCTCTGATCCTGACCGTGCCGTACGCCGTCGCGCCCGGGCTCGCGGGCAGTGCGCGATGAGGGCGCAGGGCTCGCCGGACGGGGATACCAGAGTTGCTTCGGCCGGTTCCGCCGGTTCGGAGGGCGCGGCCGGACCCGGTGGACTCCTGGGGCCGGGTGGGCACCGTGTCGCCGTCGTCCGCCGACGACGCCCGGCCCGGGCCGCCGGGCCGCCGGTGCGGATGCTGCTCCTGCACGGTCTGGCGGGCAGTACGTCCGTGTGGCGCGCCTACGACCGGCTGGCGCCGGACGGCGTCGAGATCTGGGAGGCCGTGCTGCCCTGGGGGGCCGAGGGCGACCCCGGGTGGAGCCTGCGGGACGACCCGTCGGACCACGTGGAGCACGCCTTGAACGGGGTGCCCGGCGGGGTGGACGCGCTCGTCGTGCACTCCTTCACGGCGGGGCCCGCCCTGGACGTACTCGCCCGCCGGGCAGCCGGGCGCGGGCCGGGGGCCGTGGTGGTGGTCGCCCCGTTCCACCGGCGCAGTCCCGCGGACTTCGGCTGGGACGACGCCCAGTACTACCTCGGCGGCTTCCACCGCATCCTGGAGGAGGGGCTGCGGATCGGCGCGGGAGACCGCATCTCGCCCGAGCTGCGCAGCGCCATGGCGCTACGGGTGCGGGACCGGATCGGGCCGTACGGCTGGCAGCAGTTCTTCGGCGCGTACCTGCGCAGTCCCTGGCTCGACGTCGACGCGCTCCGCCTGCCGGTGCTCGTGCTGGCCGGCGCGGACGACTTCGCCGCCCCGCCGGACGACGCCCGGGCGCTGGCCGCGGCCCTGCCCGATGGCAGGTTCCAGCTCTTCGGGGACTGCGGCCACTTCGCGATGGCCGAACAGCCGCAGCGCTTCGCGGACGCGGTGCACGGCCTGCTGGGCGAGGTCTTTCCCGGCCTCGCCGGCGGTACGGCGCTCCCGGCCCGCGCCGCCTCCTGACCGATTCCCTCCCCGCTCCACCCCGCTTCCCCTCCCGCCTGCCAGTAACTCCACCTCTACGCACCGGAGTCGCCGTGACCACGCACCCCGCCGACCTCGCCGCCTCGGTCCTCGCCCTGAAGGAGCCCAGCCGACTGGAGATCCGCCCCCGCTACGAGGGCTCCAACATCTGCACCTGGATCGGGTTCAAGCACGTCAACTACCTCGTCGAGGAAGCCGTCCTGAACCACCTCAGGCAGGCCGGGATCGCTCCGGGCACCATCTACGAGGTGTACGGCCTGTGCACGGACATCGTCGACATCGACACCCGCATCCTGCACGCCTTCCACATCGACGACACGGCCGTCGCCGAGGTTCGGCCGCACCGCAGGGCGAAGGACGGCGAACTGCTCTTCGCCGTCACGCTGCACGTGCGGCGAGAGACCGAGCTCAAGGCCGTCACCTCGACCGTCCGGGTGCAGCTCCGCCTCGACCCGCGAGGCGGTGGCGCGGAGCCCGTCCCGGCCCCGCTCGCGCCTTTCGCTGTCGACCGGCTCGCCGCCGAACCCGGCTGGGAGTCGGAGCCGGTGGCGGCGGACCTCTCCGCCGACGACCTGGTCAAGGAGCTGACGGCGGGGCGCAACGCGTACGCCTGGAGGTTCCGGATCCCGTACTGGTACTGCCACTTCACCGAGCGCCAGCAGATGTCCGGCTACCTGCGCCTGATGGAGGAGGCCAAGGACCGCTTGGTCGCCGACCGCGGTGTGTCCATCAAGACGCTCCTGGACGAGCGGAACTGGATCCCGGTGGTGCCGCACTCGCGGATCACCGTCCTGGACGAGGCCCGTATGGAGGAGGACCTGTACGTGGTCCTCACCGTGGAGAGCGTCTTCAAGGGGTTCACGTACGACTCCCGCATGGACACCTACGTGGTGCGCGACGGCACGCTCGTGCAGACCGCGACCGGCCGGATCACCCACGGTTACGCGGTGATCGAGAACCGCCGCGACTGGTCCCTGGTGCCCTTCGACGACCGTATGAACGCGGCCCTGGAGGGCCGGACGGCATGAACCGCGAGGTCGAGGTCGTGGTCACCGGGGTCGGCGCCGTCACCTGCCACGGTGCCGGCGCGGACACGCTGTGGCAGGCCATGACGGCGGCCGGTACCCGCCTGCCCGACCGGCCGGCGGACCCGCTCGCCCGGATGGACCTGCCGCTGATCGGCCTGGTGCCCGATCCCGACCTGACGGCCGAGCGGGCGACGCGGTTCGCCTCGCTCGCCGCCGCCGAGGCGCTCGCGGACGCCGGGCTCGACGCCGCGTCCCTGGCCGCCGCCCGCACGGCCGTGGTCGTCGGCAGCTGCATGGGCGAGCCGGGGTCCAACGAGCGCGGCCGGGGCGGCGGGGGCTGGCTGCCGCCGTTCCGCCTCGCGGCGGCGCTCGCCGCCGAACTTGGGCTGTTCGCCACCGTCCACGACGTCGCCAACGCCTGCGCGGCAGGCGGGTACGCCCTGGGCATCGCGGCGGACCTGGTGCGCGCGGGCGAGGCGGAGGTCGTGATCGCCGGTGGCTCCGACCCCTACTCGCGCGTCGCGCTCGGCTGCTTCAACCGGCTCGGCGCCGTCGACCCGGAGCGCTGCCGCCCCTTCGAGAAGGACCGCGCCGGCACGGTCTTCGCCGAGGGCGCGGGCATGCTCGTCGTGGAGTCGGCCGACCACGCCCGGGCCCGGGATGTCCTGTCCCACGACGGCGGCACACCGCAGGGCCCCGGCCGCGTGCTGCGGCTGACCGGGGTCGCATGGAGCTGTGACGCCGACCATCCGACCGCTCCCCGGTCCGACGGCGAACAGATCGTCCGCGCCATGCGCGAGGCCCTGGGGAGCACGGCACCCGAAGTCGGCTGCGTGGTCCCGCACGGCACCGGCACCCGGCTCAACGACGTCCTGGAGAGCCGCGCCCTGCACCGGGTCCTCGGCCCGCGTGCCGCGCGCGTGCCCCTGTACAGCCTCAAGGCGCTGCTCGGTCACACCGGCGGCGCGTCCGCCGCGCTGGCGGCGGTCGCGGCGGCGCAGATTCTGCGGCACGGCGTGATTCCGCCGAACGTGCCGCTGAAGGAGCAGGACCCGGAGTGCGAGGTGCTGCTGCCGCAGTGCGAGGCGGTGCCGCTGCCCGCGACGGCCCGCCGGGTGCTGGTCAACGCGTACGGGTTCGGCGGGAACAACGCCTCCCTCGTGCTGGCCGGCGGACCCGGACCGGACGACGGGGGTGAGCCGTGGTGAGCACCGGGTATGCGGCTCCGGCCGAACTGGCCGTCACCGGTGTGGGGGTGGTCTCCCCGTGGGGCGACGCCCCGGAGACGGCCGTGGCGGGCGGGGCCGCGGCGTCCCCGGACGCCGAGTGGTTCGACCACCGGGCGCGGCTCGGTCCGCGCGGCTACAAGTACCTGCCCGCGGCCGCCCGGTACGTCCTCGCCGCAGCCCGTGCCGCGCTCGCGGACGGCGGGTGTCCCGAGGCGTATCCGGCGGACCGGCGTGGCCTCCTGCTCGCCACCAACGCCGGGCTCGCCGGTCTGTTCGACAGTATGGACGCGACCGTCGCCGCCGAGAGCGCGGCCGGTATCCCGCCCGCTTCGGCGCCGTACTTCGCGGTCAACGTCCTCGGCAACCGGCTGGCCGCCGAACTCTCGATGAACGGCTTCGCCCTGACCGTCGCCACCGCCCGTACGGCTGCCCTGGACGCCCTGTCCACCGGCGCGCTCGCCCTGGCCTCGGGCCGGTGCGACACGCTGGTGCTGGCCGCGGCCGAGGAGCCCGTTCCGGCCGCCCGCGGAGGCGGGGGCGAGACGGGCGCCGTGGCGCTCACGCTGGAGCCCGCCGCCGCGGCCCGGGCCCGGGGCACCGAGGTGCACGCCACCCTGTGGACCCGCTCGCTGTTCCTACCGCCCCCGGCGCTGGAGGCCACGCACGGGCGGGCCCGCGCCGACCGCGCCCTCACGGCGGCGCTCGCCCGGCTGCTCCCGGCGGCAGACCCGCCCCCGACCGTCCACCTGGACCTGGACTCCTCGGCGGTCTCCGAGGCGGTGGCCGCGGCGGTCACCGGCATCCCCGTCCAGCAGCCGCAGCCGCACGCCGCGGGCCCGCACCCGGACGGGCCGCCCGAGGCCCACGACCCAGCCGGGCCCGGACGGCCCCTGCCGCCGCGCCGGACCGGCTGCCTGGGCCCCGCCCTGGCCCTCGCCCGCGCCGTCACCGCGCGGGCGGGCGGCGACCGGCTCGTCGTCTGCGCGACCGGCGCCGGTCATGTCGCCCTGGTCCGCGTCAGCCCCGTATCGCCCCACCAGACACAGGAGTCACAGCATGCTGAAGCCGCTTGAAGGGAGCTGGTGCCTGGTCCTCGGGGCCTCCAGCGGTATCGGCCGGGCCATCGCCCTCGGGCTCGCCGCCGAGGGTGTCAACATCGCCGGGGTGCACTTCGACACGGCGGCGCGCGCCGAGGAGATCGAGGAGCTGGTCGCCGAACTACGCGCGCGGGGCGTCGAGACGCACTTCTTCAACGCCAACGCCGCCGCGCGCGCCACCCGCGAAGGGCTCGTCGCCGAGCTCGCCGAACTGACCGGCGCCTCGGGAGGCATCCGCATCCTCGTCCACTCGCTCGCCTTCGGCAGCCTGATGCCCTTCCTTCCGCGCGACGGCCGGCAGCAGCCGATCGCCGCACGGCAGCTGGAGATGACCCTCGACGTCATGGCCAACAGCCTCGTCTACTGGACGCAGGACCTGTACGCCGCCGGGCTGCTGCGCACCGGCTCCAAGGTTTACGCGATGACCAGCGCCGGCACCTCGCAGCACCTGCCCAGCTACGGTGCGGTCTCCGCGGCCAAGAGCGCCCTGGAGTCCCATGTCCGCCAGCTGGCCTGCGAGTTGGCGACCAGCGGTATCGCGGTGAACGCCCTGCGTGCGGGCACCACCGACACCCCCGCGCTGCGCCGCATCCCCGAACACGCCGGCTACCTGGAGCGCGCCGCCGAGAACAACCCGCACGGCCGTCTGACGCGCCCCGAGGACGTCGCGGACGCCGTCGCGCTGCTCTCCCGGAGCGAGTCCTCGTGGCTGACCGGCAACACCATCGGCGTGGACGGCGCGGAACTGCACGCCGCCGCCGGTGCGTGGGGCTGAGCCCCGCCGCCCGTTCCCCTACGACTTCCACCGACTTCCACCTTCTGGAGCAGACAGCGATGAGTCTCAGTCCTGCCACCGGGGCGGACCCGGACACCCTGGTCGTATCCGGCTGGTCCGCGGTGTCGCCGTACGGGCGCGGCGCCGAGCCCTTCACCGAAGGCGTACGGGACAACCGTCCGGCGGTGCGGGCCGCCGACGGCACGGCGGACCTCGGCCCGTACGAACGGGCCGGCCGCGTACCGGACTTCGACCCACGAGCCGTGCTGGGCCGCAAGGGGACCCGGGCGATGGACCGCGCCACCGCCCTCGCCGTCGCCACCGCCGGGCTGCTCCTGGAACAGGCCGGCCCGGGCCTCGCCCAGGACCACCCGGAAGCCGTGGGCATGGTGCTGGGCACCGGGCACGGCAGCGTGCAGAGCATCATGGACTTCACCCGGGACTCCCTGACCGGCGAGAGGCCCTTCCACGTCGACCCGGCGCTGTTCCCGAACACGGTGATGAACAGGGCCGCCGGCCAGAGCGCCATCTGGCACACGCTGCGCGGCCCCAACACCACCGTGGCGGGCGGTGCGGTGACCGGTCTGCTGGCGCTCAACTACGCGACGCGGCTGCTGCGGCAGCGGCACTGCGAGGCCGTGCTGTGCGGCGCCGTCGAGGAGTTCTCGACCGAGCGCGCCTGGCTGGAGTACCGGGCCCGTACCGGCGGGCCGCACCGGCAGCCCGCCGGGCCGCTCGGTGAGGGCTGCGCGCTCTTCCTGCTCGAACCGCTCGCCAGGGCCCGCGCCCACGGCCGCAGCGCTCTCGCCGTACTGGGCGGTGCCCGGTTCATCGCCTTCGCCGACCCCGAGCGGGCCGACGAGGCCCTGGGACGGGCCGTCACCGAGGCCCTCAAGGAGGCCGACGTGCGCCCTGAGGAGGTCGGCCTGCTGGTGCCCTCGGACAGCGGCGGACCGCTGGGCGCCCGCGAGGACGCGGCACTCGCGGGCATCTTCGGCGAGCACCGGCCGGACCGGCTGCGGCTGCGCAGACTCACCGGCGACTGCGGTGCGGCCTCCGCGTCGCTCCAGCTCGCCGCGGCCCTCACCGCGGAAGCGGACCGGCCGGTACTGGTCACCTCCCTCGACCCGGACGGCCAGACCGGCGCGGTCGTCCTGCGTACCGGCACCAGATGACGCCGACGTACCCCCGCGTCGCACCGCCCGTACATCCACCACCACCGAAAGGACGCGTGCACACCATGGCCGACATCACCACATCCGGGCTCGACAAGGAGCAGCTGCGTCATCTGGTGGCCGACGTCCTGGATCTGGACGTGGCCGAGGTCACCGACGACGCCCACTTCATGGACGACCTGGACGTCGACTCCCTGATGGCACTGGAGATCACCGTGCGCCTGGAGAAGGAGTACGGGGTGCGGCTCGCCGAGACCGAGCTGGCCTCGATCAGCTCCCTCCAGGCCACGTACGACCTGCTGGAGAGCAAGCTGCGGGAGACACGGTGAGCGCCGCTTCGCCGCTGGGCGATCTGGAGACGATCCGCACCGGCGCCGAGGGCTCGGCCACCGTCTTCGAAGCCCCGGTGGACGACGACCCCGTTCTCGCCGGTCACTACCCCGGCTTTCCGGTGCTGCCCGGCGTGTTCCTCATCGAGGCCGCGGACCGCACCGTGCGCCAGTGGGCCAGGACCAACGTGCCCGCGGCGGACGGCGCCGACGTCGAACTGGTCGCCATGGACCGCTGCCGTTTCCATCGGCCCGTCTTCCCGGGCGACCGGGTCCTGTCCGACGTGTCCGTCGTCGACAACGCGGCCGGGCTGCTCTTCAAGGCGGCCGTCGCCACCAACCGCGGCAAGGTCGCCGACATCCGCCTGCGCTACCGCGTGCGGCACCAGCACGACCAGGAAGAGGACACCCCGTGACCGGGTACGGCAGCGTCCGGATCAAGAACACCATCCCGCACCGGGGGGAGATCCTCCTGGTCGACCGTGTCACGCGGGTGGTGCCGGGCGAGACCCTGACCGCGCTCAAGGCCGTCTCCGGCAACGAACCCTGCTACGCCCGGCTCGGCCAGGAAGCCGCCCCGGCCGACTACGCCTACCCCACCTCCCTCGTCATCGAGTCGTGGGCGCAGTCCGCGGTGCTGCTGTCGGTGTGGGAGACGCCCAACCCGGACGTGCTGGCCGGGAAGCTCGAACTGGCGGGCTCCATCAACGAGGTGACCGTCGGCGTGCGGGCCTACCCGGGTGACGTCCTGGAGCACCGGGTGCGCCTGGTGAAGTCCGCCGGCGAGACGGCGGTCCTCGCGGGCGAGACGTACGCCGGCGGCCGCGAGGTGCTGCGGATCGGCTCGTTCGTGGTGGCGCTGCGCGACGTCGACGACCTGCGCCCGGCAGCCGACCGCACCGCGCTGAACGTCTGAGGAGGGGACGCAATGTCTGCACAGGACGCACAGGCCGCACAGGCCGCACAGAGCGACAAGGTCGCGCTGGTCACCGGGGGGTCGCGCGGCATCGGCCGGGCGGTCGTCGAACGCCTGGCCAGGGACGGCTACGACATCGGTTTCTGCTACCGCTCCGACGACCAGGCCGCGGCCCTGGTGGAGAAGCAGGTACGGGCGGCGGGACGCCGGGTGCTCTCCCGCCGCGTGGATGTGGCGGACCGGGCACAGGTGGGGGACTTCGTCGCCGCGGCCGAGGAGGAACTCGGCCCGCCGTCGGCCGCGGTCACCTCGGCCGGCATCACCCGGGACAGCCCGCTGGTCCTGATGCCGGACGAGGCCTGGGACGCGGTCGTGCGCACCAACCTCGACGGTACCTACAACCTGTGCCGCGCGGTCGCCTTCCCGATGGTCAGACGAGGCGGCGGCACCGTGGTCACCCTCTCCTCGGTGGCGGGCGTGGCCGGCAACGCGGGACAGACCAACTACTCGGCGTCGAAGGCCGGGATCATCGGTTTCACCCGTTCCTTCGCGAAGGAGGCCGGCCGGCACGGGATACGTGCCAACGCGGTGGCGCCCGGCTTCATCGACACCGACATGACGTCGGTGCTGCCGCCGAAGACGGCCAAGGAGATGCTGGGCCGCATCCCGCTCAAGCGTTTCGGCAGCGCCGACGATGTCGCCTCGCTCGTCTCCTTCCTGGTCTCGCCCGAGGCGTCGTACATCACGGGCCAGGTATTCCAGGTGGACGGCGGCATCGCCCTGTGAGCGCCACGGCCCGTGCGGGCCGCCGCACCAGACGGCCCCCGCGTTTCTACTTCTCGCTGCGCAGCCCGTACTCCTGGCTCGCCTACCGGGACCTGCTCCGGTCGTATCCGCGCACCGCCGCCGCCCTGGAGTGGGTGCCGTTCTTCGAGCCGGACGAGCTGAGCCGGAAGCTGCTGGCCGAGGCCGGCGGCAGCTTCCCCTACACGCCCATGTCCCCGGAGAAGCACCGCTACATCCTCCAGGACGTACGGCGGTTGGCCGCCGAGCGGGGGCTGGCGTTCAGCTGGCCGGTGGACCGGGACCCCGTGTGGGAGGTGCCGCACCTCGGGTACCTGGCGGCGGCCCGGCACGGCCGGGGACCCGAGTACATCGCACTCGCCGCCCGGGCCCGCTGGGAACAGGGGCAGGATGTCTGTGACCGGTCGGTGATCGCCGGGCTCGGCGCCGAACTCGGCTTGGACCCCGAGGAACTGGCCTCCGCCTCCGACGACCTGGAGCTGCGCGCCGAGGGGGTGCGGGTCCTGCTGGAGATACAACGCGACGGTGTCTTCGGCGTTCCCTTCTTCGTGGACCACTACGACAAGTACTGGGGCGTCGACCGGCTGCCCGCCTTCGTCGCGGCACTCGCCGCGACGAACCCGTCGCTCGCGGAACCCCCGGACGACGGCCCGGATGCCACGGGGGGCCCGCTCGCCGCGCCGGAACGGTCCGTCGACGACGGGCACGCCGGGGGATGCGGCTGAGCCGCCCCCCGGGGCCGCCCCTGGGCGCGGACCGCAGATCCGCCCCACCTGCCGTCAGGGCGCCACAAGACCGCGTATAGGAGCCGCATAGCGGACGCCGGTTGGCTGACGCCCGTACCGCTGCTGTGCGAACGCGGCCCGACAGGCCGCAGAGGGTGAGTAATTGGGGTGACCGACTTCGAGAGCTTCGTCAGCGCGCTGCGCCGCAGGGCCGCACAGGAGCCCGCGCACAGCGCCGTCCGCTTCGCCGGACGGACCGAGGAGGACCTGTCGTACGGCGAACTCGACCACCTGGCCAGGGCCTCGGCGCAGTGGCTCGGGCGGCGGACGGCGCCCGGTGAGCGGGTACTGGTCTGCTGCGGCCCGGGCACCGGGTTCGTCCGTGCCTTCCTCGCCTGCCTCTACGCGGGAGCGGTGCCGGTGCCGGTGCCCCTGCCCGGCGGGTTCGGGCGCCAGGAGTCGCGTACCTCGGCGATCGCCGCCGACACCGGGGCCCGGCTGCTGCTGACCGACGAGGCGGGGCTGCCTGCCGTGACCCGCTGGCTGGAGGCCGACCGGGCCGAGCCGCCGGCACTGGCCGTGGCCACGGTGGAGACGGCCGAGCGCGCGGGCGACGCCGGGGCCTGGGCCGAACACCCCGTGGAACCGGGGACGCTGTGCTTCCTGCAGTACACCTCCGGCTCCACCAGCGATCCGAAGGGCGTGATGGTCCAGCACGGCGCGCTCGTGCACAACCTGCGGCTGATGCGCGACAGCCACGGCTGGCACGGCGGCATGACCTGGTGCAGCTGGCTGCCCGCCCACCACGACATGGGACTCATCGCGATGATGCTCGCCCCGCTCCACCTGGGCGGCACCGCCGTGCTGATGCCACCCACCGACTTCCTCAAGCACCCGGTCTCCTGGCTGCGGCTGATCGACCGGCACGGTGCCCAGATCAGCTGCGCCCCGAACTTCGCCTACGACCTGTGCGCGCGGCACCTCACCGAGGAGCAGACCGCGGGGCTCGACCTGTCCCGCTGGACGTACGCGTGCAACGGGGCCGAGCCGGTCGACGCCGCGACCCTGACCCGCTTCGCGGAGCGCTTCGCGGACGCGGGCTTCTCGGCGCGGTCCCTGCTTCCCGGCTACGGACTCGCCGAGGCCACGCTCTACGTCTCGGGCACACCGGCCGACGAGCCGCCGACCGTCCTGCGCGCCGACTCCGCGGCCCTGGCCCGCGACGAGCTGGCCGAAGCCCGGCCGGGAGCGGCGGTGCGGCAGCTGGCCAGCAGCGGTGTGGTGCGCGACCTCGATGTGCGTGTCGTGGACGCCGCGACCGGGACCGAGCTGCCCGAGGGGAGGGTCGGTGAGATCTGGATCCGGGGCGGCAGCGTAGCCCTCGGGTACTGGAACCGGCCCGAAGAGACCGAGCGGGCCTTCCACGCGATGACCGCCGACGGTCACGGACCCTTCCTGCGCACCGGCGACCTGGGGGCGCTGCGCTCCGGGCAGCTGTACGTCACCGGCCGCATCAAGGAAATGATCATCGTGCGCGGGCGGAACCTGTATCCGCACGACATCGAGCGCGAACTGCGCGATGTCGACGAGGCCTTCGCCGAGCTGCCCGCCGCCGTCTTCGCGTGCCGGCCCGGCGACGGCGGTGCCGAGGAGATCGTGGCGGTGCAGGAGGTACGCGGCCGCGGCCGCTCCGCCGGCGAACTGACCGCTCTGGCCCGCACCGCGCGGGCCGGGCTCGCCCGGCGCCTCGGGGTCCGGATCGGCGGTGTCGTCCTGGTCAGGCCGGGACGGATCATCCGCACCACGAGCGGCAAGATCCGGCGCACACAGCTGCGGACGTTGTTCGAGAGCGGCGAACTGGCTTCGCTCCGCGAGGAGTTGTCCGCCGAGCTGCGTGCCGCCTTCCGTGCGACAGGCCCTGGCCCTGCCGGCCCCGGGTACGAGCTGACCGTGCCGCCCACGCCGGCCGGTGCGGACTGGGACCCGCTGGCCCTGGCCAGGGAGCTGGAGGCGCGTCTTGGCGACCCGCATGACGAACGCCGGGAGTTCTCCTACCGGCGGGTCGCGGAGCTCGACCGGACGGAGGCGTTCCCCGATGCCGTCTGCCGGGAGCTGGACGCGCTCGGGGTGCCGCGCTGGTTCGTGCCCGCCGAACACGGGGGCGAGCTGCGCGGCAGCGAGGAGTTGTCGCAGCTGATCAGGATCCTTTCCCGCCGCGACTTCACCTCCGCCCTCGCCCATGCCAAGACCTATCTGGGTGCCGTGTCCGTCTGGGTGGCGGGTCGCAAGGAGCAGGCCGAAGTGCTGGCCGAGCGGATCAACCAGGGTGCCGTGGTCTCCCTGGCGCTCACCGAACAGGCCCATGGCAGCGACCTGCTGGCCGGCGGGCTGCGGGCCGAACGCACCGAGCGCGGCTGGCGGCTCGACGGGGAGAAGTGGCTCATCAACAACGCGACACGGGCCGATCTCGTCTGCGTCCTGGCCCGCACGAGTCCGCAGGGAGGCAGCCGCGGCTTCAGCCTCTTCCTGGTCGACAAGGCCCGCTTGGCCCAGGGCAGTTGGGGCCCGATGCCGCACGTGCCGACGCACGGCGTGCGGGGCGCGGACATCAGCGGCATCGCCTTCGACGGCGCCGAGATACCCGCCGACGCCCTGGTGGGAAGGGAGGGCGAGGGCCTGGAGACGGTCCTCAAGGGCTTCCAGATCACCCGCACCCTGTGCTCCGCGATGTCGCTGGGCATGACGGACCACGCGCTGCGCATCGCGGTCGGCTTCGCCCGGACCCACCGTCTGTACCGGCGCCTACTCGCCGAACTCCCGCACGCCGCGCGCACTCTGGCCGAGTGCCACGCCGACCTGCTGGCCATGGAGGCGGTGAGCCTGGTCGCGACCCGTTCCGCGCACACCTTGACCGAGGAGCAGAGTGTGGTGTCGGCCGCGGTCAAATACCTGGTGCCGACCCTGGGCGACGAGGTGATCGGCGCACTGCGCGGACTGCTCGGCGCCCGGGCGATGCTGGTGGCGGACTTCGCCGACGGCGCCTTCCAGAAGCTGGAGCGGGATCACCGTATCGTCGGCATCTTCGACGGCAGTACGGCCGTCAACCTCAACTCCCTGATCAACCAGTTCCCCGTGCTCTGCCGCGGGTGGCGCAGACGGCTCGCCGACCTGGACGGGGTCGCCGCGGCCGCCCGGCTCGACGGACCGCCGCCCGCCCTCGACCACGGCCGGCTCACCCTGTACGCGCGCTCCGGTGCCGGCGTCGTGCAGTCCCTGCCCGAGGCCGTGCGCCGGGTTCAGGCGGCGGCGCCGCCCTCCGTGGGCGACCGCGCCCGGGCCCTGCTTGCCGTCGCGGACGAGGTGCACGAGGAGATGGCCGCCCATCGGCACAGTGCGCGTGCCGTGCCCGCGACCGCGTTCGCGTCGGCCCGCAGTTACGCCCTGGTGTACGCGGGTGCGGCGAGCCTGCACCTGTGGCTGGAGAACACCGGCACCGCCCGGGCCCGTGGCCTGCTGTGGGAGGACGCCGCCTGGCTGGACGCCGTGCTGGCGCGGCTGCTGCACCGCCTGACCCGGGTGCCCGACCTGGACGACGCCGACGGCCCGGCCCTGGACCGTCTGCTGCCCGCGCTGTCCGCCCAGGCCGAGCAGGGACTGCTGTTCTCGCTGCTGCACTGCCCGCTGGCCGAGAGCGCAACACCGGGCGGCACGGCGACCGACCCCTCCCGTTCGACGAAGGACGCGGCATGACGGACCTGCTGACCACCGGCGTGACCCAGGCACCGGTAGACGGTGACGCCACCCTGGAGCGCATCCGCCGTCTGGAGGCCCTGCTCGGCGACCCGGACGACCCGGACAACCCGCTCGGCCTGCGGGCCGTCCTCGATGCCGACGAGCGCGGGGAGCTGCTGTCCGAAGGGGAGCGGGTGCTGTCCGCGTTCGGGCTCGGGGCCGAGTTCGTCCCGGCCGCCCTCGGCGGACGCTTCGCGCGCGCCGACCGCTTCGCGCTGCTCATGCGGAGCCTGTTCCGGCGGGACTGCAGCCTCGGCATCGGCCACGGCGTCACCAGTTTCATCGCGGGCCTGCCGGTCTGGGCGGACGGCAACGCCGAGCAACAGCGCGAGGCGGCCGAGCTGTTGTGCGGCGGCGGCCGGATCGTCGCCGCCTACACCGAGCTCGACCACGGCAGCGACTTCGCCCGCGTGTCGCTTGCCGCCCGGCCCGCACCCGGCGGCGGTTACCTCCTCGACGGGGGAAAGCAGCTGGTCAACAACATCGGCCGGGCCGAGGCCGCCGTCCTGTTCGCCCGCACCGACGATCGGCCGGGCAGCCGCGGCCACTCGCATCTGCTGGTGGACCTCGACGCGCTGCCCGCCGAGGACGCGGACCGCTCCGCCCGGTACGTCACCTCGGGTGTGCGGGGCTGCCTGCTCGGCTCCGTTGCCTTCGACGACTGTGCCGTCCCCGCCGAGTCGCTGCTCGGCCAGGAGGGCGGCGCCATGGAGACCGTGCTGAAGGTCTTCCAGGTGACCCGGTGCGTGCTGCCGGCCATGGTCGTCGGCGTCGGGGACGCACAGCTGCGCGCGGTCCTCACCTTCGCGGGGGAGCGACGGCTGTACGGGCGGCCGGTGAGCGCACTGCCGCTGCCCCGCTCCGTGCTGGCCGACGCCTTCGTCGACCTGCTGATCTGCGATGCGCTGTCCATGGTCGCCGCCCGGTCGCTGCATCTGCTGCCCGAGGAAGCGAGCGTCCGGTCGGCGGCCGTGAAGTACCTCGTGCCGAAACTGCTGCAGGACAGCTCGTACCGGCTGGGTGTGCTGCTGGGTGCCCGCAGCTACCTGCGCGAAGGCCCGTACGCCGGCTTCCAGAAGGCCGCCCGGGACCTGCCCGTGGTCGCACTCGCCCATGCGAGCGGGGCCGTGTGCTTGTCGAACATCGTGCCGCAGCTGCCGCGGCTCGCCGAGCGGGCCTGGCGGCCGGCCCTGGACCGCCTGCCCTCCGCACCCGCGGCTCCCGAAACACTGTTCCGCCTCCATGACCCGCTGCCCGGACTTGACTTCGCCCGGCTGGAACTGACCGCCCGTGGCGCGGACAGCCTGGCCGGTGTGCTCCCGGAGCTCGCCGACGAGCTCGCCCGGGAGGCGGCCGACCGACCGGAGCTCGCCGAACTCGCCGAACTCGCCGAACTCGCCTCCATGTTCACGGACGGGCTGGCCGACCTGACGCGGCGGGCGGCCGCACTGCCACCCCGGGACCGCACACCAGTGGCAGGACGAGGCGCCTTCCTGCTGGCCGAGCGATACGTCTTCCTCCTCGCGGCCGCCGCCTGCCTCGGCGTGTGGCGGGCGGCCGGTTCCCACGATCCCTTCCTCGCCGATCCGCTGTGGGTCACCGCGGCGCTGCGGCGGCTCGCCGAACAACTCGGCCTGCGCCGCGATCCCCTGCCCGAACCCGCCGTCGAGGCCCTGTTCGAGGAACTCACCGAACGGCATCGAGGCGCCCGCACCTTCGACCTGTTCCGTACCGGGCTCGCCACACAGGCCGGACCCGACAAGGGAGTTGACCGATGACCGAAGCCACTGCCCCGTCCGCCACCGCCTCGCCCGAGGCGATCCGCACCTGGTTGCTCGACCGCGTCGCCTACTACCTTGAGTGCGCGCCGGCCGACATCGACGAGGGCGCGCAACTCACCGAAATGGGACTCGACTCCGTGTACGCGCTGAACCTCTGCGGCGACGTCGAGGACCACTACGGGCTCGTCGTGGAGCCCACCATGGCCTGGGACCACCCGACCGTCGAGGCGATCACCGCGTACCTCGCGGCCGAGCTGGCCCGGTAGACCCGTGCCCGAGAAGACGTTCCCAGGCATTCTGTCGACCGTGGGGAACACCCCACTGGTCCGACTCGAAAGAGTGATACCCCACTTCGGCTCGCGCGTCTTCGGGAAGATCGAGAGATTCAACCCGGGCGGCAGCATCAAGGACCGCTCGGCCCTGGGCATGCTGCTCGGCGCGATCCGCAGCGGCGCGGTGGAGCCCGGTCGCTCCGTGATCGTCGAGTCGAGTTCGGGCAATCTGGCCGTCGGACTCGCCCAGATCTGCCGCTACTTCGGTCTGCGCTTCATCTGCGTGGTGGACGGCAAGACCACCGAGCAGAACCTCGCCATCCTCAGGGCGTTCAGCGCCGAGGTCGAGGTCGTCACCGAACGCGACGACAAGACGAGTGAGTACCTGCCCGTCCGCCTGCGCCGCGTGCGGGAGCTCGTGGCCCAGATCCCGGACGCGTACTGGCCCAACCAGTACGAGAGTCTGCTCAACCCCAAGGCCCACGAGACCACCATGCGGGAGATCGAGGAGAGCCTGGACGGCCGGGTCGACTACCTCTTCTGCTCGGTCAGCACCTTCGGCACCCTGCGCGGCTGCCGCGACCACATCCGGGCGCGCGGGCTGAACACCACCGTCGTGGCCGTCGACGCGATGGGCAGCGCGATCTTCGGGCTGGAGTCCACCCAACGGCTCATCCCCGGACACGGTGCCTCGGTGGCGCCACCGCTGCTGGACTCCTCCGCGGCCGACGAGGTGGTGCACATATCCGACCTGGAATGCGTCGTCGCGTGCCGACGGCTCATCGCCCGGGAAGCGGTGCTCGCGGGCGGTTCGTCCGGGGCGACCGTGGCCGCGCTGTGGAAGATCAGGCACCGCATTCCGGAGGGCTCGAACTGCGTCCTCGTCTTTCCCGACGGCGGCGACCGCTATCTCGACACCATCTACTCGGACACCTGGGTGCGGGAGAACTTCGGTGACGTCTCGCACCTGTGGAAGGACTGACGCTCCATGCTCATCTCGGCGGGGCAGGAGGCGCTCTGGCTTGCCCACCAACTGGACCCGGACAGTTCCGCGTACAACGTCGTGCTCGCCGTACGGCTGCGCGACCGGGTCCGCACCGACGTCCTCCAGGACGCGCTGACCGCGCTCGCGGGCCGCCACGAACTGCTGCGCTCCCGCTTCCCCGGCACCGACGACGGCCCCGTGCGCCTGGTCGAACCGCCCATGACGGTACGCCTGGACGTGCGCGAGATCCCGGGGGCCGACGAGGCCGCGCTGTTCCGGCTCGCGGGGCAGGCCGGCCGGGAGCCCTTCCGGCTCGACCGGTCGGGAGCCTTCCGCGCGGTACTGCTGCGCCGGGCCGCCGACGACGCGGTCCTCGTCACGGTCACCCACCACATCGTCAGCGACGCCACCTCGCAGTGGCTGCTCGTCCGTGACCTCTTTGCCGAGTACGGGGCGCGTACGGGACAGTCCGCGGGGCCCGGACCCGCAGCGGTGACCGGCTGGGACGAACAGGTGCGGGCGGAAAGGGACTACGTGGCCTCACCGCGCGGAGGCCGGGCGGCCGCGTACTGGCGGGCCGTCCGCGAGGGACTCCACGCGGCGGCGCTGCCCACCGACCGGCCACGACCGGAACAGCGCACGCTGAACGGGGCCACACACGAGGTGGTGCTCGACCCGCGCACCACGCGGCGGCTCCGGGAGACCTCCGCACAGCACTCCCTGACCCCGTTCGCCTGGCTGCTCGGCACCTTCCAGGCCGCGCTGCACCGGTCCGGCTGCGGCGACGGCTTCCTCATCGGCTGCCCGGTCACCACCCGCTTCTCGCCCGGCACCCGGGAGGCCGTCGGCTACTACGTCAACGCCCTTCCGGTCGCCGGCCGCTTCACGCCCACGACGACGTTGCTGGAGACCGTCGAGTCCGCACAGGGGCAGCTGCGCACCGGCCTGGCCCACGCCCGCCACCCCGTCGAACTGCTGGCGGGCGGCCCGGCGGGCGGCCTTCTGTTCCGGATCTCCTGCACTCTGGTCGCCGCCGACAGGCTGCCGATCGCGGGCCTGTACGAGGGGCCGGTACGGCTCGGCGGTCTGCGGGCCGAGTTGTGTGACGTACCCCAGCAGGAGGGCCAGCTCGACCTGACCACCGAGATCCTTCAGGACTCCGGCGGCTTCAGGGCGATGCTGCGCTACAACACCGACCTGTTCGACGCCGCCACCGTCGAGCGGTTCGGGCGGACCTGGAGCCGCCTGCTCGACGTCTCCCTCGACGCCCCCGCCACCAGGGTGGCCGACGTCGTCCTCGTCGCCCGGGACGACTTGGAGTTCCTTCTCGCGCTGGGGTCGGACGCGCCCTGAGGCGCGTGGCCGTACGACGCCGAGGCGTACGGGCCGTATAGGGCGCATATAGCGCCGGAACCCACCATCTCCCTGTCATCAAGGCCGTCGTCAAGCCCGTCATAAAGGCTCCGTCCCGCCCGTCCCGCAGAGAGGTAACCCCATGCTGATTCTCCGACGCACCGACGTGACGGACGTCCTGTCCGGCCGGGAGACGGAGATCATCGACCTCGTCGCCGACACGTACCGGCTGCACGACGCAGGGCGGACGTCCCTGCCGCACTCGGTGTTCCTGCGCTTCCCCGAGGAACACCACAGCCGCGACCGCATCATCGGCCTGCCCGCCTACCGCGGCGGCGAGCGGCCGGCCGCGGGAATGAAGTGGATCTCCTCTTTCCCCGGCAACGTGGCCCGCGGGACCGAGCGGGCCAGCGCCGCCCTCCTGCTCAACTCCCTGGAGAGCGGGCATCCGGTCGCGCTCGTCGAGGGGGCGGTGATCTCCGCCAGGCGCACCGCGGCGAGCGCCGCGCTCGCCGCCGCGGAACTCACCGCGGCGCGACCGGTGCCCTCCGTGCTGCTCATCGGCTGCGGCGTGATCAACCTGGAGATCCTGCGCTTCCTCGCGGCGGCGCTGCCCGACCTGCGCGAGGCCGCCCTCTACGACACGGACCCCGCGCGCGCCGAGACGTTCGCGGCCCGCTGCGCCGAGGAGGTGCCCGGGGTCAAGGCCCGCCCGGTGAGCGACCTGGCCGCCGCGCTCGGCGCGCACCGGCTGGTCGCGCTCGCCACCACCGCGGCGACCCCGCACATGGACCTCGCCGCCTGCGGTCCCGACACCACCGTGCTGCACGTCTCGCTGCGGGATCTGACCGCCGAGGCGATCCTCGGCGCGGTCAACGTGGTCGACGACGCCGACCACGTCTGCCGCGAGCGCACCTCCCTCGACCTCGCCCAGCAGGCCGCCGGAAACCGGGACTTCATCGCCGCCCCGATCGGCGCCCTGCTGCGCGGCACTGCCACCCTGCGCCGGGAGCCGCAACGGCCGGTCGTCTACTCCCCGTTCGGCCTCGGCGTCCTGGACGTGGCGCTGGCCGAGTTCGTGCGCGAGGAGGCCGAACGGCGCGGTCTGGGCGTCCGCGTCGACGACTTCCTGCCCGCCTGAGCACCGCCCGGGCGCCGCGCCCGGCGCGGATCCGTCGCACCGCCACCCCGAGCGGCGGCCCGGCCACGGCCGCCGACCGTATCCATGAAGGAGTTCCCATGACCGCCGAGCAGACCGAAGGCCCCCGCCAGCGCGTGGTGTTCAACGACGAGGAGCAGTACTCGCTGTGGCCCGTCGGGCGGGAGCTGCCCGCCGGCTGGCACGCCGAGGGCACCGAAGGCACCCGTGAGGAGTGCCTGGCCCGGATCGCCGAGGTGTGGACCGACATGCGCCCGCTGAGTCTGCGCCGCCGCATGCACGAGTCCTCCGCGGTCTGAAGCCCGCGCTGCCCGCCCGACACCCAGGTCCCTGACAGGAGTTGCCGTGAACGCCGAACTGCTTCCGGAACGCTTCGCCGAGCAGGCGTTCCGCACGCCCCACGCCGTTGCCGTCGTGGACGGCGAACGGGCGGTGACGTACGAGGAACTGGGCCGCGCCTCAGTACGCCTGGCCCGCCGCCTGCGAGACCTGGGGGCGGGACCCGAGACGCTGGTCGGGGTGGGGCTGCCCCGCGGTGTCGATCTGGTGGTCGCACTGCTGGGCGTCTGGCGGGCCGGCGCGGCCTACGTCCCGCTCGACCCCGCGCAGCCGTCGGCGCGCCTGTCCGGTCTGATCCAGGACTCCGGGGCGGGCCTGGTGCTCGCGGGCCCGGACCTCGAGGCCGCGGTCGCCGAGGCCGGCGCCCGGCGCGTCGCCCCCGGGGAGCTGTCGGACGTCCCGGAGCCGGAGGCCTCCGCGCCGTTGCCCGCCGTCGACCCGGACCAGGTCGCGTACGCCATCTTCACCTCGGGCTCCACCGGAAGGCCCAAGGCCGTCGCCGTCACCCACGCGGGTATCGCCAACCGGATCGGCTGGACCGTGGAGCGCCATGCGCTCGGCACCGCGGACCGCGTGCTGCAGAAGACCACCATCGCCTTCGACGCCGCCGGGTGGGAGATCTTCGCCCCCCTGGTCAGCGGCGGCACCGTCGTGCTCGCCCCGGCGGGCGCCGAGCGCGACCCGGCCGCACTGCTGCGCGCGGTCGCCGACCACGGCGTCACCGTGCTGCAGGTCGTACCCTCCGTGCTGCGCCTGCTCGTCGAGGAGACCCCCCAGGACGCCGCGAACGGCGCGGGCGACTGGGGCCGATGCGGATCGCTGCGGCTGCTTTTCTCCGCGGGCGAGGCCCTGCACGCGGAGCTCGTCGCGCGGCTGCGGGAGCGGGCCGGCGCGGACCTGGAGGTCTGGAACACCTACGGCCCGACCGAGTGCTCCATCGACGTCACCGCACAGCTCGTCGACACCGCCCCGACGACCGGACCGGTGCCCATCGGCCGTCCCATCCCCGGCCTGCGGGTGCTCGTGCTCGACCAGAACGGCGCCCCCGTGCCGGTCGGTGTCCCCGGCGAGCTGTACGTCGGCGGCACCGGTGTCGCCCGCGGCTACGCCGGCCGCCCCGACCTGACCGCCGAACGGTTCGTCCCCGACCCCTACGCCACCGAGCCGGGCGCCCGCCTCTACCGCACCGGCGACCAGGTGCGCTGGCGCGCCGACCGCACCCTCGAGTACCTCGGGCGCCTCGACCACCAGGTGAAGGTGAACGGCGTCCGGATCGAACCCGGTGAGATCGAGGCCGTCCTCGTTGCCTACCCGTCCGTCACCGGCGCCGTGGTCACGGCACACCGGGCCGAGGACGGCGGCACGCGGCTGGCCGCACACCTGACCGCGAGTGCCGCCGTGGACAGCGCCGACCTGCGCGTCTTCCTGGCCGGGCGGCTGCCGGACAGCCATGTGCCCGCCTACTTCCACCTCCTCGACGCCTTCCCGCTGCTGCCCAGCGGCAAGGTCGATCGGGCCGCGCTGCCGAGCGCGGAGGAGATCGCCGCCGAGCACCGGCCCGCCTTCGCGGCCCCGCGCGACGCGGCGGAGGAACTCGTCGCGGGCGTCTGGGCGGACCTGCTCGGCCGGGAGCGGATCGGAGCCCACGACGACTTCTTCGCCCTGGGCGGCACCTCTCTGCAGCTGACCCGGCTGGCCGCGCGGCTGCGCGCCGCCTCGGGCGAGAAGATCTCGCTGCGCGGCCTGTTCGCCGCCACCACGGTCGAGGCGCAGGCGAAGCTGGTCGGGGCCGGCACGACGTCCGGTGCGGAAGCCGGCATCCGTCCGATGCCGCGCGACGGGCGGCTGCCGCTGTCCTCGGGCCAGCGCCGCCTGTGGTTCCTGGACCGGATGCACCCCGGCAGCCCCGAGTGGGTCGCCCCGCTCTTCCTGCGGCTGCCCGCCGAGCTGGAGCCCGCGGACGTGAGCGGCGCCCTGGACGCCCTGGCCGCCCGGCACGAGCCGCTGCGCACGCGCTACGTCGCCGAGGGCGGCGAGGTGCGCCAGGTCATCGACGCACCGGGCACCACCGGTGTCGAACTGCGGGTGGCGGAAGCCACCCGCGAGGAGGTGCCCGCGCTCTTCGGGGAGCAGTTCGGGCGTGGCTTCGACCTGGCCGAGGGGCCGCTGTGGCGGGCGCTGCTGGTGCGGCTGTCCGGCGAGGACCACCTGCTGCTGCTGACGCTGCACCACATCACCTGCGACGGGTGGTCGACGGTGCTGCTTGAGCGCGAGCTGCGTGAACTCTGCGCGGCCCACCTGGTCAGGCGGCAGCCCGAACTGCCCGCCCTGGCCGTGCAGTACGCGGACTACGGTGCCTGGCAGCACGCCCGGCTCACCGAGGAGACCGTCGAACGCGAGCTGGCCCACTGGCGGGCCGCCCTCGACGGCATCGCCCCCGTCGACCTGCCCGCCGACCGCCCCCGGCCCGCGATCCGCGACCCGCGCGGAGCGGTCGTGCCGTTCCGGGTCCCGGCAAGTACCGCCGCGGCCCTGACCGAGCTGGGCCGCGCGCACGGCGCGACGCCGTTCATGACGCTGCTGACGGGGTACGCCACGCTCGTGGCCCGCTACACCGGTCAGTGGGACGTGCCGGTCGGCACCCCGGTGGCCGGCCGCACCCGGCCCGAGACCGAGCACATGGTCGGCTTCTTCCTGAACTCCCTGGTGGTGCGCTGCGGTCTGACCGCCGAACTGAGCTTCGCCGAGGCCCTGGAACGGGTCAGGGACACAGCCCGTGCGGCCTTCGTCCACCAGGAGCTGCCCTTCGAGCGGCTCGTCGACGAACTGCAGCCCGAGCGCGACCTGTCCCGCACGCCGCTCTACCAGGTCGCCTTCGACCTGCACAGCGAGGGCGTGACCAGCATCGTCACGCACGACGCCGACCTGGCCGCGTTCACCGAGGCCTGGCAGGTGGCCAAGACCGATTTGTCGCTGTTCATGCGACAGACCCCCGAGGGCGCCCTGGACGGTGTTCTGGAGTACGCCGCCTCGCTGTTCGAACGCGCCACCGTGGAGCGCATGGCCGGCCACTTCCTCACCCTCCTCGACCAGGTCGCGCGCCACCCCGGCCGGGCGCTCGGCGCCGTCGACCTGCTCGGGGAGGAGGAGTCCCGCCGGCTGCTCGCCGACGGGAACGACGCCCCGCCGTTCCCCGGCGACCAGACCGTCCTGGACCTGTTCGAGGACTGTGCCCGCAGCGGTCCGGAGCGCGTCGCGCTGGCCTTCGGCGGGCGCACCGTCGGCTACGGCGAACTGGACACCGCCGCCAACCGGCTCGCACAGCACCTGCGCACCAGGTGCGTGGGCGCCGAGTCACGGGTCGCGGTGCTGCTGGACCGGGGGCCGGACCTGGTCACCGCGCTGCTCGCGGTGTGGAAGGCGAGCGGTGCCTATGTGCCGATCGACCCCTCGTACCCGGCGGAGCGCATCGCCGCGATCTGCGACGCGGCCAGGGTGCGCACGGTGGTGACGTCCGCCGCCTACGCGCAGCGGTTCTCCGCACCCGGGACGCGCGTGGTGTGCGTGGACACGGACGCCGACGAGATCGCCGCGCGCTCCGGCGCCGCGCCCGCCCGGGTCAGGGTCGTGGAGCGGCTCGCGTACGTCGTGTTCACCTCCGGCTCGACCGGCGTTCCCAAGGGCGTCGAGGTCGGCCACCGGAGTCTGGCCAACCACGTGACGTGGGCCGCGCGCGAACTGGCCGGCCAGGACTACGGCGGCGGCGCGCTGTTCTCCTCCGTCGCCTTCGACCTGGTCGTCCCCAACCTGTGGGCACCGCTGGTCACCGGACAGCGGCTGTTCCTGCTGCCGCAGGACACCGACATGTCCGAGCTCGGCAAGCGCTTGGCGGAGGCCGCCCCGTTCAGCTTCCTGAAGCTGACGCCGGGCCACCTGGACATCCTGGCGCACCAGCTCTCCCCGGCCCAGGCGAGCGCGCTGACCCCGCTCACGGTGGTGGCGGGCGAGCCGTTCACCCGAGCCGCGCTGGAGCGCTGGCGGGAGCTGGCCCCGGACATGCTGCTGATCAACGAGTACGGCCCGACCGAGGCCTCCGTCGGCACCAGCGTCTACCCGGTGCCGCAGGACGAGGAGGTGCCGGTCCCCGACGTGCTGCCGATCGGCCGGCCCCTGCCCGGCATGACCATGTACGTCCTGGACCCGGGCCTGCGGCCGGTCCCGGTCGGGGTCGCGGGCGAACTGTACGTCGGCGGCACCGGCGTGGCCCGCGGTTACACGGGCCGCCCCGACCTCACGGCCGAGCGGTTCGTCCCCGACCCCTACGGCGGCCGGCCCGGCGCCCGCCTCTATCGCACCGGGGACCTGGTCCGCCGGCTGCCGGACGGGAACGTCGCCTTCCTCGGGCGTCTCGACGACCAGGTCAAGATCCGCGGCTACCGCGTCGAACCCGGCGAGATCCGGGCCGTGGTGGAGCAGCACCCCGGCGTGCGCGAGGCCGTGGTCACCGTCCACCGGCCCGCCGCCGGCGAACCCGCGCTGGCCTGCTACGCCGTGCCGGCCGAGCCGGGCGCCCCGCTGCCCGACCTCGCCGCGCACTGCGCGGGACGGCTGCCCGAGTACATGATCCCGGCGACCTTCACCGCCCTGGCGGCCCTGCCCGTCAACGCCAACGGCAAGGTGGACCGCAGGGCCCTGCCGGAGCCCGCATCAGCCACCGACGGGGCGTACGTCCCGCCCAGCGGGCCCGTCGAGGAGCGCATCGCCCAGATCTGGCACGAACTGCTCGGCGTCCGGGCCTCGGCCCAGGACAACTTCTTCCACATCGGCGGCAACTCGATCCTCGCGATCCGCCTGATCTCGCACATCCAGCAGGAGTTCGGGATCGACTTCGCCGTCCGCACCGTCTTCGAGGGCCCGACGGTCGCCCAGCTGGCGGCCACGGTCGAGGAGCGCATCACGGCCGAGGTGGCCGCGCTCTCCGACGACGACCTGCTGAACGCCGTCGGCCCCCTTGCCACGGCCGACCTCACCCCGCCGACCAAGGAGCACCAGGCATGAGCACCGGGGACATGGAGAAGCACGTCGACTCGGGCACGGATGCCGACGCGCTCCGAGCCGAGCTGCTGCGCCGGCGACTCGCCGGCCACCGAAGCGCCGCCGGGCGCCGGACCGGGATTCCCCGCGCCGACCGGGACGTCCCGCTCCCGCTGTCGCACGGCCAGCAGCAGATGTGGTTCCTCAGCCGACTGGAGCCCGACAGCCCCGAGTACCTGGTGCCGCTGGTCCTCAGGCTGCGCGGCGCACTGGACCCCGAGGCGCTGGAACGGGCCTGGCAGGGGGTGCTGGAGCGGCACGAGATCCTGCGCACCCGCTACGTCCTCGACGGCGACGAGCCGGTCCAGGTCGTCGACGCCCCGGCGCCGCTGCCCCTGGAACACTCGGCGGCGGCCGGCGACGACGCCGTGCGCGCCCTGGTCGAGGCCGACCTGGCCCGGACGTTCGACCTCGGCCGCGACTGGCCGGTGCGCGGCCGGCTGATCCGGATCGCCCCCGGCGAGCACGTGCTCGCCGTGGTGTTCCACCACATCGCCTGCGACGCCTGGTCCGCCGAACTCTTCGGCCAGGAGCTGGGTGAACTGTACTCGGGCGCGACCCCGGCCCCCCTCGACCTGCAGTACGCCGACTTCGCGGCCTGGCAGCGCTCGACGATGACCAACGACGTGATCGCGCGTCACCTCGGGCACTGGACCGAGCGGCTGGCCGGACTCGCGCCGCTGGACCTGCCCGCCGACCGGTCACGTCCGGCGGTGCGCGACGGCGCCGGGGACGCCGTGCCGTTCGACGTGCCCGAGGCGCTCGCGAACCGGCTGCGCGACCTCGCCGCCGCCCACGACAGCACGCTGTTCATGCTGTTCCTGGCCGCGTTCCAGACCTTGCTCGCCCGCTACACGGGCCGCTCGGACATCGCGGTCGGCACGGTGGTCTCCGGCCGCGGCCGCCCCGAGCTCCAGCGAGTGATCGGCTACGGAATCAACAGCCTGGTCCTGCGCGGCGACCTCTCCGGCGACCCGGCGTTCACCGAGCTGCTGGCCCGCACTCGCACCACGGTGCTGGACGCGTACGACCACCAGGACGTGGCCTTCGCCCAGGTCGTGGAGGCGCTCGCCCCGGAACGCGACCTGTCGCGCACCCCGCTGTTCCAGGTCGCGTTCACCATGCACGGCGACCGGAGCGCGACGTTCGACCTACCCGGCATCGAGGTGTCGCCGTTCGAGGGCTCGGGCCGGTTCGCGAAGTTCGACCTGGACCTGCAGCTGCGAGAGGGCGCGGACGGCTCGCTCGGCGGTCACCTGGAATACGCGACGGCGCTGTTCGACCGCACGACGGTGGAGCGGCTCCGCGGTCATCTGCTGCGACTGCTCACGAGCATCGTCGCCGACCCCGGTACGCCGCTGTCCGCGCTGGAGATCATCGGCGAGACGGAGCGGGCCCTGCTGACCGGCCCACCCCGGCAGCCGCGTCCGGTGACCCACCGGGTGCACGAGCTGTTCGAGGCGCAGGTCGCGCGCACCCCGGACCGCGTCGCCGTCTCCTACGCCGGCACGGATCTGACGTACGCCGAACTCAACGCGCGCGCCAACCGCATAGCGCACGCCCTGATCGCCAGGGGAGCCGGCCCGGAGACCCTGGTCGGCCTGAGCCTGGAGCGCGGCACCGACCTGATCCCCGCACTGCTCGGCATCCTGAAGTCCGGGGCCGCTTATCTCCCCTTGGACCCGGCAAACCCCGCGGACCGGATCGCCTACATCGTGCGGGACGCCCAGGCACCGGTCGTCGTCACCACCCGCGCCCACGCCGAGCTGTTCGACTCGGACCTGCTGCTGCTCGACGCGGACGCAGAGCTGATCGCGGGGAAGCCCGACACCGACCCGGCGGTCGCGGGCAGCCCGGAGAACCTGATCTACACGATCTACACCTCGGGTTCGACCGGCCGGCCGAAGGGGGTCGCGCTCACCCACGGCAACGTGGTCCGTCTCATGGACCGCGGCCGCGAGCACTTCGCCTTCGACGCGGCCGACGTGTGGACGCTGTTCCACAGCTATGCCTTCGACTTCTCCGTCTGGGAGATGTGGGGAGCCCTGCTGTACGGCGGGCGTCTGATCGTCGTCCCGGACTCCGTCGCGCGTTCCCCCGAGGAGTTCCTCGGCCTGCTGGTGCGCGAACGGGTCACGTTCCTCAACCAGACGCCCACCGCTTTCCGCGCGCTGGTCGGCACCGACGCGGACCTGGCCCTGCGCGCGGTCGTCTTCGGCGGCGAGAAGCTGGAGGTCTCCGAACTGCGGCCGTGGGCTGACCGGTTCGGCCTCGACCGGACCGCCCTGGTCAACATGTACGGGATCACCGAGACCACCGTCCACACCACCTACCGCCGCCTCACGGAGCGGGATCTGGATCCGCAGGCGGGCAACCCGGTCGGGCACCCGCTGGACGACCTGCGGGTCGTCCTGCTGGACCAGGAGGGCCGTCTGGTGCCGCTGGGCGTGCCCGGCGAGATCTGCGTCGGCGGCGCCGGAGTGGCCCGCGGTTACCTCAACCAGCCGCGCCAGACCGCCGAGCGGTTCGTGCCCGACCCGTTCGGACCGCCCGGGTCCCGCCTGTACCGAAGCGGTGACCTGGCCCGCCGGCTGGCCGACGGCAGCCTGGAGTTCCTCGGCCGCATCGACGACCAGGTCAAGATCCGCGGCTTCCGCATCGAGCTCGGCGAGATCGAGGCCGCCCTGGCCGCCCACCCGCGCGTGCGGGACGCGGTCGTGCTGGTCCGCGAGGACACGCCCGGCGACAAGCGGCTCGTCGCGTACGTGACCCCGGCTGGCGAGGACATCCCGGATCCGGGGGAGCTCCGCTCCCGCCTGACGGGTCAGCTGCCCGAGTACATGGTTCCGGCGGCGTTCGTCGCGCTGGACGCACTGCCGTTGACCACCAACGGCAAGCTCGACAAGCGGGCCCTGCCCGCCCCCGGCCAGGACGCCCTGGGGGCGGCGGACTTCGTCGCCCCGCGCACGGTCGCCGAGGAGCGTATCGCCGCCGTGTGGGCGGACGTCCTGGGCCTGGAACGGGTCGGTGTCGAGGACGGCTTCTTCGACCTGGGCGGGCACTCCATCCGTGCCGTCACCCTGGTGGGGCGGCTGCGGGCCATCGGCTACGACCTCGCCGTACGGGATGTGTTCGAGTACCGCACGGTCGCCCGGATCGCCGAGCTGGTCACCGGGCGTCCGGCGCCGGCCGACGCGGACCGCACGGTCGCGCCGTTCGCGTCGATCACGGCCGAGGACATGGCCCGGGTGCCCGAGGGGGTCGTCGACGCGTACCCGCTGTCGCAGGTACAGCTCGGCATGGCCGTCGAGATGCTGACCGACGACGGCCGGCGCCCCTACCACAACGCCACGTCGTTCCGGATCCGTGACGACCGGCCTTTCTCCGCCGAGGCGCTGCGCGCGGCCGCCGCGGTGATCACGGCCCGCCACGACGTGCTGCGCACCTCGTTCGCCCTCACCGGGTACTCCGTGCCGATGCAGCTGGTGCACGCGACGGCCGAGCTGCCGGTGGCCGTCCATGACGTCTCACATCTGTCGAAGGACGAACTCCTCGCTGATCTGGGGGAGTTCGTCCGGCAGGAGCGCGCCGAGCCCTTCGACCTGGCCGTGCCGCCGGTGCTGCGCCTGAGCGCACACGTGGCGGGCGACGCCAGCTGGTGGCTCACCGTCACCGAGTTCCACGCGATCCTGGACGGCTGGAGCCACCACTCCCTCCTCATGGAGATTCTGGAGGAGTACGGCCGTATCCGCGACGGCCGGGAGGCCGCCGGGTCCCCGCGTCCCGCCGTCCGGTTCGCCGACTTCGTCGCCGCGGAGCTGGACGCCCTCGCCTCCGAGGAGTCGCGCGCCTACTGGCAGTCGGTCGTCGACGGCCACGCGCGGCTGACCGTGCCCGCCCCATGGCGCGGCGACCCGGACGACACCGGCGCCCCCCACCGTGCGCCCGTGCCCTTCCACGACCTGGAGGACCGGTTGCGCGCCCTGGCCTCCAAGGCGGGCGCGTCCTTCAAGAGCGTGCTGCACGCGGCACACCTCAAGACGCTCAGCATGCTCACGGAGGAGGAGCGCTTCTTCACCGGTCTGGTGTGCAACGCCCGGCCCGAGGTGCTCGGCGCCGACCGGGTCTACGGCATGCACCTGAACACGCTGCCCTTCGCGTACGACCGCTCGGCCGGCACCTGGCGCGAGCTGGTCGCCGGCGTGTTCGCCCGTGAAGTGGAACTGTGGCCGCACCGCGCCTACCCGATGCCGGTCATCCAGCGTGAACTCGCCGACGGCGAGCGGCTGGTCGACATCCGGTTCAGCTACCACGACTTCGACCAGGTCGACCACGATCAGGTCGACTACCTGGCCAGCATCGACGACAGCCCCACGGAGTTCTCGCTCGGCGTGTCGGCCCGCATCGGCCACCTCGTCCTCACCGCCGCCCCGCGGACCCTGAGCCGGTCCGGCACCGACCGCCTGGCGCACATGCTGCGCCGGGTCCTGGAGGCGATGGCCGCGGACCCGGAGGGCGACGCGCGGACCTCGTTCCTGCCGGAGGGCGAACGGCACCGGCAGTTGGTGGAGTGGAACGACACGGCGGACGAGCAAGGGTCCGCCTCCGTGCTCCAGCGCTTCGAGGAACAGGCTGCCCGTACCCCGGACGCCGTCGCCGTCGAGCACTCCGGTGCCACCGTCTCCTACGCCGAACTGGACGCCCGCGCCAACCGGCTGGCCCATCATCTGCGCGGCCTCGGCGTGACGGCGGAGTCCCGCGTCCTGGTCCGGCTCGACCGCGGGCCCGACCTGCTCATCGCACTGCTCGCGGTGTGGAAGGCGGGCGGAGCGTACGTGCCGATCGACCCGTCCTACCCGGTGGCGCGCGTCGCCGCCATGCGCGAGGCCGCCGCGGCCGTGCTGACCCTGACCGAGCTCCCGGACGCCGAGGCCCTGGCCGCCCTGCCGGCGACGGCGCCGGTGCGCCCGGATGACCCGGACGGGCTGGCGTACGTCGTCTTCACCTCCGGTTCGACGGGCGTCCCCAAGGGCGTGGAGGTTCCTCACCGGGGCCTGGCGAACCATGTGGCGTGGGCGGCGCGCGAGCTGGCCTCCCGGGGCACGGGCGGTGCTCCGCTGTTCTCCTCGGTCGCCTTTGACCTGGTCGTCCCGAACCTGTGGGCCCCGCTTGTCGTGGGCCAGACCGTGCACATGGTCGGACAGGACGTCGACCTGGCCGACCTGGGGCAGCACCTGGCCGCCGCCGGCCCCTACAGCTTCGTCAAGCTCACCCCCGGACACCTGGACGTGCTGGCCCGGCAGCTCACGGCCGAACAGGCGGCCGCGCTCGCCCCGGTCCTGGTCGTGGCCGGCGAGGCGTTCACCCGGGCCACGCTGGAGCGCTGGCGCGCGCTCGAGCCCGACGCGGTGCTGATCAACGAGTACGGTCCGACGGAGGCATCGGTGGGCTCCACCGTCTTCCCCGTCCCCACGGACACCGACGCCGAGGTCCTGCCGATCGGCCGGCCGTTGCCGAACATGCGGACGTATGTGCTGGATGCGGCGCTGGAGCCGGTGCCGGTCGGGGTCGCGGGCGAGTTGTACGTCGGCGGTACCGGTGTGGCGCGTGGTTATGCGGGGCGTCCGGATCTGACGGCGGAGCGGTTCCTGCCGGATCCGTACGGTGTCGATGCGGGTGCGCGGATGTACCGCACCGGTGACCTGGTGCGGCAGCTGCCGGACGGGAACATCGAGTTCCTGGGGCGGATCGACGACCAGGTCAAGATCCGCGGCTATCGGGTCGAACTCGGGGAGATCCAGACCGTGTTGGCCGAACACCCCGCCGTCCGCGAGGCGTTCGTGACGACCCACGAAGGCGAGCTGACCGGGTACTACGCGCCGGCCGAGGCGTCCGCGAACACGGTCCGTGCGCACCTGGCCGACCGCCTGCCCGACTACATGGTGCCCGCGGCCCTGGTCGCCCTGGAGGCGCTACCGCTCAACGCCAACGGAAAGGTCGACCGCCGCGCCCTGCCCGCCCCGGAGGCCGGCGAGGAGACGGCGGACGGATACATCGCCCCGCGCACGGTGACCGAGGAGCGGATCGCCGAGGTGTGGGCCCAGGTGCTGGGCCTGGAGCGAGTCGGCGTCGAGGACGGCTTCTTCGAGATCGGCGGACACTCGATCCGCGCCGTCGCCCTCGTCGGGGCGCTGCGTTCGGCCGGGTACGACGTCGGCGTGCGCGATGTCTTCGAGCACCGCACGGTCGCCGAGCTCAGCGAGTTCCTCACCGGGCGGCCCGCCCGCACGGAGGTCGACACGCCCGTCGAACGGTTCGCACTGATCGCGGCCGAGGACCGGGAACGGCTGCCGGAGGACGCGGTGGATGCCTATCCGCTGACCCAGGTGCAGCTCGGCATGGTCCTGGAGATGCTGGCCGACGACACCAAGCACGCGTACCACAACGTGTCGTCGTTCCGGATCACGGAGCCGGAGCCGTTCTCGGCCGAGGCGCTGCACGCCGCCGCCCGGGTGATCGCGGCCCGGCACGAGATGCTGCGGACCTCCCTCCACCTGGAGGGCTACAGCGGGCCGCTGCAGGTGGTGCACGCCGAAGCCGCGATCCCGGTGACCGTCCAGGACCTGCGGGGTCTGGACGAGGCCGGGCGGCGCGGCGCGGTCGAGGAGTTCCTCGTCCGGGAGCGCGCCGACCTGTTCGACCTGGAGCAGGCGCCGCTGCTGCGGATGACCGCGCACATCGAGGACGCCGGCTGGCGGCTCGGTGTGACCGTCTGCCATGCCGTCACCGAGGGCTGGAGCCACCGGGCCCTGCTCATGGAACTGCTCGACGCGTACCGAAGCCTGCGCGTGGGCGGAGAGCCCCCCTCGCCGCCCACATCCCCTGTGCGGTACGCGGACTTCGTCGCCGCCGAGCTGCGCTCCCTGGAGTCCGAGCGGGACCGGGCGTACTGGACGGGGATCACCGGCGGGTACGCGCGCTTCCGCCTGCCGGCCGCCTGGGCCGGCGACCGCACCGCCGGGCGCGAGCGGTACCGGTCCGCGGTGGAGCTGCGGGAGTTCGAGCCGGGGCTGCGCGCCCTGGCGGCACGGGCCCGGGTCTCGGTCAAGAGCGTGCTGCTCGCCGCGCACCTGAAGGTGCTGAGCCTGCTCACCGAGGAGAGACGCTTCCACTCGGGCCTTGTCTTCAGCGCCCGCCCCGAGGCACCGGGCGCCGACCGGGTCTACGGCATGTACCTCAACACCCTGCCGTTCGCCTTCGACGCGGACCGCGACCGCACCTGGGAGGACCTCGTCCGCGAGGTCTTCGCCCACGAGGCGGGCATGTGGGAACACCGCCGCTACCCGATGCCCGCGATCCAGCGCGACGCCGGGGCGGAGCGCCTGCTCGACGTCCGCTTCAGCTACCAGGACTTCGACCACGTCGACACCGAACGGGTCGACGTCGGCGGCAGCTCCGCCGAGGGCGCGACCGAGTTCGACCTCGCGGTGTCGGCGGTCTCCGGATACCTCCTGCTGACCACGCACACCCACGCCCTGTCCCGCGCGAACACGGACCGGCTGACCGCCCTGTACGCGGCGGTGCTGTCCGCGATGGCGCAGGACCCCGCGGGCGACGCCCGCATCGCGCCGCTGCCGGCCGAGGAGCGCGAGCGGCAGTTGGCGGAGTGGAACGACACGGCCTGCGAGCAAGGGTCCGCCTCCGTGCTCCAGCGGTTCGAGGAGCAGGCCGCCCGTGTCCCGGGCGCCCCGGCCGTGACCCTCGGCGCCGAGACCCTGACGTACGCGGAGCTGGACGCCCGGGCCAACCGGCTCGCCCACGCCCTGCGGGCCCGGGGTGTCGGCGCGGAGACCCGGGTCGCGGTCCAGCTGGACCGGGGTCCCGCCCTGATCGCGACCCTGCTCGCGGTGTGGAAGGCGGGCGGAGCGTACGTGCCGGTCGACCCGGCCTATCCCGCGGAGCGCGTCGCCTCACTCGTGGAGACCTCGGGCGCCCGGCTGGCGGTCACGGCCGAGGCGTACGCGGACCGGTTCCGTGGTGTCACGGTGCTGCTCGCCGACGAGGACGTCAGCGCCCTGCCGGCGACGGCGCCGGTGCGCCCGGATGACCCGGACGGGCTGGCGTACGTCGTCTTCACCTCCGGTTCGACGGGCGTCCCCAAGGGCGTGGAGGTTCCTCACCGGGGCCTGGCGAACCATGTGGCGTGGGCGGCGCGTGAGCTGGCCTCCCGGGGCACGGGCGGTGCTCCGCTGTTCTCCTCGGTCGCCTTCGACCTGGTCGTCCCGAACCTGTGGGGACCGCTTATCACCGGGCAGCGGGTGTTCACGGTGGCACAGGACACGGCGCCCGCGGAGCTGGGCCGTGCGCTGCTGGCCGGCGCGCCCTACAGCTTCGTGAAGCTGACGCCCGGACACCTGGAGCTGCTCGCCGCACAGCTCACCACCGAGCAGGCGGACGAACTCTCCGCGGTGACGGTGGTCGCCGGCGAGGCGCTGCCCGGCACCACCGCCGACCGGTCGCTGGGAATCCTCGGCCCCGGACGGCTGGTCAACGAGTACGGTCCGACGGAGGCGTCGGTGGGCTCCACTGTCTTTCCGGTGCGGGAACCGGTGGGGCGCGAGGTCGTCCCGATCGGCCGGCCGTTGCCGAACATGCGGACGTATGTGCTGGATGCGGCGCTGGAGCCGGTGCCGGTCGGGGTCGCGGGCGAGTTGTACGTCGGCGGTACCGGTGTGGCGCGTGGTTATGCGGGGCGTCCGGATCTGACGGCGGAGCGGTTCCTGCCGGATCCGTACGGTGTCGATGCGGGTGCGCGGATGTACCGCACCGGTGACCTGGTGCGGCAGCTGCCGGACGGGAACATCGAGTTCCTGGGGCGGATCGACGACCAGGTCAAGATCCGCGGCTATCGGGTCGAACTCGGGGAGATCCAGACCGTGTTGGCCGAACACCCCGCCGTCCGCGAGGCGTTCGTCTCCGTCCATGAACCGGTTCCCGGTGACCGCCGCCTGGTCGCGTACTGGACGGCGACGACGGGCTCCGCTGAGCCCGCCGCGGAGGAGCTGGCCGGGCACTGCGCGGTGCGCCTGCCGGACTACATGGTCCCTGCGGCCTTCGTGGCGCTGGAGGCGCTGCCGCTCAACCCCAACGGAAAGGTCGACCGCCGCGCCCTGCCCGTGCCCGACCGGGGAGCGCTGCGCACCGGCACGGACCATGTGCCGCCGCGTACGCCCACGGAGAAGGCTTTGGCCGCCATCTGGTCCGGTGTCCTCGGCGTCGACCAGATCGGCGTCCACGACCGCTTCTTCGACCTCGGCGGCCACTCGCTGCTGATGATCAAGGTCCTGGCGGCGGCCCGCGCGGCCGGACTGGCCGTATCGATCTACCGCATGTACCAGCACGACACCCTGATCGAACTGGCGGCAGCGGTCGACGCGGACGCGCGGGCGCAGGACGCGCCCGGGAGCAACCTCACCGCGGCCGGACAGGGCGTTCCGGGCGGCGGCCACGGCGGGTCGGCCGGGACGGGCGTCGGGTCGGCTGGGACGGGCATCGGGTCGGGCGGTGAGTTTCCTGGCGGGAGCGGAGCCGACGGTCGGTCCGCCACCGTCGAGGTCCCCGCCGAACTGCTGACCCGTTTGCTGCAGCAGGCCGCGGCGGGCGATCCGGCCGCGTTGGCGACCGGGGCGCAGGCGGAGGCCGCCGCGCTGATCGCGGCGGTGACGTCGGCGCAGGGCGGCACCACGGCCGGCCCGGACGGACCGAGCGCGCACGAGGCCGGGATCGACGCCGTCATGGCCGACCACCGGGTGCCCGGCGTCGCCCTGGCCGTTCTGCGGGACGGCGCGGTCGCGGCCGTGGAAGGCCACGGCGTGCTGGCCGCGGGCGGAAGCGAGCCGGTGACGGCGCGGACCCTCTTCCAGGTCGGCTCCGTCAGCAAGCACGTGACCGCGCTGGCCGTGCTGCGCCTGGTGGACCAGGGCCTGCTCGACCTCGACTCGGACATCGAGACGTATCTGACGTCCTGGCACCTGGCCGACGCCCCCGAGGCCCCCGGACCGGTGACCCCGCGCATGCTGCTCGGGCACCGCGCCGGCCTCGCCCGCCAGCGCAGTGTCGGGTTCCGTCCCGGCGAGCCCGTGCCGAGTCTCCTCGACCTGCTGACGGGCAGGCCGCCTGCGGTCACCTCGCCGGTGCGCCGCGAACTGCCGCCCGACGCCACGTTCCGCAAGAGCAGTACGCACTACTGGGTGCTCCAGCAGGTGCTGGAGGACGTCACGGGCGAGGAGTTCGAGTCGCTCATGCGGCGTCTGGTGCTGGACCCGCTCGGCCTCGCCGACACCAGCTTCGACCAGGACCATCCGCGCACCTCCGGGCTCCCCGTGGCCCTCGGCCACGACGCCCACGGCGCTCCCCTCAAGGGCGGCTGGCGCACCCGTGCCCACCTGGCGGCGGCCGGCCTGTGGACGACCGCGGCCGACACCGCCCGGTTCGTGGTCGCCGTGCGGGACGCGCTGCTCGGAGCGCCGGGCGCCCTGGTGCCGCAGGCCCTCGCCCGAGAGCTGCTGGCGGGCGAGACCGGCACGTTCTACGGGCTCGGCACGATCGTCGACGACAGTGGCGACGACCTGGAGTTCGGCCACGGGGGCGAGCCCTCGGGCTACTGGAACATGGCGATCAGCCGGCTCCACAGCGGTACCGGTTTCGTCGCGCTGACCAACGCCGACTCCGGCAAGGCGGTGGTCAAGCACCTCACCGCCGAACTGGGCCGCGACGACGCGGCCTTCGGCAGCGGGCGGCTGGCGTCCGAATGGCGCTCCGCCGGCTCGTCCGCCGAACTCCCCGTGGTCCTCGCCCCCGTCGTCACCGACGAGGAGCGGGCATGACCCGCACCCCGCACGTACCCTCCAGGAGGAACCCGTGGCTTCCGTACGGCATCTGATCTCCATCGACGACCTCGACGACGCCGACCTGTACGCGCTGGTCGACCGCGGTGCCGAGTTCTCGGCCGGCGCCGCCGGCCGGCCCGCCCCGCTCGCCGGTGACATCGTGGGTGTCTACTTCAGCAAGACCTCGACCCGGACGCGTACCGCTTTCTCCAGCGGCGCTCTGCGCCTGGGCGCGCGGGTCATCGCGTACGGACCCGGCGACCTCCAGCTCAACACCGGTGAAACCAGTGAGGACACCGGCCGTGTGATGTCCGGGATGCTCGACGTCCTGGTCGCCCGGACCGCGGACGACCCCGCCGAGATGCGCGCCTGGGCCGCTCAGGAGCGCATGGCCGTGATCAACGCGATGAGTGCCGACGAGCACCCCACCCAGGCGCTCACCGACCTGACCACCCTGCGGCGGCGGTTCGGCCAGGTCGAGGGACTGCGTGTGCTCTACGTCGGTGAGGGCAACAACACCGCCACCGCGCTGTCCCTCGCCCTGACCCGGTTCTCGGGCGTCGAGTTCGAACTGCGCACGCCGCCGGGGTACGGCCTGCCCACGTACTACCGCGAGCGTGCCACCGAACAGGCCGCCCGGTACGACGCGGTGTTCCGCGAGCGCCACGACATGACAGACCTGCCGGCCGGCCTGGACGTGGTGTACACCACGCGCTGGCAGACCACCGGCACCAGCAAGCCCGACCCCGGCTGGCGGGCGGTGTTCGCGCCGTTCCAGGTGACCGAGACGTTGTGGGAGAACAGCCCGAAGGCCGTCTTCCTGCACGACCTGCCTGCGCACCGCGGCGACGAGGTCACCGCCGAGGTGCTCGACGGCCCCGCCAGCGTCGCCTTCCAGCAGGCTGAGAACAAGATGCACAGCGCGATGGCGGTCCTCGAGTGGTGCAGGACATGACCCTTCTCGAAGGCGCCGGGAGCGGCCCGGCGGCCCGGACCCCCACCGCGCCGCTGCACCGCAACCGCGACTTCCTGCTCCTGTGGTCGGGGGCGAGCATGTCGTTCCTGGCGAACCGGGTCACAGCCGTCGCCTATCCGCTGATCGTGCTGTGGCACACCGGCTCCCCGCTGGCCATGTCCGTGGTGTCCACGGCGGCGCTGCTGCCGCTGCTGCTCGTGCAGTTGCCGGCCGGCGCCCTCGTGGACCGCTGGGACCGGCGCCGGCTGATGCTGGTGTGCGAGACCGGCCGGGTCGCCGCGGTGGGCAGCGTGGCGCTCGCCCTCGCCGCGGGCCGGATGACGGTCGCCCACCTGGCGGCCGTGGCGTTCGTGGAGGCGTCCCTCGCCGTGTTCTACCGGCTTGCCGAGCGGGGAGCCGTACGCAACATCGTGCACCCGGCGCACCTGCCCACGGCGTTCGCGCAGAACGAGGCACGAGGGCGGGCGGCGGGGCTGCTCGGCCAGCCCGGTGGCGTACTGCTGCAGTCGGCGGGCCGCTGGGTGCCGTTCGGCTTCGGCGCCCTGGGCTACCTCGTCTCCGCCGTCAGCCTGCTGCTCATCCGCAAGGACTTCCAGCAGGAACGCACCGACCCCGGCAGCCGGCGCCGCATGGCCGGCGAGGTCGCCGAGGGGATGCGCTGGCTGTGGCGACAGCGGTTCCTGCGCGCGGCGTTCGGCTATGTCGCCGGCACCAACATCCTGTTCCAGATGCTCGCCCTCGCCCTGATCCTGCGGATCAAGGAGGCGGGGATGCCCTCGGCGACCCTCGCGATCGTCCTGGGTATCGGAGGCGTCGGCGGTCTGTGCGGAGCGCTCGTGGGCGGCCGGATCCAGCGCCGGACGCGTCAGCGCACGCTGCTGATCGGCGGGGCCGTCGTATGGGCGGTGCTGATCGGAGCCATGGGATTCACCCGGGGACCCGTGCCGCTCGGCGCGCTGTACGCGGGCACCGGGTTCGTGGGCGCCGTGTTCAACGTGGCCGCCGCCGTCTACCAGGTGCGCACCACTCCGGACGAGCTCCAGGGTCGGGTCGCCGCCACCGCGGGGCTCATCGGCTCCGGGACCAACGCGCTCGGCTCGTTCGGGGGAGGGCTGCTCCTCGCCGCCTGGGGCGCCCTGCCCACGGTCCGCGTGATCGCCGCCGCCATGGCCGTACTGGCCGTGCTCGTCGCAGTGGCACCGGGCTTGAAAGGAGAGATCCCGGATGACGGGACCGACACCGACGCGGCCGGCTGACCGGCCCGTGCGCAGCGACCCGTGGCTGCGGACCTACCGCGCCGCGTCCGGCCGGGCGCCCCGGATCCGCCTCGTGTGCTTCCCGCACGCGGGCGGCAACGCCCAGCTCTTCCACAGCTGGCCGGCCCGTCTGCCGGACGACGTGGAACTGCTCGCGGTCTGCTGTCCGGGCCGTCAGGAGCGGCTGGCCGAGCCCTTCGTCGAGGACATGGCCACGCTCGCCGACGCCGTCACCGCCGCGCTGCTGCCCCACCTCGACCGGCCCATCGCCCTGTTCGGGCACAGCATGGGCGCGTCCGTCGCCTATGAGACCGCCCTCCGGCTGGAGAACCGGCACGAGGTCGTCCCGCGGCGCCTGGTGGTCTCGGCCCGCTCCGCGCCGCACCGCTCCCGGCGCACCGGGCTGCACCTGCGCCACGACGACGAACTGGTGGCCGGGGTGCGCCGGCTGGGCTCGCTGGGTTCGGAGGCCTACGACATCCCGGAGCTGCGCGAACTACTGCTGCCCGCGCTGCGTGCCGACTACCGGCTCATCGAGGGCTACCGCCCCTCGGCACCGCCTGTGCCGACCCGCGCTCCGATCACCGCATGCCTCGGGCTCGACGACCCGGGCTGCGACCGAGACGACGTACTGGCCTGGTCCGAGCTGACCCGCGCCCAGGACTTCGCCCTGCGCACCTACCCGGGCGACCACTTCTACCTCGCCGCACGGGAGGCCGAGCTGGTCGCCGACATCACCAAGGACCTGGAGGCATGAACCATGACGCAGACGAACATCTGGACGCCCCTTGAGATCGAGTCCGAAGGCGTCGGCGGCGTCGACGAACTGACCGACCGGCTCGACGACATGGGGCCGGGGGAGCTCACCCGGATGCTCACCGAGGAGAAGGGGCTGGTGTTCCGGGGATTCGAGGTCACGCACGAGTGCCTCGACAAGGTGCTCGACCGACTGCTGCCGAACCGCCTTGCCTATGTGCACGGCAACTCGCCCCGCACCAAGGTCGGCAGCAACGTCTACACCTCCACCGAGTACCCGCAGGAGTTCACCATCTCCATGCACAACGAGATGAGCTACGCCCACTCCTGGCCGGCCCGCCTCGCCTTCTACTGTCAGGTCCAGCCGGGCGGCGGCGGCGCCACCCCGGTCGTCGACGCCGCGCTGTGGCTCGAGTCCCTGGACTCCGAGGTGCGCGAGGCCTTCGCGGCCGGGGTGCGTTATGTGCAGAACCTGCACGACGGTTATGGCCTGGGCAAGAGCTGGCAGGACACTTTCGAGACGACCAGCCGCGAGGAGGTGGAGGCGTTCCTCGCCCCGACCGGCGCCGACTGGGAGTGGAAGGCCGACGGCGGCATCCGCGTCTCCTCGGTGCGTCCGGCCACCACCCGGCACCCGGTCACCGGCACCGAGGTGTGGTTCAACCAGGCCGACCAGTGGCACCCCGCCGGCCTCGGCGACGACACGGCGGCCGCCCTGGCGCAGATCATGCCCGAGGACGACCTGCCGCAGAACGTCACCTTCGCCGACGGCAGCCCCATTCCCGCCGAGTACGTCGTCCAGATCCGCGACCGCGGCCTGGACCACGCCGTCGACGTCGACTGGCACACCGGTGACCTCCTGCTCATCGACAACGTCTGGCTCGCCCACGGCCGCCGCCCGTTCACCGGCGACCGCCGGATCCTGGTCGCGATGTCGGACTGAGGCGATGAACGACGTCGCATACGCATCGCTCAGGGACGGTGGTGCGGTCCACGTCTGGCGTGGCCGGACCCCCGACGCGTTCGGGCCGGGCGACACCGCACTGGTGTCCGACGAGGAGTCGCGGAAAGTCCGGCGCCTGCCGGCCACGGCCGCGCTGCGGTACGCGGCCGCCCACACGGCCATGCGCCGGGTGCTCGCCGGATACCTCGGTGTGCCACCGCGCGACGTGGTCTTCGGCAGGCGTCCGTGTCCGCGCTGCGCCCACCCGGGGCACGGCCGGCCCCGGATCGACTGGCCGCCCACCGACCTGGACTTCAGCCTCTCGCGCTCCGGCCCGCACTGGCTGCTCGCCGTGGCCGCCGGGCAACGGGTCGGCGTGGACCTGGAGAGCGGCCGTCCGCTGGACGTGGACGGTGCCTCCCGGTTCGTGATGAGCGCCTCCGAACTCGCACACGTACGGGCCGCGCGGGACGACACGGCACGCAGGCATGCCTTCTTCCGGTGCTGGACGCGGAAGGAGGCCGTGGTCAAGGCGGTCGGCGTCGGCATCGCCACCGACCTCACCGGCGTCGACACACAGCCCGCCGAGGACGACCCGGTGCTGGTCACCTGCGCCGAAGGCACCGGCCCCGGCACCTGGCTGGTGCAGGACCTGCCGGTGACCGAGGGCGTCTTCGCGGCACTCGCCCGGGGGACGGGCCGGGCCGGGCCCGTCGTGGTCCGGCACTACTCCGGCACCACGGACGGCTGGGCAGACACCGCGCATACGAGAGAGGCAGGGGTCCGATGACCGCGATCGAGTACACCGGAGAGCCGGGCACTCCGGTCCACGATTTCATTCGCACCCGCCGCGAGAAGCTGCGGACGGTGCTCGGCGAGCGCGGGGCGATTCTGCTGCGCGGCTTCGAGGTCGGAGGCGTCGACGGGTTCGACGCGGTGGTGCACGCGTTCTCCGGCAGCGCTCCGCTGACCTACGCCGAGCGGTCCTCACCGCGCTCCACGATCAAGGGGCAGGTCTACACGTCCACGGACTATCCCGCCGACGAGGAGATCTTCCTGCACAACGAGAACTCGTACCAGGCGGTCTGGCCCAACACGCTGTACTTCTACTGCATCGAGCCCGCGCACACCCAGGGCGCGACGCCGCTCGCGGACATCCGCGAGGTGTACCGGGCCATCGATCCCGGGGTGCGCGAGGAGTTCGTCCGGCGCGGTGGCTGGCGCGTGGTGCGCAACTTCCACGGGGACTTCGGCGTGCCGTGGCAGGAGGCGTTCGGCACCGGCGACCGGGACGCGGTCGTGGCGTACTGCCGGGACAAGGGCATCACGGCCGAATGGCGCCCGGACGGCGGCCTGCGCACCACGGCCGTCCGGCCCGTGGTGCGTCGCCACCCGGTCTCCGGCGAGGAGGTGTGGTTCAACCACGCCACGTTCTGGCACGTCACCTCGCTGGCACCGGAGGTGCGGGAAGGGCTGCGGGAGATCTTCGCCGACGAGGACCTGCCCACGAACACGTACTTCGGTGACGGCGGGCCCGTCCCCGACGAGACAGTGGCGCACCTGCGGGACGCCTACCGCTCGGCGACGACGCGCTTCGACTGGCAGCGCGACGACGTCCTGATCGTGGACAACATGCTCGCCGCGCACGGCCGGGAGCCGTTCACCGGCCCCCGGAAGATCGCGGTGGCGATGGCCGAACTGTCCGACGTGGCGGCCGCTGCAACGAGCTGACACAAGGACCCCGCCGCACGGCGTGGGCCCGCTCGGCACGCGGGTCCTGTTCGCACGAGACGGCCGGGCGCTCCCGAGAGGGAGCGCCCGGCCGTCTCCGTCGTCCGCCCTCCGCACTCTCGCGGCCGGCTGCTCCCCGAAGGACCGGCCCCTGACACATCGGACGGCCGGGACGCTCTGCCAGAGGCGTCCCGGCCGTCGGTGCTCCGCGGCGCGGGCCACGGGGGATGGATGCCGCGCGGCGCGGAGGGCCGGCGCCGGCCGGGGCGGGGGAACGTACCGTCCGGCGCCGGGTCAGCGGGTCACTCCCGGACGCCCGCCAGCTCCACCGCCCGGCGGCGCAGGGCGACCGAGGCGGGGGCGACGGACGAGACCACGGCCAGCAGCGCGCAGGCGCCCACTGCCGTGCCGATGGCCGTCCAGGGGACCTGGATCGTGGTCCACACCGACAACAGGCCCAGGGCACTCCACATGCCCGCCAGGTTGAGCACGGCGACGAGCAGTCCGAGCACTCCGCCGACCGCCACGACCATCAGCGCCTCGGCGCCCACCAACCGCAGTACCTGCCACCGGGTGGCCCCGGCCAGCCGCAGCACCGCCAGGTCGCGCACCCGGTCCGACGTCGCCATGACCATGGTGTTGGCCAGCGAGATACCGGTGTAGAGCAGCGCGATGCCGAGGACCAGCAGGAAGCCCATCCGGGTCGTCCGGTTCGTCTCGGGGTAACTGGCCTGCACCCACTGGCCCTTGGTGAAGACCTGTCCGCCCGAGGCCCGCACCGCGGAACGCAGTCCGGCGGCCACGGCCCTCGCGTCGGCGCCGTGCCGAACGGCCACGTCGACCCGGTCGACGGCCGCGCCCGGGGCGTTGCGCGGCGTGACGTAGACGCCGTTGTCACCGGTCCCGGCGGTCATCACTGCGGCGATCCGCAGTGTCTTCTGCGTACCGTCACCGAGCCACACCCGCACCCGCTGTCCGACGGTGTGCTGCTGCCACTCCTCGTTGACGATGATCGAGCCGTCGTCGAGGTCGCTCGCCCTGCCGGACGCGATCGGCAGCCGGGTGGTGGCGGTGAGCGGACCGGGGTCCGCCGCGTGGGCCTCGTCCCTGCTGAGGGACACGCCGTCCTCCAGGACGTAGACGGCACTCGACGAGGTGGGGGACACCTCGGCGCCGGGCACGGCGCGCAGCTTCCGCAGGCTCGCCGCGTCGAATCCCGCGTCGCCCGCCGGGGCGACGACGAAGGCGGCGGCTGTCTGCTGACGCGTCTCGGTGGCCTTGGCCTCGTTCAGCGTAGCGGTGGCACCGAGCAGCGAGCCCGCGAGAGCGACCGTGACCAGGACCGGCGCCGCGATCGCGGCGGTGCGCCGCACACCGGCGGCGGCGTTCTCCCGCACCAGCATGCCGCCGGCACCGGGCAACTGGGCCGGAAGCCAGGCGAGCAGCCGGGTCAGCGGGCGCACCACCACCGGCGCGAGGAGTGCCACAGCGGTGATCAGCAGCATCGGCCGGCTCACATAGGTCTTGCGGTGCAACAGGTCACCCGGGCCGCTGAACAGCGCCAGGGCCAGGGTCACGACGGCGGTCAGCAGCAGCCCCGCGCCGAACAGCCAGCGGCCCCACGTCATCGTCCGGGTGTCCACGGACGCCTCGCGCAGCGCCTGGGTGGGCCCGGTGCGGCCCGCCCGCCAGGACGCGGCCACCACGCCGCACAGCGCGACGACCAGCCCCGTCCCGAAAGCCATGTAGTACGGCCAGGTGGCGGCGCCGATCCGGAACCAGCTCGGGGCGAGGCCGCCGTCGACCACCCACGTCGCCAGCCGGGGCGCGCCGTACGCGCCGAGCACGCACCCGGTGGCCGAGGCGAGCACACCGACCAAGAAGGCCTCGGCGAACACCATCCTGCGGATCTGCCCCGGAGTCGCCCCTGCCGTGCGCAGCAGCCCGAACTCGCGGCGCCGCTGCGCGACCGAGAACGCGAAGGTGGACGCCACCACGAAGACCGACACGAAGGTGGTGACGCCGCCCGCGGTGCCGAACATGGCGTTCATCGCGACGAGGGCCTCCTTGTCCCGGTCGGGATCCGCGTCGGCGTAGCGGCGTCCGGCACCGGTGAGAACCCGCACGCCGTCGCTGCCCTGCACCGCCGCGCGTACGGCGGCCGCGTCTGCATCCACGACCAACTGGGTACTCTTCGGCGACAGTTGGGCGGCGCGTGCGTCGGTGTAGAAGAGGGCGTGCTCGAAACCTCGCGGGGCGACGGCTCCGACCACCCGCACGGTGCCGTGATCGGTCCGCACCTGCTCGCCGGGTTTCGCCCAGCCGCCGCTGACGACGACCTCGTCGGCCGAGCGGGGGGCGCGACCCGCGTCGAGCTTGTAAGGGGCGAAGGCGGCGGTGGACCAGGGGTGACCGACCAGGTCGCCCGGCCCACCCCGGGCCCGTACGGCGAACGACCGGTCCTGGACGACAGTGCCGAGTTTCCTCAGCTTCGCGACGGTCTCGGGCGGCACGGAGCGCGGCTGGGCGAGCTTCTGCACCCGCTCGCCGATCGAGGTGGACACCCGCAGGCTGTCCGCTCCCTTGACCACGACCGGTGCGGCGGCGAACCGTTCCGGCGCGCGGTCGGGCGCCTTCAGCGACGAGGCGAGGGCCAGGCCCATCACGGCGATCAGCGCGACACCGAGCGACAGCGCGACGAAGCTGCCGACGAAGGTGATCCAGCGGGTGCGCAGGGTGCGCAGGGCGACACTCAGCACGGCGCGGCCTCCAGCTTGGTCATGCGCGTGGCGATGTCGTCGGCGCTCGCCCCGACCATCTCGCCGTTGACCCGTCCGTCGACGAAGAAGACGACACGGTCGGCGTACGACGCGGCCACCGGGTCGTGCGTGACCATGATGACCGTCTGGCCCTCGCCGTCGACCATGTCGCGCAGCAGCTCCAGCACCTCGCGGCTGGTCTGTGAGTCGAGGGCACCGGTCGGTTCGTCGGCGAAAAGCACCTCGGGGCGGGTGATCAGGGCGCGGGCGAGGGCGACCCGCTGCTGCTGGCCGCCGGACAGCTCGGTCGGCCGGTGGCCAGCCCTGTCGGCCAGGCCGACCTGGTCGAGCACCTCGCGCACCCGGGCCCTGGACGGGCGGCTGCCGGCGAGCCGCAGCGGCAGCGCCACGTTCTGCTCGGCGGTCAGGGACGGCAGCAGGTTGAACGACTGGAAGACGAACCCGATGCGGTCGCGCCGCAACAGGGTCAGCTTGGTCTCGTTCAGCTTCGTCAGCTCGGTGTCGCCCACGGTGACCGACCCCGACGTGGGGCGGTCAAGGCCTGCGGCGCACTGCAGCAGGGTCGACTTGCCCGAGCCGGAGGGGCCCATGACGGCGGTGAACGTTCCCGCCGGAAAGGCGAGCGAGACCTGGTCGAGCGCTGTCACCGCGCTGTCGCCCGACCCGTATCGCCTGCTGACGGAGCGCAACTGGATCGCGTCCTTGTTCATCTTTCCCTACTGTCCCTACTTGTTCGGTTCGGTCCTCCCGCGTGTCAGGCGGGACGGATGGGCGTTCGGTACGGCGTTGTCGGGGGTCGCCCAGGGGGTCGGCCCGGCGTGGCGTGTGGCAGCCGGCTGCACGGGCAGCACGTTGTGCGAAGGGAAAGCCCCGCGGGGACCTTGGGCACCGGGGACTCACCCGGGGCCGGCGCCCCCCAGCAGGTAACCGATCAGGACGAAGGCCGGTGCCCACACCGCGCTGCTGACCACCGACCAGAGGAGATAGCGCCGCACGGGCATGCGGGTCGCCCCGCACAGGGTGGGCACGAGCGTGCGCAGCACCGCCGTGAAGCGTGCCACGAACACCGCGCAGCCGCCGTGCCGTTCGATCAGACCGAGGGCCCGTTCGGTGTACCGGCGTCGGCGGTTGCGGTCCCGCAGGGGAGCCAGCGCCCGCGCCTGCCACCGGCGTCCGACCGCGTATCCCGCGACGTTGCCCAGGACCGCTCCGGCGACCGCGGTGAGCAGCGCCGCCTCGACGGTGACGTGGCCCCTGCAGGCGAGCGCGCCGCCCAGGACCACCGCCGTCTGCCCCGGCAGCAGCGCGCCCACCATCGGCAGCGCCGCTTCCAGCGCGGGCAGCAGCAGCACCGCGGCGAGGATGCCGAAGCTCCCGTGCGCCATCATGTGCTCCGCGAGCCATCCCGTCATCAGGGCGCCGCCTCTCTCGTCCGCTCGATGACTCCACGAAACCGCGCCGGGGCACCGCGGCGCACTGCGGCAGGAGCGACACTTGGGGTAGGGCCAGGCCTACCCGCGGCACTCGGTTCAGCTCACCCTGGTCAGCCTCACGTCCGCCCGGCACTCGCGCGGACCTGCCGCGACGAGCCGCATCAGCTCGTGGAAGCGGTACAGGGGCGCGCCGTCCCCGTCGATGCCCGCCAGCTCCAGCACCGATTTCTCGACCAGCCGCTCCAGGAGTTCCTCGGCCGGCTCCTCGGGCAGGCCGAACTCCTCGGCGGCGGCCGCGCCGAACGTCCCGTCGGCCCCCGGTGCCAGGGCGCAGGCCAACTCCTGTTCGACGACCGGCAGGTGCCGTAGGGCCGAGCCGAGACTCCGGGGTACGTCCAGGTCGCCGGTACGCAACTCCTCGACACGCACGGCCGGATCGGACAGGCGCCGGGCGAGCCGGGCCACGGGCCAGTGGGGACGCGCGGCCAGCCGGGTCGCGGCGGCCCGCAGGGCGAGCGGCAGTCCGCCGCACGCATGGGCGATGACACCGGCGGCGTCGGGTTCGACCAGGATGCGCGGCCTTCCGGCGACGGCCGCGAGCAGGTCGAGCGACTCCGAGGTCCCCAAGGGGTCGAGTGCGATGGTACGGAAGCCGGGCATCGTGAAGAGCCTGCTGCGGCTGGTGACGACGACGGCTGCGTCGTTCGTGGCCGGAAGCAGCGCGTCGAGACGGAACTCGTTCGTCGCGTCGTCCAGCAGGATCAGCAGTCGGCGCCCCACCGTACGGGTGCGGTAGCGGCGGATCAGGTCGTCCAGTTGCTCGGGACCTCCGCCGAGCGCCGACGTGTCGTCACAGGGTTCTCCGAGCGCTCGCAGCAACTGCCTGAGGGCGGCGGCGCAGTCCTTGACCGTGCCGTCCTCGCGACGCAGCCGGACGTGGAGCAGGCCGTCGGGAAACTCGTCGGCCACGGCGTGCGCGGCCTGTACGGCGAGCGCGGTCTTACCGACCCCCGCCATACCGGTGATCAATATGCGGCGCGCCCGGGCAGCGGCACGAGAACGCCCGGGGGCGGGCTCCAGCCGGGCGCACAGCTCGGCCAGTTGGCTCTGCCTGCCGGTGAAGTCGGCGAGCGCGGGCGGCACCATGACCGGCGGCGCGGCGTGTGGCGACCGCAGCGACACACCCGTCGACGCGGGCTCCAGCAGCAGGCTCAACTCCCCGCTGAGCAGCGCCTGATGGGTGGTCGTCAGGTCGTGGCCGGGGTCCACACCGAGTTCCTCGGCGAGCACCTGGCGGCCCTCCTGGAACACCTGAAGCGCATCGGCCTGACGCCCGCACCGGTAGAGGGCGGTCATCAGCTGGGCCCGCAGCCGCTCCCGTACCGGGAACTGGGCCACCAGGCCGGTGAGTTCGGGGACGAGCCCTTCGTGCCGGGCAAGTTCGAGATCGGCGTCGATGCGGTGCTCCAGGGCACCGGTCCGCGCCTCCTCCAGCCGCGGCAGTTCCGCCTCGGTGAGAAACGGCGTCACATTGGCCAGTGCCGGGCCGTGCCACAGATCGAGCGCGCGCCGCAGGGCACCGGCCGCCTCCTCGAACCGCCGGTCTTCCAGCGCTTTGCGGCCCAACCGCTCCAGGCGCTCGAACTCGACCACGTCGACCTGCGCGTCGGCGGCGACCAGCTGGTAACCGGGCTGCCTGCGGATCAGGTCGACGTGGGGGCCGAGGTGCTTCCTCAGCCGCGACACGTACGTGTAGATCTGGGCGTTCATCGTCGTGGGCGGACTCCATCCCCACAGCAGCCCGCTCAGTCGCTCGTCGCTGACGACCCGGCCGCGGGCGAGCAGCAGCACGGCCAGCACCGTGTGCACCTTGGAGCCCGAGAGCGGGATGCGCCGTGCTCCGTCTCTTGCCTCCACCGGTCCGAGAAGCCGGAATTCCATGAGTCATCCCCCACCTCGATGCGACCTGGGCCGCACAGGGCGACCCGGTCGGCTCGGAACGCCGAAGCGTCGTTCTCTGGCCAATGGTTGGCCCACGAACTGGCGGAATCCTGCCTTCGGGTTGGCAGCAGGTTGCGCTGGCAAGAGCCTGCGAAGAGTGCGCCGTGACCCGCGGCCCCACCCCCGAAGGTAGTGCTGGCCCTACCCTCCGGGCTCACGCTGAACCGATGGCACCGGCGGTCCGGGCCTTCTACGGTGGCGCTCATGCACCCTCGCAATGTGTGGCAGGCCATGTCCCGGCCGGGCTTCCTGCTGTCGTCGTGGCCGTGGCGTTCGGTCGGCTATCTGCTCACCGGGGTGTCGGCCGGCGTCGTCGCCCTCGTGGGGCTCCTGGGAGCTGTGGCGGTGAGCGGCGCACTGGCGATCGTGCTGGTGGGGCTTCCTCTGCTCGTCGTCGTGGCCCTCGCCGGAATCCCCGTCGCCTGGGCGGAGCGGCACAGGCTGGCCCTGATCGACCGGGACCCGGCTCAGGACTGGCACCGCACGCCTGCCGCGAGGGGGCTGTGGTCCTGGGTGGCCACACGCCTGAGGGAACAGACGACCTGGCGGGAGCTCGGCTACGCCTTTCTCTTCGCCGGGCTGCTGTGGCCGGTCGACGCCGTCGCGATCACGGTCGGCCTGCTCGTCCCGCTGGCCTTGGTGGCGACACCGCTGCTGATGGCCACGGTCGGTGACGGCCAGGAGACCAAGGTGCTCAAGGCATGGACGGTCACCACTTGGCCAACGGCCTTCGGTATCGCCGTACTCGGGCTGCTGGCCCTGGTCCTGGGCGGCTATCTGCTGGGAGTCGCGGCCGGCGCCCGGGCCGAACTGACGCGTCTGCTGATCGCGCCGCGCGAGGGTGATCTGGGGGCCAGAGTCGTCGAACTGACGCGCTCGCGCGTCCGCCTGGTGGACGCCTTCGAGGCCGAGCGGCGGCGCATCGAGCGCGACCTGCACGACGGGGCGCAGCAGCGGCTCGTGGCGCTGACGATGACGCTCGGCCTGGCCCGCCTGGACGTCCCGCCCGGACCACTCGCCGACCAGCTCGCCAGGGCCCACGAGGAGGCGGGCAAGGCCCTCGCGGAACTGCGCGAACTCATCCACGGCATCCACCCCAAGGTGCTCACGGACTACGGCCTCGAAGCAGCGGTCGCCGACGCCGCGGACCGCTCCACGGTGCCCGTGGACGTCGACCTGGAACTGCCCGGACGGCTGCCCCTGGCGGTGGAGTCGGCCGCGTACTTCGTGGTCTGCGAAGCCCTCGCCAACATTGCCAAGCACAGCGGGGCGAGCCGAGCGGAGGTGACAGGTGGCCACCGTGAAGGGCGACTGTTCCTGCTGGTGCGGGACGACGGCCGGGGCGGCGCGGAGGCCGGAACCGGCAGTGGGCTGACCGGTCTTGCGGACCGGGTGTCGGTGCTGGATGGCAGACTTTCCCTGTCCAGTCCGCCCGGCGGACCGACCCTGTTGCGTGTGGAGTTTCCTTGCGAACGGACCGATCGCTCCGTGTAGTACTGGCCGAGGACAGCGTACTGTTGCGGGAGGGACTCATCGGATTGCTCCGCCGCTGCGGCCACGAGGTGGTCGCGGCCGTAGGGGATGCCACGACGCTGATCGCCGCGGTCGAGGAGCACCCCCCCGACATCGTGGTGACGGACGTGCGTATGCCGCCGGGCTTCCAGGACGAGGGACTGCACGCGGCGATACGGCTGCGCGAGAAGCGGCCCACCCTGCCGGTCTTGGTCCTCAGCCAGTATGTGCAGCGGACGTACGCCTCCGAACTGCTGGACTCCGGCGACGGAACGGGCGTCGGCTATCTGCTCAAGGACCGGGTAGGACAGGTCGAGGAGTTCATCGACGCCCTGTGGGAGGTCGCGGGCGGCGGCACCGTCGTCGATCCCGAAGTCGTACGACAGCTGCTGCGCCGGCGCCGCGATCCGCTGGAGCAGCTCACCCCACGCGAGCGGGAGGTCCTGGCTCTGATCGCCGAAGGAAAGTCGAACGGGGCGATCGCCCGCGAACTGGTCGTGTCCGAGGCAGCCGTCGGCAAGCACATCAGCAGCATCCTCACCAAGCTGAACCTGCCTCCGGCGGAGGAGACCCACCGAAGGGTGCTGGCGGTCCTCGCTTACTTGAGGGCGTGACGCCGAGAGCTACCTCCGCCGCCCGACCGCTGGCCTCGGTGGTTCCCATACGATGGTCCACCCCCCCCGGGTTTCTGCCCGTCACATCGACACAGGCCGCGCTTGCCTACGAGGAGCCGGTACAGGCCCAGAGAAGAGGGCTCGGCCGTTGGCTGCAGGTTCGAGTCATGGGCAAGGGGCCCAGAACATGGGAACAGAGCAACGCACAAGTGAAACGAGCCGAGCTGGCAATTGAGTCGATCGTCCAGCTGAAGCCATAGGCCTTACGAGCCCCAGCTCCGGGGCGCAGTCCCCGGAGCTAGCGGATGGTTCGGTGCGAACGCGGATGAAGTGGACCTACCGTTGCGATATTTGGGTTGCTGTCTCGTCGAACAGGGCCAACTGCTCCTGCTCGTCGTGCGGTTCCGGCTCCCGCTCCAGCCCCGGGGCTGCCCCGGCATCCGGTGAGGCATCGGCCGTGGCATCCGACGAGGGGCGCTCGTCCTCTGCGGCTCGGGTGGGCAGGACATACTCCTGCGCAAGACCGGCGAGATGCAGGGGCAGAGGCAGACTCAGCGCGTCTGGCAGATCGGGCGCCTGACGGAGCTGGTGCGCTGCGAGTGCCAGGGCCTCGGGAGAGTCGTCGTCCTCGGGATGACAGCCGAGTACTGTCAGCTCCACGAGACCCGGATTCCACGCGGCCTTGTCGGTGTCAACGGTCAGCTTCCCTTTCGTGTTCACTCGGGGGGCAAGCTTGTCGGCGGCCACCGACAGTTTGAAGGTCCGGGCCTTCGGGGTTGTGGACCAGAAGACGCGGGCCGTTTCCGGGGCGGCCGTAGGGGCTGTCCACAGATGGGCCGCGAGGCCGTTCGCCCCGTCTGGGTTTACGCCCCACCACTGCGCCGTTTCCCGCCCGCGTGACGTCCGTACCCGAACCAGCCGCAGATCCGGATCGAGGCGACGGGCGGGCGCGTGACCGTCACGGAACTTGTCGGCCACCACCTTGCTGTCCTGCAGCCAGGTCCAGTGCGAGCGCATGTTCTGGCCGTGGGCCAGCAACATCGTCGGCGTACCGCGCAGAGAGCGGCGCACCCTCTGCATCCACTCCTCGGTGGCTCGGCGCTGCTCGGCCATGTCCGCCCACCACGAAGGGTGGCGAGTGGCCGGAGTGCTGCCGTCGCGCGGGGCGGGCACTGTGCCTGCGGTCGGTACCTCCGCGCGCCTGGTCAGCCGCAGCAGCATCACCGGATACGGCACCCAGGCCCGGCCCTCGTCGTCCCAGCCCTCCACCCGGGCCAGGCCCTGCCCGGACGCCTCGGGTGTGACGAGTACCGCGACCGGCACATGCCCGGCCCAGCGCGTACGGCTGCGGCGGTTCTTGCGGACCATCCACACGGCTGCGTACCGCATACCCGAAGGGAGCCGCTCACCGAGACTGTGCTCGGGGTGGACCCGTACGCCGAGCTGCCGCAGACCGTCGTCCCACGCCTTGGCCGCGCGGAAGTCCTTGTTCTTCTCGCTGTTGTAGCCCTTGGCCTTCTTCGGCACCGCCATGAACTGGGTGAGCACACCGGCGTCCGCGCAACCGAGCCGCACAGCGAACTTGGCGTCGTGGTCGGGGGAGGTGAAGTCCGCGGCCCGGTCGATCTCCACCAGGGCGAGGGACGGAACGGAAGAGGGGGGGTCTTCCGCCACGAAAGCCGCCATCTCCCGCCGCCGGGCGCCGAGCGCGGTGGTCACCGCTTCACGTGAGTGCCAGGACGCCTCGGGCAGCGCCAGGTCGTGGCCCAGCGAGCGGGCGAGCTTGCGACAGTGCAGCCGAACCATGAGCTCCGGGGTCTGCCACTCCAGCACGACGGTGCTCTCGTAGGCGTGTGTCTCCTCCGGCGCCCCTCCGTCTCCCTTGAGGCCGAGATGGGCGATCAGCGCGGCCACTGCGGTGTCGCGCATTGCGGGTGTCTGCCAGAACAACCTGGTCTCCAGCAAGGGCAGTGCGTCGGGATCCGCGTCCGGGCTCAGGCAGCGCAGGGCGAAGGCGGCGCCCTTCCTGCGGGCCTCCGTCCGCTGCCGCTCCTCCATGGCCTTCTTCGTCGCATCCGACGGTTCCTGGCGCGGATTCGCGGGAGTGCTCCCGGATAGGCGCGTGTGCACCAAGGCCGGCGCCGGGCGCAGCTGAGCCGGCAGTGCCACTTCGGCCCACTCGACGATCCGGGAGCGCTGGTCGGGCATCAGACCGGTGCCCACCTCGTGCGACCCCATCGCGGTGCTGTGGACGACGGCGGCCCGCATCCCGTCCTCCAGCCACTCGGCCGGGGCGGTGAGGATGGACGCGGCGTCGGGGAATGACTCGGTCAGGGACATGCTGCGCAGCATCCCGGCAGGCCCGCCGCCCACCCAGTCGTGGCCGCCCTTGTCCCACGCGAGCCGGGCCAGCGCGAAGCGTTCGCTCGCCGGGGCCCCGGGCAGCCACGGCACCCGGGGGCGCAGCAGGACCGTGGTCCTGCGGCCGTACGGCAGATAGAGCCGCCCGGACCTGGCGCCCACCCGGGTGGCGTAGCGCCGGATGTGGGTGTGCAGGTGGAAGCGGGGCAGCGGGTCGAACGGCACCGTCTGGAGCGTGATGTTTAGAACGACGGAGAACCACTCGGAGCCCCGGCTGCCCTCGTGCTTCAGCGCCTGTGACACCAACTCGGCACCTTGATCGCGGGGCCCGCGCGGCATGGCGCTGAAGCGCAGCCGGCCCGCCCCGTAGTCGTACGGTTCGAGCTGTTCGAGGAGCCGCCGGGCCAGCCAGTCCGTCGTCAGCTGGAACTGCCGGGGATCCGGGGCTGCCGTGCCACCGGCGGCGGGCGGGCAGCGTAGCAACTCCACCTCGACACCTTCCTGCCACTCGGGAGGGTCCTCGAAGAGCGCCTCGCGGGTCTCGCTCAGCAGAGAGCGGTACTCGCGCTCCGGACGCAGATCCTTCAACCAGGCTCCGACGAGAGCCCGGAAAGCCTCAGTCGGCAGCGGATCGGGGATGTCGTCCGGGGCGTACAGCCAGAAATCCGGGTTCTCGCCCCTGTACGCGGAGGGGCGAGGACGCACCAGTACGTCGGGTGCGAGCGTCTGGATCACCTGGTCCATACGGAAGGTGGGTACCGTCTCCAGCGGCTTGTCGCGGCCCGCGTTGCACAGCGCGAGCAGCGGACCGCGCCACTGCTCCGGAAAGGGCAGAGCGCGGTACCGCCCCGTCAGCGAGGCGTCATGTGAGGCGGGCAGCCAGGAGGCGGTGCGGATGGAGTCGTAGCGCTGAGCCATGAGGGTGTCTCGTTTCGTTCAGGAGGTGTGGTGGGTGATGTCCCGCAGCGCCGTGTAGAGCGGCGCGTACAGCAGGCGGGCAACCGCGGGATCACTCGGATCGGGGCAGTCGGGCGGGAGGGTGCCTTCGCCGAAGTACGGGGCGAGGACGTCCCGCAACCCGGTCAGGAGCCCGTCCTCCTGCGGCAGCGGGGAGGAAACGGCACCGGGCGAGAGCAGTTCGGCGGTGTGCGGGGCGAAGCGGGCGTCGACGAAGACCACACGGGCCGGCACACCACCGCGCACCAGTCGGCCGATGACCTGCCAGATCGTCACCAGCTGGTCCCAGGTGAACGACCGCTTCTCGTGGTCGGACAGCCGGGAGTAGATGTATCGGCGGGACAGCAGCCTGCGCCACTCGGCGCGTGCCACGTGCCGGAACGCGAGCCCCGCCTCGTCGAGGTGCGCGGCGGCGACCGCCAGCTTGCCGAACGTGCCCTGGGCCAGTCCGGGTTCGTCGCGGGCGAAGCGGGCGGCCCAGTCGTTGATCGCGAACACGGCTAGTGCCAGGTCGTCCGGGCGCGGATGCGGACGTGCCAGGAAGAGGGCCGTGCCGAAGGCGGCGTTGCGCTGGGCGTTGAGGATGTTGTGGCCGCGCTCGACCGCCATGAGCGGGGCCACGAGGAGTTCCGCGCCGCGGTCCTCGGCGAAGGCGGCCAGGTCGCCGCGACGCAGCGCGGTGGCGCGCTCGGTGCCCGCGGGCACCGGACCCGTCCCGCGTACCGCCTGATCCAGGTCGGCGTCGTCGGAGGCCAGGACGCGGACGCGGCCGTGCCACCGATCCATGTCGTGCAGGACGTCCGCGACGGTGTTGGCCTCCTTGTAGCTGCCGACCAGCAGGATCGCCCGCCTTCGTCGGTCGTCGGCGATCTTCGCCAGTTCCTGTTCCAGGGGGCTCGGGGCACCGCCGCGGCCCGGGGAGCCGAGCCTGCTCGCCATTGCCCGCGCTGCCGCGGGCCTGGCCTTGGGCTCGGTGCCCGACAGGCTCATCGGGCGGCCCTCGTCGTCGTACAGGAAGTGGGTGGTGAAGACCGACTGGCTCACGGCTTCCAGCGAGCGCGGCGACGGCTTGAGCACGGCGTCTACCGGCGCCGGCACATGGGCGCGGGTGGAGGTCCCGGCCCAGCTCGTGCCGGACATCAACACCACGTGCGGTCCCCGGCGCCCGATGCCCGGGTCGGCTCCTACCTCGTGCAGTGAGAGCAGCAGTTCGCGGCCGACGCCGGCACAGCGGAAGAAGCGCAGGGTGCCGCTGTGCCGTCCGTCTGTATCGCGTTCCCGGTCGTCGGGCAAGTACTGGAAGCCCAGGACGTTACCCATGGGCGCCTCCGGGACCAGCGGGGCGTAGTCGAGGGGAGGACGACGGGAGAGCTCGTTGCCCGTCGAATCCAGGTGCAGGGCGGCCTCCACCTGCGGCCACAGGAAGACCAATCGGTCAAGACGGTGGTTCAGGGCACTCAGCAGGAGCATGAACTCCAGACGCCGGGCAGTGAGATCGAGCCAGGATTCGTCCTCCGCCCTCGCGGCGGCGGGGCTGTCGGCGAGCAGGGGACGCAGTACGGTCAGGACACGGGCGCGGGTGTCCGACGAGGACAGCGTGGCCAGCAGATCCTGGGCCAGCCGCACCAGATCGTCCGTGGTGTTCCCGTAGGGCCCCAGGCCGCCCAGCGGGTCGTCACGGAACGCGTCGAAGTGGCCGGTCAGTTCCCGACGGCGGGCGTCGGAATCGGGCCCCGACGGATCGGGTTGCGGAACGTCGTCCTCGTACGCCTCGAACAACTCCGCCTCATCGGCCACACCGTCGGGGGCGCCCGGTGTGCGCTCCGGCCTGAACCAGTCGCCCAGCAGCTTCTCCTGGAGCGTCCAGGGGCTGAAGTACTCGATGTCGGCCCACTCGCGCAGTTCCCCGTCGGAGATCAGCAGCTTGTACAGCCGGTCCGTTGCGGCGTGCACCACGGTCAGAGAGGCGGACCAGCGCTCGATCTCCTGGTCGGTGAGCGGCAGCCGGCCCTGCCGGGACAACTCCTCGATACGGTGCGTCTGCACCTGGTCAAGCCAGGACTCGGGGCCGGGCGAGACCAGTGTCGCCGACGGGGCGAAGATCTCGTCGAGTTTCATCTGCACCGAGTCGGCCTCGTCGACGATGATGATGTCACTGCGCAGGCAGGCCAGTTCCAGGTGGCGCAGCCGTTCGTCGCCCAGATGCCGAGGCACGGCCGTCTGCACCAGGCTCGCCGGGTTGGCCACCCAGATCCTGGCGTCGACGAGTTCGCGGGCCGCGCGGTGGCGCGGGCAGGCGTACCAGAGGGGGCATCCGTGGGGGGTGCCCTTGACATCAGGTGTGCGCGGCTGCGCGGCCCGATCCCTCTGTCCGGGGCGGTAGGGGTCCGGGAGCGGGACGGAGCCCGCCGGCTCGTTGCCGGTCTTCTCCGCTGGGCGCTTCTCGGGGTACAGCGAGGTGCAGGGGGCGTCCGCGAACCGCAGCGGCTGGGCCGCCTCGGTGCCGCGCAGGGCGTCCACCACGCAGACCGTGCTTAGGTCGTCGAAGCCCGGCGCGTCGTGGTCCAGCAGGTTGGCCCGGCCACGGGAGGCCTGCCTGCGGTGCAGCCGCTGCACATGCGTCTCACGCGTGGTGAGCCCCAGGACCGGAGTCGCGGCGAGCCCGACGTCGCGCAGCAGCGCACTGAGCCGCAGCTGCTCCGCCACATCGCCGACGACGAGCGTCGTCCGCAGTGCGGGCTCGTGCCGCGCACCCCATACGGCGATCAGCGTCATCAGTGTCGACTTGCCCGCGCCGACCATGCCCGCGAGATGCAGTAGCCCGTCCAGCCGCAGGTCACCGTCCTCGGAGAAGCCGAGCCCGTCCGCGTCCCTCGGCGCTATGTGGAGCTCGGAGAGCCGACTCTCCCAGTGTCCCGGGTGGTCGACCTCCTCCTCCCGCTCCACCCGGTCCATCCAGCGCGCGGTCTCCAGGAGGTCCGCCCTGGTCAGGGTGATCGGGGCGCCGCCCCCCGGACGCCCGGCCCCGGGGTTGTGGCCCGGTACCGGTTCGGGCCGCAGCCGTTCGGGCAGGGTGACCGAGACGGGGCGCCGCCGGTCGATGAAGGTGGCCCGCCCGGCGGGCGCGATCGGCAACTCCTTGCGGGCGATCGGGGGGAGTGCGGAGAGCGCAGCGTCGTACACAGCGATTCGGTCGGAGGCGGCGGCCGGTTCGCAGCGTCGTGCCGGGGCGTCGTCCGCGGGGACGGTGTAGGCGCGCAGCCGCTCGGGCAGGGCCGCATACGTTTCCAGGGCCTGCCACCAGGTACGACGCCGCCGCAACGTCCACAGCAGATGGCGGCCGGCGGCAAGCATCCCCTCGTGCTCGGAGGTCACCGCGATACCGCGGGCCCGTGCGAAGGGATAGCCGCCGAAGAGCACATACGCCCCGCGGGCCGGTTCTTCCGGCGCGAGGCGCTCCAACAGCCGGAGCGCCAGTTCGACCTGGCAGAGCAGAGCGGGCTTCACCCCGGACAGTTCGGGGGGCACTTCGGCCCACAGTCGGGCGAGCTCCCTGCTGACCGGTTTGTGCCAGCTGTCGCGGTCACGCATCGTGGGCCTCCTGCCGTCCGCCAGACCGGCTTCCCCGCATGCGGGTCCGGGCGCGGGCGATCAGTTCGGTGTCGGTGAGCAGTGGCAGGTTCCGGGCCGCCGCGGGGCGGTTGCGCTCGTACGAGGTGACGTAGTTGGCCCGGTCGTCCACGCGGGCCTGGGGCACCACCCAGAACGCCTCGTCGTACGGGGGCTCGGGCGGAACGGGACGTGCGGCCCGGCCGAGGAAGGCGGGATGCGCCCAGTCCTTCACGTCGACCGCCCACACCCAGCCGTCGGGGAAGGTGACGTGCACGTCGTACGCGTCGTACGCGGGCCACATCCGCACCCGCAACCCGAGCGCCGACAGCCGCGCCTCCAGCTCCGCTTCGGCCCGTCCCGGACCGGTGACGAACTGGCGCAGCGGCCGTTCGAGCTGGAGCAGCCCGCCGGCCTCCTCCTTGAGGATGCGGCGCCCCACCGGCGGCGGGCCGAGGCGGCGGCAGCGGTCCCGCTCGCACCACCAGCCGCCGCCGTGCAGCGGGGTCAGCAGGGTGAGGCAGCGGCCGCAGACCGCGTAGCCGTCACCACGAAGGTAGCTCTCCGGGACGGGCTGGTAGATACGCCGCAGCAGTTCTTTGACCGGGTCGAGGACGTGATCCATCGAGACCGCGAACTCCTCGGCCGCGGTGAGTACGGGCCGGGTGACCAGCAGCCGCCGGAACTCGGTGTACGCGTCCTCCTCGCCGTGTTCGCGGCACAGCCGCAGTGCGGCCCGGATGATTTCCCGGTCGCGCAGGGCGAGGGCGCTGTCCTGCGTCTGCTCCGCCCATTCGTGGCACAGCTCGGTCGGCCGTGAGGAGTCCGGGTCCAGCAGCAGGTCCCCGGGGCCCACGGCGTCGGCGGGAAGGTCGACCGGCCAGTCGGCCACGGGACGTTGCCGACACCATGACAGCAGGTCGGGGAGGCTCGCCGGAGGCTCAGCGCCCCGCTCCAGACAGGCGAGCACGGTCCGGTCCAGGGCGCGCTGGACCTCGGGCGCATACGGCAGGGTGAAGGCTTCGAGTCCGGTCGCGGCGTCTAGCGCGGTCAGGGCCGAGGCCAATGTGCGCATCAGAGGGATGCCATGGTGGGCGGACCAGTCGACGGCGGGGTAGGGCAGGGCGTCGTCCAGGCTCTCGGGCACGGTGCTCACCCGGCCTTCAAGTGGGCGCGTCCGGCGGCGCAGTGCAGGAGCATCTCGCAGCCCGCGCAGTGGTCCCCCGTCGCCGGCGCGTACGTCTCGTCTACGGCCCAGGGACCCGCCAGCCCGGCGATGATCCGGCGTGCCTCGGCCTGGGTGTCGGGGTCGCCGGGGTCAATCTCCTCGCAGCCCGACCCGTCCCCGTACAGCAGTTCCAGTTCGATCAGTGACCGGCGTGGATCGCCACCGGGCACGTTCGCCGCCATCAGCAGAACCGCGAAGGGGAGTTGTGGATACGTCTCCATCAGCTCCCGCCCCTCCCAGGGACGCCGGGCGGCTGTCTTCGTCTCGTGCCAGATCCAGCCGCCGGAACGGGTGTAGAGCAGATCGGGGTCGGCGATGAGGACCACGTCCAGCTCGGGGTCGTACGCCGTCAGACGCGGTTGCACCCGCACGGTCTCGCCGGGTGCCAGGCCGTCCAGCGGACAATCGAGCAAGTGCTGGGCGAGCATGGCGAGAGCGGTGGGCTGTTCGGTCTCGGGCAGCCCCGGAAAAGCGTCCGGCAGGGTGGCTCCGCGGCAGCCGCCCTGCTTGTGCCGTTCGTTGAGCCAGTCGTCGACCGCCCGCCCCCTGCGGACGGGCTCGCTCTCCGGTTCGCCGGACCGCAGGTGCAGCACCCGGGTGAGGTGGAACAGTGCCGGGCAGCGGGCATGGACCCGAAGATCGGTGGCCGAGACCGACCGGCGCTTGCGGGGACGCCGCGGTCCCGCCACCCCCAGCAGCCCGGCCGCCCGGGGCGGCTGGGAGCAGCCCGACAGGGCCTCGCACCGCTCGCACCCTGAACCGGGGTTGAGCCGGTCGTCCGCGACCACGCGGGCCAGCACGGGTTTGGCATGCCGCGCGAACTCATGTGCCGTGCGGTCGGTGTCCCAGTCCGCGAGCACCCTGTGCTCACCGTTCCCGCAGCCGACGCCGATCACCCGGACCTGCCGTGGACGGGCTGTGATGCCCGCCGCGGGGCGGTGGACGTCACCGAAGGCGGCCCGTGAGGGAACGCCGTCGGCGGTGACGGCCGCCGCTTCGGCGATCTCGGCGGCGGGGCGGTCTTCCTTGACGGAGTTCACGGACAGCAGCCACAGTTCGCGCTCCGAAGCGTCGGCGGAAGCGTACCGCCGTCCCCAGGCGGTGCGTTCGTACCGCGTTGCTCCGCGGTCGTCCGGTGTGTCCCTCTGCGTGATGGCAGTCCACTGAGCGCGGACGGCGATCGTTGCGGGGCGCCCGAGCGCGCGGCGGCCGGTTTCGGACAGCTTACGTGCCTTCAGGTAGTTGCGCACGGCCATTTCGGCCCAACTGGCATGCGCGGTATGCCATTTCGTGCTGCCGTGGAGCCGTCGCAGTGCCGTCTCCGGATCCACCCCGTCGTACTCGATGAGGTCCAGGGTGCGCATGACGGGACCGAGTGCGAAGTCCTCGATGGGTTTGCGGCGCGGCCGTTCCGGCACCTGCCGGACGAACGGCCGTGCCCGCAGGGCGTTGCCCCGTGGGCAGTCCTGCGGATCCTCCCGCAGCAGCGGCAGCGAGGTGCGGATGAGTCCGGTGTTGCCATCGGTGCCGGGTGGGAGCGGATGGAGCGTCACGACGTTCCCTTCGCGACGGAGTTGGGAAAGGCGGTCACCCCAAGGAGAGCGTACGTCTGTGAACTAAGTCAAGGCACTTTTTTGTTCTGCTCTTGTGAACCGTTATCGTGGGTGCGGCACAGTGCCGTGGTGAACCGGGGGTACGGGTGGAATCCGGCGAAGTCCTCGACGGCCGCTTCCGTATAGAAGAAGCGCTCGATCAAGGGGGCATGGGAAGCATCTGGACGGCGACGGAGACCGCCACGGAGCGGCTCGTCGCGGTCAAGGTGCTGCGCCTCGACGCTTACACGCAGGGCCGGTTCACGCCGGCTGAGCGCACGCGGCGCCGCGTTGAACTGCTGAAGCGGTTCGAGCGCGAGGGAGCGGTCCTCGAAGAGCTGGACCACCCCGCCATCCCGCGTCTGCTGCATCGCGGCTACCGCCAGGAGGAGCCGTACCTCGTCATGGAGTACGTCGATGGGCCCAGCCTGCGCGAACTCCTCGACCTGCGCCGCCCGTTTCCCTTCGGTGCGGCCGTCGCGGTCGCCGCCCAGATCGCCGAGGCCCTCGGCCACGCCCACACCAATGGCGTGGTGCACCGGGACCTCAAGCCCGGCAACGTGGTGATCGCCGCCGAGGACGGAACGGCGAAGCTGCTCGACTTCGGCATCGCCCACCTGACCGACCCTGACGCCACGCGCTACACGGCGCTCGGTGCCACCCCCGGCAGCGCCGGTTACATGGCGCCGGAGCAGCTCCGCGGCCAGCAGGACGTCTCCGCCGCGGTGGACCTCTACGCGTTCGGCTGTGTGCTGTTCGAATTGCTCACAGGCGAGAAGCCATTCGAGGACAAGCCGGATCGGAACAAGGATGCACAGCACCTCGAAGACCTACCGCCCCGCGTCCGGGACATCAACCTCGGCATTCCCGAGGACCTCGACGATCTCGTGTGGGACCTGCTTGGCAAGACACCTGCCGACCGTCCGGCAAGTATCGGCGAAGCCCTTGCCGTACTGCGCGGATACCTGCCCGTACCCGGCGACCCCGGACCCGACCCGGAGTTGCACCCGGACCCCACGGCCCGGTACCGGCTGGGCGGAGCAGGCCTCGCCTTCGGGCATGCCGGGCCGATGGGGAAGGCGGACGCTGTCGGGCGTGCCGACCGCGTCCGCCGCGGGGGCTCCCGTCGTTCCGTGCGGCGACGCGGCCTCTGGCTGGGACGCAGGGAATTCGCGGACCTGATCGCCCTGGCCAGGGCGGAACTTGCGGCGACCGGACACGGTGCCGAATGCGAACGGCTTGCTTCGGTGCTCGCTCGCGCTGTGTCCGAGTGGGGGCTCCAGGAACCCGCTGTTACGGAAGCCCACCTGGTGTGCGGCGATGCCGCGCGCCTCGACGGCGGCACCGGCCGCGCCAAGGAGCTCTACGAGAAGGTGGTCGCGCTCGGCGACCGGCAGGAACCCCGCCACGGTGCACTGACGCTGGAGGCGCGGCTGGGCGTGGCGGAATGCCAGATCCCCGAGGGGGACCTGCGGACCGCGCTTGAGGAGTGGCGCCGGACCGCCTCGGAAACGCTGAATCTCACCTCGCCCCCGGCTCACTTGGTCGAACGGTGCCGTGAGGTCGCACTCGAACTGAGCGAGCGCGGCTTCGGAGCCGAGGTCTCTTCCCTGGTCCGCCGCCTGGCCGAGCTGTAGGGGCTTCCGGCAATTGCGGCTGGCCCGCTGACCAGTGGCGGCGGTGCCAGGTGCGGTGGCCCGGCTGGGGGACGGTGGCAGAACCGGGTACGGCGGTCAGGTCCGCGGCAACCGGCCGTGGGCCAACAGATCACCGAGCGAACGGACGAGTTCGCCTCCCACCTGGCGAATCCCCTGGAGTTCCCTCTCGAACGTCGTGATCCTCCGGTAGATCTCTCCGTACCGTCGTTGCTCCTCCAGGGAGAACCGGGGCACCCGCAGCCGCCGTACATCCACACGGGACGTGGTGGACGCGTGGGTGCCCGCCTGGCGGGCATTGTCGGGAGCCCGTAGGCAGCCCGCCAGGAACCAGGGATCGAGGACCGAAGGGTCCACGCGCAGAGCGCAGAGCTGCGGCCCGAGAACCGACGGAGCCTCAGTGTCCACATGGACGTCGAAGTCCCGCGCCAGCACCGACAGGACCACATCCTGCGAAGCGGTGACGGTCAGTGCACCGCTCTTCTCGCCGCGCGCCACCTCCGCCGCCGGGAGCCAGAGCTCAGGGCCCCCAGGTCGACGAAGACCGGTCAGCACCCGTGTCCCGTCCGCCGGAGGCACACCGCGCTCCACTTCCGCCTCGGGCAGCGTCTGCCCGCCACGGATCTCCAGGGCTCCGGCCCGTTCCAGCTCGGCGACGGTGATCAGCGGCGCGATGTCGCCGGCTTCGACCGGCTCCAGGGCCGACAGCGCGCCCGCGGCGTCATGGAGTTCACTCGCATGGGCGTCGAACAGGGTCCAGGACCGTCGCATGTCCACGAGGTCGGCGGTGTGGCTGCGTGGAATGTGCCGAGCCGGTGTGAGGTCCACCGCCTCGTCCAGCAGATCGATGACCGGAACCATCACGCTTCCCGGCCCGCCCGATCCCCGGAGGGCCTTCACCACCTGCTCCGTGATCCGCTTCCAGTCGACATTGCTGCCACCGGTTCCACCGCTCCCGCTCCCGGTGCCGCTCTGCCCGGCCACGGTGTCCACCAGGGTCACCTCGCCCGGGGAAGCCCCGGGTTCCCCGCCGGTACCCGCTGAGCGGAGCACCCACAGATGGAGGCCCACCCCGTACGGAGGTGCGGCGCCGGGTGGCAGGGCGATCACGGTCTGCAACACCCCGGCGCGCAGCAGGCCGGCCCGGATGCGCCGGCCGGCCCGCCGCGCCGCGACCGCGGGCGGCAGCACCACGACCCCGACCCCTTCCGGGGCCAGCGCGGCGGCGATGTGCTGGACCCACGCCAGTTCGGATTCTGTGCGCGACGGCTGGCCGTACACCCAGCGCGGGTCCGTCGCGAGTTCCGCGTGTCCCCAGTCCCGCTCGTTCGACGGCGGGTTGCAGAGGATCACGTCGGCCTGTACGTCCGCCTGAGCATCGGCGCGCAGGGTGTCGGCCGCTGTCACCGTGACCTCCGGCAGGGCCGACCCTGTGTATCCAGTGGCGGCCAGCCGTGCTCGCGTCAGGGAGGCGAGCACCGGGTCGCTGTCCTGTCCCCGTAGCTCGGCCAGTCCCGAGCCGTCCCATCGCCGTCCCGCCGCCAGCAGCAGGGACCCCGTGCCGCACGCAGGATCGAGAACGACCCGTACGTCTTCCTCATGGACCGCCGAAGCGATCTTCGCGATGAGGTCAGCGAGCGGTGGGGGAGTGACGGCGACCTGCCGTACGTGCGTACGCAGCCACCGCTCCAGAAGGAAACCGAAGGTCTCGGTAGCGCCTTTGGCCTCGGCCAGGTGCAGGGTGCGCTCCAAGAGAGCGGACTGCCGCCCGTCAAGACCGGACCGCCCCGCGCCGAGCGCCGACGTGGTGGCTTGACCACTGTCCTTCGGCACGGAGGGCTCCCCGTACAACCGCAGACCCACCTCCGCGACGAGGAGTCCCATCGCATCTCGGTCGCCCAGTGCCTCGTACTCCGGCCACAAACGTTCCAGCGGCCCCACGCTGGCCTTGAGCTTTCCTTCCCGGTGCAGCCAGGCCTCGACCTCCGCCAGCGAGAACAGCGGACTCGCATCCGTGCCTCCTACCGGTGCGGGGAAGGTCTCGTGGCGCCGCCGCCAGTTGCTGACCGCGGCACGCCCCACCCCCGCGATCCGCGCGACCTCGGCGAGGGGCACGGAGATGGTGGCGGACTCTGCGGACTCGGGCATCGGACTCTCTCCGGGAGGGGCACAGACCTGCTGTGTGGGGCCCGGCCTACGCTACCGACACGTAGCGCATAGGGCCATGTGTAGTTTGACTCAGTTTACGGACGCATCGATGACAGCCGAAGTCCTCGCGAAGCCCTGGACCAGCCCGATGAGACCAACACAATGGCTCCCACAAGGCCCCGCCGAAGTCTTACAGGCACCCGGAAGAGCAGACAGAGGCGGGCGGCAGTCGATCGTCGGTATGACTGATCGACCTGTGCCGCTACTGATCGAGTCAGGGCAGAGGACAGCCCCGCGCCCATAGTGGAATATGGGTCGTCCGGGACTCAGTTGGGGGAAAGACGCGCGTGCACGCTCAGGAAACCACGTTCAACGAGCTCGTCCAGGGCGAGAAGCAGTACCAGGTGCCGCTCTACCAGCGGACTTACAGCTGGCAACGGGAGGAGCTGCAGCAACTCTGGGACGACGTGCAGGAACTGGTCGACGAGCAGTTGGAAGGACGCGTTCCCGCAGCACATTTCCTCGGCTCCGTCGTACTGGCGCCGGGCCGGATCACCGCGGGCGGCATGCAGCGCTGGCTCGTCGTCGACGGGCAGCAGCGGCTAACCACCCTCATGCTCGCCTTCACCGCGCTGCGTGACCGCCACAGGGAACGCGGCGCGGAGCAGAAGGCCGAGCGCATCCACGACCTGGTGCTGGTCAACAAGTACCGAAGCGGCGATGACCACTACCGCCTCCTGCCGACGCAGGCGGACCGCGATGCCTTCACCGCCTGCGTCGAGAGCTCACCCAGGGCCGGTGGCCCCGGCAACGTGGGGGCCGCCTACCGGTTCTTCCTGGGCGCCCTCGCCGAGGGCGAGGAGAACGGAGGTGAGGCGTGGACGGACGCGGTGGAGACCGTGCTCAGCGGACTGCTGTCGATTGTGGAGATCACCGCGGCGGAGGGCGACAACGTCTACCGGATCTTCGAGTCGATCAACAACACCGGGGTCGGACTCAGCCAGAGCGACCTGCTGCGCAACTACCTCTTCATGTGCCTGCCGACCCGCGGTGAGTCGGTTTACCGCAGCCTCTGGTTGCCCATGCAGGAACGGCTGGGCCCCGCCAACCTCGAACTCCTCGTCTGGCTCGACCTGGTGGTGGCCGGCAACAGCCGGGCCAAGCAGAGCGAGATCTACCGCGACCAGAAGAAGCGCCTGGAACCCCTGAGTTCCGACGAGGCGGCCCTGGAGGCCGAGATCGCCTCCCTCGCACGGCGGGCGGAACGCCTGATGCGCATCCTGGAACCCGAGCGGGAGCCCGACCCGGACCTGCGCGAAGTGCTGGAGCGGCTGTCCCGGTGGGGCGGCCAGACCCACTACCCGCTTGCGCTCCACCTGCTCGATCGCGTGGACGACGGACAGGCCACACCCCACCAGGCCGCCCGGGCACTGGCGTACGCCGAGAGCTACATGGTGCGGCGCCTCTTCACCGGGTACTCCACTACGGGCAGCAACCGCGTGTTCATGGAGATGCCCAAGGAGATGGAGAAGGACGACGACCCGGCTGAGGCCGTACGAACCTTCCTGTCGAAGAACAAGACGGGCGCCCGTGTCTGGCCCGACGACGACGCCGTCCGCGAGGCCATCCGCACCCGGCCCTTCTACAAGGCGGGCCGCAGCAACCAGCGGTTCCAGGTGCTGCGCAGGCTGGAGGAGAGCTACGGAGCCAGCGAACCGGTCGACTACGCCAAGGCGCGTCTGACCGTCGAGCACGTGCTGCCGCAGAGCCCCGCCCACCAGTGGCTGGACCTGCTCGCTGAGGAGACCGAGGACGGACAGGGACCGGAGGAACTCCACGCCCTCCTGGTCCACACACTGGGCAACCTGACCCTCTCGGCGGACAACGCGAAGCTGTCAAACCACCCGTTCCGCCGCAAGCAGGAGATCCTGGACTTCAGCGCTCTGCGGATGAATCAGGAGATCGCCGGGCGGGAGCGGTGGGGGAAGGCGGAGATCCTCGACCGGGCCGCCGACCTGGCCGACCGGGCGGTGCGGCTGTGGCCCGGCCCCGTCGCGGGCACAGCCCCTGTGGACGACGAGTGGTCCGGCTGGAAGGAGCTGCGGGCCGCGCTCCTCGCCATGCCTGCCGGAACATGGACGACGTACGGCGATGTAGCGGCGCTCATCGGCACCCATGCCGTCCCGGTCGGCCAGCACCTGGCGTCCAAGGCGGGTCTGCACGGCGCCTACCGGGTGCTGACGGCGGACGGCCGCGTCTCGGCGGGCTTCAGGTGGCCGGACGGCCAGGAGTCGGGGGACGCGCGGACACGCCTGGAAGCCGAGGGCGTCCCCTTCGACGACTCGGGCCGGGCCCGTCGCTCCCACCGGCTGACCACCGCCGACCTGGCGGCGCTGCTCGGCAAGGACATCGCCGAGGAGGCCGAGCCGTCACCGCAGGCCGACGACGAGCAGCAGACGGCGGCCGGCCGCTTCGAGACGCAACTGCGCGAGAACCAGACCAAGGAGACCCTCGACGGCGTCCTGGGCGCCCTGCGCTTCTGGGAGCAGCAGGGTGGCCACCTTGCCTACGGCAGGGCGAGCGAGACCAGTTGCTTCCCCACGGTACGTTTCGGCAGCGAACCCGGTTCTCGCGCGCTATGGCCCCTGGCGATCTACCCGGTCTCCGGCACGGTTGAGGTCGTCTTCCAGTATCTGAAGCGGCGTCCCCCGTTCGACGACGAGCCGCTGCGGCGCGAGCTGATGACCCGGCTGAACGACATCGAGGGCATCGACCTGGCCGAGGCCAAACTCGACCTGCGCCCGTCCTTCGCGGTGGAGGTCTTCGCCGAGCACAGCGACGAGATCTGCGCGGTGCTGGAGTGGTTCGCGCACACGGTGGCCCTCGCCGAGGCCCGCCGTATGGCGGACGAGGATCCCGGCACCCTCTGATACTCGGCAGTGCCCAGGTGGCGGGTGGGGCGTTCGGAATCCGCGGCCCCACCCGCGTCGCGCCGCCCTTGCACGCAGCGCTTCCCGCGGGCGCCAGGGGGCGCTGCGGGCGTCAGGGGTGGGGGTTCGTTACCGGCGCCAGGAATGGGCTGGGAGCGCCGTGCCAGGATACGCGGAGCGCCTCGCGCGCCCGTGTGCAGGCCACGAACAGCAGGCTCAGCTCGCTGTTCATGTCCTCCTGGTGCTGCTGGGCGTCGACCTCGACGGCGGTGACGGCCGACTTCATCGGCACGGTTCCGTCGCTGACGCCTGCCACGGCGACGCAGCGGAACTCCAGCCCCTTCATCCGGTGCATGGTCCCGATCCGCACACCGGGGCCTCCGCGCCCGGAGCCGAGCACGCACGCCGCGATGCCGGCCCGCTCCAGAGCCTGTGCGATGTCCCGCCCCAGCTGGATGAAGCGCACCGCCACCCCGATGTCCTCAGCTTCCACTCCCGAGCCGGTCCAGTCCCGTACCCGGGCCACCAGCGCCTCGATCTCCTCGGGTTTGGTGGTGTAACCGGCCGTCGTGGGCCGCTCCCCGTGCATGGCGGAGCGGTACCCGGCCAGCGTCTCGTCCCCGCCGTCCATGTCGTCGGGCTCCTCGCCGGTCAACAGCGAGGAGGACCACGCCAGGATCTCCTGCGTCGTGCGGTAGTTGATCCGCAGCCGGTGCGACCGCCCGACGACCTGGATGCCGAGCGAGCGCAGCGACACCCGGTTCCCGTAGATCCGCTGGTAGGTGTCCCCGGCGAGGAACAGATCGTCTGGACCGGGGGGTACCAGGGCACGCAGGAACCGCCACTGCGCGGGGTGCAGATCCTGCGCCTCATCGACCACGACATGGCGGTACGGCCGCTCCTCCCGATCGTCCAGGATGCGTGCAGCCTCCGCGCACACCTGCAGGAACGTCCACTCGCCCGCCTCGCGCAACTGCTCCTCGAACGCGGAGACAGCCCGCCATACCTGAAGGCGCTTCAGGGGCGGGAGCGCGGTGCCGCGACCGGTGCGCGGCGCCTTCAGGTACTCCTCCGGGGCTGTCAGGGACTGCGCCAGGATGATCTGACGCCATTCCTGGTCGAGGAAGACGTCCGCGAAGTCGATCCCCAGCCGCCGCGCGATCCGCGCCCAGCGAGCGGTGATCTCCTTCTGGTCGAAGACCAGCTTCAGGGGTGTGCCGCCACGCTCCGCCCGGACGATCTCGTTGGCCAGTGCGTCGACATTGACCACCCGTATCCTCGCCCGGACGTCCTCCTCCTTGACCAGCAGCCCGAGACAGCGCTCCAACTCGGCGGCGAGATCCTTGGTGTACGTGGTGAGCAGGACGCACCCTTCGGGGGCGTCCGCGGGCAGTCGTCGCGCCAGGTGGTACGCCCGGTGCAGGGCGACCACGGTCTTCCCGGTGCCGGGCCCGCCAGTCACCCGCGCCGGGCCGGCGTAGCCCTCGTGGTACGCCACCCGATACTGGCTCGGGTGCAGGAAGACCCGCCACGCGTCGAACGGGCGCTCCAGGATTCCCTGCAGTTCGACGGGGCCCGACACGAGCGTGACCCGGCCGCGTGAACGGGCCATCGCGGTCCCCAGCTCATCACCGTCGTCGGCTGAAGGAGCCTGCGCGGCCGTCCGGGCGTACGCCTGAACCAGTTCCCGGTCGATGGCCTCGGGCTTCATACCGGTCGCGAGCCCAAGCAGCACGTCGTACTGCTGCTCCGGCAGCACCTTGTGCAGAGCCTCCAGGTGATCCTCGTCTGGAATCAGCCGGATGATCGGCAGGATCTCCTCGTCCACGCCGAGGCTGCGCAGCACCTTGTCCGGGTACTCGGAGGCGGGGAACAGACGGGACGGTTCCTCGGCGGCCAGCGCCCGCAGCCCGGCCGTGGCCCGTTCCAGTGCCACGTCGTTGCGTATCTCGATGCCCTGGGTCGCCTCGTTCACCGACGCGCGGTGCTTGGCGGCCCAGTCGTTGGCCTTGTCGTGGGGGAGCACCTTCAGCAGCAGATAACTGCTGCCCGACTCCGCCTTCAGAACCACGCCCCGCCAGAAGTCGGTGATGCGGATGGTCCGCAGCCGCGGATCCTTCTGGTGCGTGAGCTTCTCCAGATGCAGTCCCGCGTGTGTGGCTGATGCGAACTTCTCGAACACCTCGAAGACGCGTTTCTGGACGGGTTTCTCCAGCGCCGCGAACTCCAGAAGGAAGTCGCGGTGCATGCCCAGCGTCGCCATCCGTGCCCCTCCGCCTGCTCAGGCGTTCCCCTCCAGGAACTGCGAACACCTTACTGACCGGATCCGACCCAGGAGGCAGGTCCGTACGCGCTATGGGCAGAGGCAGGGTGATGCGCCGCCCAGCCGGCCCGGTGCGCGTCAGTTGACTCGACGGTTGCCGGGCGGAACCTCGCTCCGGTGCATCCCGACGACGACCGAGCCTGGCCCCCCGACGGACAGGCTCTCGCGTATCAGGTCGATGACGTAGTCCCAACTGGTTCCGCGCGTGCCGATCCACCCGTCCCTGAGCAATGTGGTGAAGGTGGTGTTGTTCAGATACCGGGGAACCGATTCCTCGACGATGCGTGTCCCGCTGGCCGGTCCAGCGGACTCGGGGCGCTGGAGCAGCTCCCGGAAATGCTCTCGCGTGAGGTACATGCCGGGTATGAGGGCTGCCGAATTCATCATGAAGGGAACGGTCCGGCACAGCTTGACCATGCTGGGCGTGTCAACCAGGCGTGGGTCTCCCGGAGTCCTCGAGTTCTGGCGGCCCGCCCGAGCCAGCTCGTCCCCGGCTCTACAGTCGTCGTCCACGGCTTCCATCCGCTTCAACTCCCGCTCACCGGTGCCGTCGTGCCAATAGACCCAGCTGCGTCCACTCTGGCGCATGCGCTTGTACTGGACCGTCGCCACGCTGCGAGCGTGTTCGTTCACGTAGATCATGTCGACGCCCATGACGGCCTCGGCGTTTGTCCGGTTGGCGTTGTACACGAACAACCGGTGGGGGGATTCGGAGTTGCGGCGGTAGATCCGCCAGCCGACGTGCACGGCGTCCTCTCCCTCCATGCCGGGGAAGCGCAGGTAGTCATGGACGATCTGCTGGTCCTCGATCTGCCGGAGAGCGGGCAGCCCTTCGAGGAAGGGGACGGAACGGGAACGGGGCTCGTTCTCACCGAGCGGCGGCTGCCATGCTTCCAGCGGGTCGCGATCCGCGCCGAACGCCTCAAGGAGGGTGCCCACGGCGTCCTTCTCGAGGCTCAGCCGTTCTCCCACCTCCCCGGTCGGAGGGTTGGCTCCCAGACTGTTCTCCAGGCCGTCCAGCGTCTCGTTGAGTTCTGGCCGCAGGCGCCGGACCGCGTTGAGCAAGTTGTCGCCCGCCGCAGGAGACATGCGGCCGTCGTCGCCGAGAAATCGGCGGCTGGCGCCCATGGCGCCCTCGAGATCAACGAGGGGCAGTGGCAAGTGGAGTGTCGTGAAGTCGCGCGTGAGCAGGGCTCGTTCGTATGTCCCCGACCGTCTGCCTGGGAAGACGCTGCCCACCCCGATGATCCTGCGCTGCTCATAGCGGGCGTGACGGTCCGTGAAGAAGGCGAGGCACCATACGCGCGGCTTTCTCCAGTCCTTGTGCGGGTACGCGAAGGTCCGCTCACCGCGGATCAGCCATGCTGGAGGTTTCTCGGGGAGCCGCTCCATCATCAGCGCAGTGCTGTGCACCAGAGCGACGGCGACCATCTGTGACCTCCTGGATCTTGTGGGACTGGAGGCCCATATTGTTGGACAGGTCCCCAGCCGCCACGACGAAGTAGCTGCCAATCGGTCATGTGAATGGCGATGATTCGACGGTGACGGCGCTGGCGGAGCCAGGTTCAGGAGGAAGATCGTGCACGCAATCGGCCAGGGCACCGTGCTCGGCGACCGCTATGCGTTGGATCGTCCCCTCGGACGCGGCAGCATGGGGCAGGTCTGGCAGGGACGCGACTTGCACCTGGAGCGCCCGATCGCCGTCAAGATCGTCGCCGCGGAACTTTTCGCCGAGGCGGAGGACCGCGACCGGGCGCGGCGCAGATTCGTACGGGAGGCGAAGGCCGCGGCGGCGCTCGACAGCGCCAACATCGCCACCGTCTACGACGCGGCCGTCGCCGGTGACACCCACTGGCTCGTGATGCAGCTCGTCGACGGGGCGACGCTCGGCACGCTCATTGACGAGGCCGAGGAAGAACGACTGGACGTGGCGTCCGCGGCGGCAGTCGCCGCCCAGATCTGCTCCGGCCTCGCCGCCGCGCACGCCGCCGGTCTCGTCCACCGCGACCTGAAGCCCGAGAACGTCATGATCCGTCGCGACGGCGTGGTGAAGATCCTGGACTTCGGGCTGGTGAAACTGATGGCGGACGACGGTCCGAAGCTGACCGCCACCGGTGAACAGCCCGGCAATCTCCGCTACGCGTCGCCCGAGCTGCTGTCGGGTGAAGCGGTGCTCGACGGGCGCAGTGACCTGTACAGCGTCGGCTGTCTGCTGCACCACATGCTCGCCGGAACGCCGCCGTTCCCCGGGGAACGGCCGATGGCCGTCCTGCGCGGGCATCTGCACGACGCGCCGCCCAGTCTCTCCGCGGTGGGCGTACCGGTACCGGAGGCGCTCCAGGAACTGCTCCTCGCCCTCCTGGCCAAGGATTGCGAGGACCGGCCTGCCTCGGCCGCCGAGGTGTACGGCGCGCTCGGACCGTGGCTGCCCACCGCCCGCCCGGGACCCGGCACCCTGCACGGCTTCGCCCCCGAGGACCCGCGCCGCCCGTTCGTGCTCCCGCATGGTCCGTACCCGGTGTGACCGACCGGTCACCGATCGCGTGAGAATATGCCGTACGGGCGACCGCGCGACTGGGTAGGGGGCCGAGTACGGCGTGACACGACGGATCAGAGGACACTACGAGCTGATCGACCGCCTGGGCCGCGGCGGTATGGGCGAGGTGTGGTCGGCCCGGGATCTACGGCTGGACCGGCCCGTCGCGGTCAAGTTCCTGGCGGCGGGCGGCCACGGCATCGACCTCGACCGCATGGAGCGGCGCTTCCAGCGCGAGGCCCGCCTCACCGCCCGGATCCGCCACGCAGGCGTGCCGGTCGTCCACGAGTCGGGTCGGCTCGACGGGGACGACGGCGACGGCCTGTACCTCGTCATGGAACTCGTGCGTGGCGACACACTCTCCCGGCTCCTCAAGCAGAACGGCCCCTTCCCGATCCACCTCGCCGCCGCGGTCGCCGCACAGACGGCCGACGCCCTGGCGCACGCCCACCGCATCGGCGTCGTCCACCGTGACCTGAAGCCGTCCAATCTGATGCTCACGCCGGACGGCACGGTGAAGGTGCTCGACTTCGGCATCGCGGCGGCCATGGAGCCCGACCCCGACGAACCCCGGCTCACCCGCACCCAGGAAGTGCTGGGCACGCCCGGGTTCATCTCACCGGAACAGGCGGACGGCGGGAAGGCGACGGAGCGCAGCGACCTGTACGCCCTGGGCTGCGTGCTGTACGAGATCCTGGCGGGCTGCCCGCCCTTCACCGCGGGTACGGCCGTCGCACTCCTCTACCGGCACGCGTACGAGGAACCGCCCCCACTCCGTGATCTGCGCGGTGCCATACCCGCGGACTTCACCTCTCTGGTCATGCGGCTGCTGGCCAAGTCCCCCGACGACCGCCCGTCGGCGGAAGAGGTCCACGGCGAGGCACGCGCCTGGCTTGCCCGACCGCCCGGCCGGGCCGTCCCCGGAGGCATGCCCGCTGTCCCCAGAGGCATGTCCGCCGGGCCGGACAGTGCGGCAGCCACCGGATCCGGCGCCCTGCGGCCCGCTTCCGTCTTCGCGTCGCCTCCCGCCGGCCGTGCCCCGTCCCGACCGCTCCCCGTCCCACGCCCCGCGCCCACCGGAGAAACGGCCCCGGCCGCCGCAGTGCCCCAGGAGATCCTCGACCAGGCCGCCCGGGGGGACTACGCGGGGGCCGCCGCCTCACTGGAGCGGCGACTGCGCGGGGCGGGCCGCCCGCTCGACGACGCCGAGTCCGTGGCGGCGCGGCTCACGCTGTGCGACCTGCTGATGAAGGCCGAGGAGTTCACCCGCGCCTACGACGGCTTCTCCGCCCTCGGCGGCGCGCTCCGCCGCAGCCGCCCCGCGACCGACCCCGACGTACTGGCCTGCCGGGCCGGCGCGGCCACGTGCCTGGCCGAGCTGGGGCGCACCACTGAAGCGCTGCACGAGTTCGAGGACCTCCTGCCTGCGCAGCGGAACGCCTTCGGCGCCGCCGACCCGGATGTGTGCGACACCAGGTTCCGGATCGGCTCGCTCGTCGCCCGGACGGGAAGGCTGCGCGAGGCGCGAGACCAGCTCACCGCCCTGCGGCAGGAGCAGCAGCGGATTCTCCCGGTCGACGACGAACGCCACGCGCGGACGGATAGCCTGATCGCCAGGCTGGATCGGATGCTCACCGACCCTGGAGGCCGTGCGTGAACTGAGTTCACGCGATCGCGGCTGGTGCTAGCTTACTGCCGGGGACGGGGCGGAGGCCCCGTATTGCGTAGGGTTCTGGCCGTATGGCAGGCCAAGGGGAGGCGGATCACCGATGACGCAGATGGCTCACCGGGAGCGGGGCACGGCGGCTCCCCAGGAGCGACTGCCCGGGGACGGTGAGCTCGTCGAAGTACGGGGCCAGAGCTGGGTCGTCGCCCGCGTGGAGCCCGCCCCGCCCGCTGACGGCGGTCGCACGGCCACCCTCGTCCACCTGCAGTCCGTCGCCGACGGCCGGTTCGGCGACACCCTGTCCGTCATCTGGGAGGTCGAGCCCGGCCGCCGCATCCTCGACCGAGGCTCGCTGCCCGACGCCTCGACCGGCCAGTACGACCCGCCGTCCCGCCTCGCCGCCTTCCTCGACGCCGTCCGCTGGTCGGCCGTCGCCTCCGCCGACGTCAAGACCCTCCAGGCGCCTTTCCGCTCCGGTGTCGCCGTCGAGCCCTACCAGCTCGAACCCGTCTCCCGTGCCGTCGGCGCCCCCCGCGTCAACCTCCTCCTCGCCGACGACGTCGGCCTCGGCAAGACCATCGAGGCCGGACTCGTCGTCCAGGAGCTGCTGCTGCGTGGCCGCGCCCACCGCGTCATGGTGATCTGCCCGGCGGGCCTCACCCTGAAGTGGCGTGACGAGCTCGCCGAGAAGTTCGGCCTGGAGTTCACCATCGTCGACGCCGAGCACTGCGCCCGGCTGCGCCGCACCCACGGCACCGCCGCCAACCCCTTCCGTGTCCACCCGCTGACCATCGTGTCCCTGCCGTGGCTGCGTGGCACCAAGGCGCAGCGCCTCCTCGACGAGGTCGTCCCGCCCCGCCAGGAGACCAGGGAGGACGGCACCGAACGCCGCTTCTTCGACCTACTCGTCCTCGACGAGGCCCACCACGTGGCGCCCGCCGCGCCCAAGCAGGTGTACGCCGTCGACTCGCAGCAGACCAAGCTGATCCGGCGCTTGGTCCCCCACTTCGAGCACCGCCTCTTCCTCTCCGCGACCCCGCACAACGGCTACCCGGAGTCGTACACCGCGCTGCTGGAGCTCATCGACAACCAGAAGTTCGCCCGCGGAGTCGACCCCGACGAGCAGGCCCGCAAGGAAACCGTCGTCCGCCGCCTGAAGTCCACCATCACCAACCCCGACGGCTCCCCCCGCTTCCGCACCCGCCGCACCCGCGAACTCCCCGTCGAGTACACCGACACCGAGCGCGAGATCCACGGAGTGCTCAGCAGCTTCGCCGACCTGCGCCGCAAGCGCATGACCCCCAAGGCCCGCGGCGGCCGCCGCGCCGCCGACCTGGTCACCCTGCTGCTGAAGAAGCGACTGTTCTCCTCCCCGGCCGCCTTCCTGCACACCGTGCAGGTCTACCTCTCCCACCTGGACGACACCCGGACCCGCACCCGCTCGGCCGCCGCCGACGTCCCCGAGTGGCTGGAGGACTTCCCCGACCTCGTCGCCGAACTCGACGACCTGGGCCTGGCGGAGGCCGAGGACGACGCCCTCACCCGCTCCACCAGCCTCACCCCCCAGGAGGACGGCGAGGAACTCGCCCTGCTCCAGCGGATGGAGCGCTGGGCACTCACCCACGAAGCCGCCGCCGACTCCAAGGCAGACGCGCTCATCCGCGAACTGAAGGCCATCTGCCGCCCCGACGGCCGCCTCTGGACCAATGAACGCGTCGTCGTCTTCACCGAGTACCGCGACACCCAGAAGTGGCTGCTCAACCTGCTCCAGCAGGAGGAGCTCACCGACGGCGGCCGCGTAGCCGTCCTGCACGGCGGCCTCAGCACCGACGACCGCGAGGACATCCGCCTCGGCTTCCAGGCCCATCCCGCCACCGACGAGGGCAAGGTCCGCATCCTGCTGGCCACCGACGCCGCCAGCGAGGGCATCGACCTCCAGAACCACTGCCACCGCCTGTTCAACTACGACATCCCCTTCAACCCCAACAAGCTCGAACAGCGCATCGGCCGCATCGACCGCTGGGGCCAGAAGACCGACCCGGAGATCACCCACTTCATCGGCGCCGGCTGGGAGAAGGCCGCCGCCGGCTCCTACGAGGCCGACCTGGAGTTCCTCTCCCGCATCGCCCGCAAGATCGCCCGCACCGAGGCCGACCTGGGCTCCGTCAACGCCGTCATCGCCGACGCCGTACAGCGCCGCATGACCGGCGACACCACCCCCGTCGACATCGAGAACGCCAAGCCGAAGCAGATCGCCGGCCGCCGCACCGGCGGCACCGTGGCCCCCGAGCAGAACGTCACCGCCCAGGCCAGGCGCCTCGCCGAGCAGTACCGGGAGACCGTCGACACCCTCGGCCTCACCCCCGCCAACATCAAACGCGTCGTCGACACCGCCCTCGCCCTGGACCACCAGCAGCCCCTCACCCCGCACTACAACGAGGACCTGGACGGCCTCTGGACCGTCCCGCCGCTCTCCGGCACCTGGGAACGCGCCACCCGCGGCCTCGCCCACAAGCTCCGCCCCGCCGAGCAGCGCCCCGTCACCTTCGACCCGCAGGTCGCCGCCCTCGGCCGCGACGACGTGGTGCTCACCCACCTCAAGCACCCGCTCGTCGCCCTCTCCACCCGCCTGCTCACCGCCGCCGTGTGGAACGCCGACACCGTCGGCCTGCACCGCGTCACCGCCGTCGTCACCGACGACCCCGCCGTGGAGACCGCCCTCGTCTCCGCCTACGCCCGCTATGTCCTCGTCGGCAACGACGGCACCCGCCTGCACGAGGAGATCCTGTACGCGGGCGGCTGGTTCGGCGACACCGGCCGCTTCCGCCGCTGGGAGTCCGTACGCACCCAGGGAGCCGTCCTCGCCCGCGCCCTCACCGACGGCACCGAGGCCGCCCCCGACCTGCGCCGCGCCTACGCCGAGGCCTGGCCCCGGCTGGAGAAGCCCCTCCACGACTCCCTCACCGCCCGCGCCCGCGAACGCGGCGCCTCCCTCGAATCGGCGCTGGCCGCCCGCCGCACCGAGGAGGAGAACCGCATCCAGGCCACCCTGGACCGCTTCGAAGCCGCCCTGCGCGCCAAACTCAAGGAGGAGGGCGACGACGCCAACGAGCAGATCGCCCTCTTCGGCACCCGCGAGGTCACCACCGCCGAACAGCGCCAGTACCGCGAGGACCGCGAACGCTGGCAGGCCCGCATCGAAGGCCTCGGAGCCGAACGCGACCGCGAACTCGCGGCCATCGCCGCCCGCTACCGCGAACCGAGCTCCCACCTCTTCCCCGTCGCCGTCGTCTTCGTGATCCCCGCAAAGGAAGCCAGCCGATGAGCCGCCCCGCCACCTCTCCCTCCCGTGGCTCGTCCCGCGTCTCCTACCGAGGCGTGTCCCGCGGAGTCGCCGCCGCCAGGGCCAAGGCCCTCGACGGCCGGGGCCAGCACCAGGAATGGCTGGACCTCACCGAGGTCTCCGGCCCCTTCATCACCATGCCCGTCCTCCTCCAGGCCTGGCCCCAGCTCGACGCCGTCGACAAGGACCAGCGCGCCCGGCTGCGCGCCCGCCACGCCGACTGGCAGGCCGACACCACCGCCGGCCGCGACGAGTGGATCGCCTACGTCCTGCGCTCGCTGCTGGAGTGGGGCGACGCCCTCACTCTGCGCCAGGGCCAGGACGACGACCTCGCCCTGGACCGCCTCACCCTCGACGTCCCGGAGCACAACGCCCGCGTCCGCGCCGACTTCGCGCTCACCGAGCCCGGCACCGACCTCGCTGCCGAACCGGACACCGGCTCCGCCGCGAAGCGTGTGCGCCTGCTGGGCATGATCGTCCCCAGCGGCACCGCCCCAACGGCCCGCCCCAGCTGGGGCGACGACTGGGCGGCAAGCCCCGCCGACCGCCTCGCCCGGCTCCTACGCCACCACGACGTCCCCCTCGGCCTGGTCACCGACGGCCGCTGGTGGTGCTTGGTCTGGGCCCCCGTCGGCGGCGTCACGACCACCGCCGTCTTCGACGCCATCGGCTGGAACGAGGCCGCCGAACGCAACGTCGTCCGCGCCTTCGTCTCCCTGCTGCGCCGCCGCCGCTTCTTCGAGTACGACGACGCTGAGACCTTGGTCGGCCTGTTGAAGAAGAGCCTCGACGCCGGCGAGGAGGTCACCGAGGCCCTGGGCATCCAGGTCCGTCAGGCCGTCGAGCAACTGGTTGACGCCATCGGCCGAGCCGACGCCAGCGCCATGGAACGCGGCGCCCCCGGTCTGCGGGCGAGCGGCGTCAAGGCGAGCGAGGTCTACCGGGCCGCGGTTGCCGTCATGATGCGCGTCGTCTTCCTCCTCTTCGCCGAGGAACGCGGCCTGCTGCCCGCCGACAACGAGGTCTACGCCCACTCCTACTCCGCCCGCCTGCTCCGCGCCGAGCTGAAGGCCCGGGCCGACACCGAGGGCGAGTCCTCACTGGAGTACACGACCGCCGCCTGGCACCGCCTGATCGCGCTCTTTCACGCCGTGCATGGGGGAGTCCAGCACCCGGAACTGGAACTCCCGGCGTACGACGGCTCGATCTTCGACCCGGACGCCTACCCCTGGCTGGAGAGGAGCTCCCCGCTCCTGCCCATCGACGACCGCACGGTGCTGCACATGCTCCAGTCCGTGCAGGAAGTCCGCGTCGGCACGGGCCGGCAGCGGGAGACCCGCACGCTCAGCTTCCGCGCGCTGGGCGTCGAGGAGATCGGCTACGTGTACGAGGGCCTGCTCTCGTACGACGGGCGACGTGCTGTCGAGACAATGGTGGGCCTGATCGGCCCGGACGGTGTGGAGCACGAGGTACCGCTGCGGGAGCTGGAGTCCCTGGCGGCTTCGTCGCGGGACGTGAAGACCCTTGCGAAGAAGATCTATGAGACGTGGAAGGACCCGAAGCCACCGGCGAGCGCGTCGAGGCTGGAGAAGCTGCTGGCCCCGGTGAGGGACGTTGCCGCGAAGGAGGAAGCCCGTCGCCTGCTGAACCACGCCTGCCGCGGCGCTGATCTGACGGAGCGTCTGCTGCCGTTCTTCGGCATCATTCGCCGAGACCTGCGGGACCTGCCGGTGGTCATCCCGGCGGGTGCGCTGTTCGTGACGGAGTCCTCGCTGCGCAAGAACACGGGCACGCACTACACGCCGCGACGGCTGGCGGAGGAGGTGGTCCTGCACGCGCTGGAGCCGCTGGTGTACGAGCCAGGGCCGCTCCAGACGGCCGACAGGGACGCTTGGGTGCCGAAGACGGCTGAGCAGATCCTTGAGCTGAAGGTCGCGGACATCGCGATGGGTTCGGCGGCCTTCCTGGTGGCCGCTTGCCGGTACTTGGCGGACCGGCTGATCGAGGCGTGGGAGCGGGAAGGCCGCGAGGAGGCGGTCAAGTACCGCGCGAGGCGGGCTGTTGACGCGGTCACGGCGGCGGACGCGGAGTCCGACCCGGTGGTGATCGAAGCCCGGCGTCAGGTGATTGAGCACTGTTTGTACGGGGTGGACATCAACCCCATGGCCGTGGAGATGGCCAAGCTATCGTTGTGGCTGGTCTCCATGGACCCGACACGGCCGTTCACGTTCCTGGACGACCGGTTGGTGGCGGGGGACTCGCTGTTGGGGATCACATCGTTGGAGCAGTTGAAGGCTGTCCACTTGGATGTGGCGAAGGGCGACTTGCTTGGTGCGGAGGCGGACGCCGAGAGCCTGGTCGCAGAAGTTATTGCCGAGCGGCACGCCATTACTGAGATAGAGGGCGACGGTATTGAGGCGCTGGGCCAGAAGCGCGAACACCTTCGGGCAGTACGGGAGAAGACTGCCCGGCTGAGGCTGGTGGGGGACCTGATCGCCGGGGCGGCGCTGGTTACTTGCGCATCCGGGCGGGTGCCCTGGTATGAGGAGGAAGGCGGCGAGCGGATCCGGGACATATTCCCGTCGGCGGCGCGGTGGGCGCGCGAAATCGTGCGGGAGAGTGTGGCGGACGACTCGACTTTGGTCGGGGAGACGCGGGAACAAGCCCGTAAATGGCTGGCGAGCGAGCTGCCCGAGGGCAGCTTGCAGCGGGTGCCGCTGCACTGGCCTTTGGAATTTCCAGAAGTCTTTGTGGAGCGTGGCGGGTTCGATGCGGTAGTGGGGAACCCGCCGTTTTTGGGTGGGCAGAAGCTCACTGGCGCGATGGGTGAGGCATACCGCGAGTACATGGTGGAGTACTTGGCTGGTGGCAAGCGTGGTAGTGCGGATCTAGTGGCGTACTTCATTTTGCGAGCCCACCAGTTGCTAAACGACGGTGGCCAGACAGGGTGTATTGCCACCAATACCCTGGCCCAGGGGGACACTCGTGAAGTCGGGCTGGATCAACTGAAGACATTCGGCGTCAGTATTCGCAAGGCCATTAAGAGCGAGCCTTGGCCGTCAGCCTCAGCGGTTCTGGAATATTGCGCTGTATGGATGAGTAAGACTGCTTTGGGGGTGGAGGCGGTGTGTACACTACGTGACACCGTCGCACCGAACGGCATCTCGACCTCGCTGAACCCGGCAACTCGGGAGGCATCCTGGGCGTTGACGCTGGAGAGTAACGGCGGAATCTCTTTTATCGGCTCCTACGTTCTTGGCCTAGGGTTCACGCTTTCCGAGAGTCGGGCACGCGCATGGATTTCCGAAAACCACCAGTATGAACAGGTCCTCTTTCCTTATCTAAATGGTAAGGCTCTCAATAGTCACCCTGCGCACGGGACGGATCGATGGGTGATTAATTTCCATGACTGGCCCGAGCGTCTCGCCAAGGAGTATCCCAAGGCGTATGACCAGGTGTTGCGTGATGTCAAGCCTGAGCGAGATGGAAATGCTCGCAAAGTGTATCGCGACTACTGGTGGCAATACGCGGAAAAGCGGCCTGCTATGGTGAAGGCGACGGGCTCTTTGGAGCATTGCATTGTCATGGCTCAGGTGAGCAAATTGGTGATGCCGGTTATGGTTGAAACGGGGCAGGTTTTTGATCAAAAATTGATCGTGTTTGCATCCGCCGACCCTGCCCTCATGGCTGTGCTGAGTAGCGCACCTCATTATTGGTGGGCTATTGACCGGAGTGCAACTATGAAGGCGGACCTTAGTTATAGCCCCTCTGATGTTTTCGACACGTTTGTGCGTCCGCCGTTGACTGATGCCCTTCGAAGTGCAGGATCACGCCTGCACGCCTACCGCCGAGAGCTGATGCTCCGCCGCAATATGGGACTCACAACCACGTATAACTCATTCCATGACCCCGCATGCCAAGACAACGAACTCATCGGACTTCGCCGTATCCATGAGGAGATCGACAAGGTTACCGTCGAGGCATACGGCTGGCGCGATTTGCTTGACGACACTGGGCGGACCCCGCCAGCCGATCCCACTCATAAGGCCGTGCGGCTTGATCACGGCTTCCACGAGACCGGCCAGGGCATCCGTTACACCATCAGCCTGCTCGCTCGCACCGAGATCATCGACCGCCTCCGCCAGCTGAACCACCAGGCATACGCCGACGAGGTCTACCTCGGCCTGCACAAGAAGCCGAAGCAGTACCCCGATATGCCGCCGCCCTCTGCCGAAGCTAAGAGGAGGAGGGCCGAACAAAAGGGTTCGGCTTCCGCTGCACGAGCCGGATTCGAGGACGGCGAGCTCTTCCCGCCTGACGATACCCTCTTCTGACGTGAAGCCCATAAGGCCGCAGCCGCCGACTGAGAGGCATGCGCATGCCGAGCAGCAGTTGGCGGCCTGTGGTCTTACCTGAGACCCCGCAGTCCGATCCCCATCGCCGGAGGCCAACCAGCCATGCCTTCGCCGTACGCAGACCACCGCCTCGTCCAGACCGCGGTCATCGGCGACAAGAAGTCCGACCTGGCCATTATCCTCCCCATGGAGGCGGCTGAATTGGCCCGCTGGCGCAAGCAGCATCCCAACTGGTGCGGGATTCTGCTGGGTGGCTGCGGAGAGCCGCTGACCGATCGCCTTTACCGCTCCAAGGTCTGCCACTTCGCCCACCACCCGCACCACCAGTGCACCCGCACGGCCAACGGAGAGGACAGCGCCGACCACCTCTTCGCCAAGCGCGCGGTGCACCAGTGGCCCGGTTCTCAGCGGCTGCGCGGAGGTGTCCAGCTCCGCAGCCTCGGTCTGGGCCCCGGAGACGCCCTGGACGTGGACGTGCGGGATACGGGCCGTCGCCTGCGCTTCCCAGTTGAGTCCTGTCGAGCACGGGGCCTGGCGCCGCATCGCACGCGAGCTCGACAGAGGAGCGGAAGGCAGCGTCGACTGGGTCTTCGGCATCAAGGGCATCCCACCGCACGACCTCCTCGATCGCGATGGCTACACCTTCCGCATCCGCTTTGACACCCAAGGCGCTGCGCGTTGTCCCTACATCGGGACCCAGCGCCCGAGCGGCGAAATCGAGTGGACTCCATTCGAGGAATGTTGGCTCACTCCAGAGGGGCTACGGACGCCGGCCGTCGAAGAGATTCTTGCGGAGCGACGCCCATACACCAGTGCGCCATCACAACCACAAGCGCAGAAGCCTGTCCCCGCGAAGGCGCGAGCCCGTAGCCGGGGCGAACTCGTCCGGGACCTTCGTCAGGCGCTGGAACTGAACGCTCGCCGGCACACCAGGCCCACATGGCGGCGTCTGGCCCACACCGTGCACATGGACCTGGGTCGGTACAGCAGTTCGGAGCTCCGGGATCTCCTCATCGATGTCGACAGGCAATCCGATCCGGGCGAGCCCGTGCTGTCCGCTCTGCTCCGAGCCGAAGAAGGGGGGCCGCTTCCGTACCTCGGCAGCATCATTTACAGCCTCGGGCTGGGGGAGCCTGGCTCGCCTCTTGTCATCAGACGATGGTGCATGCGCGAGGTCGAACGCGCCTTCGCGATGTATGGGGTATCCTCCCGCACGATTCCGGAGCGCTTGTCGATGACTGCGTTGGAGCGCGACCCCAGCTACCGCGTGCTCCACGAAGCAGCCGATCGGAGGCGAAACCAGCGTGAGCGTGAGCGTGGACGCCGTGAGTTCCGTACGGTTCAGCAACTGGTCGCCCGTGGTCAGCAACTCGTGAGCACTCTCCAACGGAGCAAGCCGCGTCAGCGCCTCCAGAAGCAGCTGACCCACGCACAGCGGTGGCTAAGCGAAGTGGAGCGCTGGGGCGGGCGACAGGGCGAAAGCCTCCGCGGCGCGGACCTCGCGCAGGCCCGCGATATCGTGCAGGGCCTGCATTCGGTGATTGCCTCGGCTGAGCAGAGCATTGCTCAAAGACGGTTGGACGCGCAGCGCGAGAAGCGTCAAGGGCATGCGAAGACAGCAGAGCCCGCTGCCGTCCGGAAAGCACCTGAGGCCATCACGGTGCCCATGCAAGCTGAGCAGCTACGCCAGAAGTTGATCATGCTTGCTCGTGCTCGTCGTACCGTGACCTGGGATGCTCTGATCAGCGGTGTAGCCAACGCCCTTGCAGCCCTTCCCTACAGCACGCGGTGGGAGATGCTAGCGCGGGTCGACGCCGAAACCGCGATGAACGTGCCGTTGCTATCGGCACTGGTGACGACCCCGGGAGGTGGGCCGGTGCCCCACTACCGCCAGGTCCTCAGGAAGCTGGGGTTCGAGGTGCCCAGAACAGACAAGACGCTTCGGATGATCTGGGCTCGTGAGCAGGAACGCGCCTATGCGGCTTACGGCGATAACCCATTACCGCTGCCACCCCGCCTCGTGCCGAGAACCGGTGACCACGGTACGGGAGCAGGGGTTGGCCAAGGCGCGAACTGAGCCGGGGGCACTTGCCCGCAGCCCTGCTCAGGTGGAAGCGGCGTCAGATGTCGTTCCGGTGCCGCGCCTCGCGTACGCAACGAACGCGGACCATTCGGCATGAGAGAAGCCGAGCACCGGTCCCTGCCGGGTCTTCGAGTCGCGGATGTGGACCGTGCCCGGAGCGTGGGCCACCTCGACACAGTCCCCTCCGTCAGAGCCGCTGTAGCTGCTCTTGAACCACCGTAGGGAACCCGAGTCGGCCGTGATCTGCTTCGAGTTCATGCCTCTCCTGCCAGACGTTCGATGAGATCTGCGGACTCCCCGGCGTTTAGAGCCTGTGAGCGCAGCTTGCCATATCGTAGGCCGAAGGCACTGACCTTCCCAGGGTCGGTAACGACGACACCGACCCCCTGGGATTCGAAGTAGCCGACGTGCTGGTGCTCCAGGGTTTCGAGGAGAACCATCGGGCCGTTGAGTCCCGGATGGAAGCCGGCAGCCTCCGGCATGACCTGGATCTCGACGTTGCGCTGCGCCCCCACCTTCAGCAGATGTTCAAGCTGTGCCCGCATCGAGCCCCTGCCGCAGACGGCGTTGCGCAGTACGGATTCGCCGATGATGAAGGAGAGGTCCACCGGCGGCGTCTTGCTGAGCAGTCGCTGTCTGCTGAGCCGGGCCTCGATGTGCTGCTCGATCATCTCGTCGGGCAGGGGTGGGCAGTGGGCCGTGAAGAGCGCCCGCGCGTACTCCTCAGTCTGCAGCAACCCGGGTACCAGGAGCGGATCGTACGAGAACCGACTCACTGCCTCCGCCTCGATCGACGCGAAGTCCTGGAAGAACTTGGGCAGTTTGGCCCTGTCAACGTCCTCCTGGAGTTCCGCGAGCACCCCGCCCGCCCCGAGGACACGCTCGGCCGCCTCCGTGAACACGGCCTTCGCCGGCCTGCGTCCCTGCTCGATGGAGGCCACCTGCTCGCAGGAGTAGCCGACGGCGTCGGCCAGTTCCTGTTGGGTGAACCCGTTCTTGGTGCGGAAGAGCTTGACCAACTTGCCGTACCCGACCCAGATTGCCGGATGGTCGTCGTCCCGTTCGCGTCGCCTTGTGCGGCTGTTGTTCGCCATGTGCGTCACATCCCCACGTTTCGCCGTGCCTTCGCGGACCAACGTGGCTCCCCGCCACCCGTCACGGGCGGTGACCCGTACCAATCCGTACCCGACTCGTACAACGCCGCCGGGTACGACCATCCGCCCTGGCCAGGGTATGTGCGTGACGGGACGGTTACGGTGTGAAGTCAGAAACTCGTGCCTCAGCGTGCACACCCCGACCTCAGCCACCGGCCCTGTCGTTCCGCGTGCAGCTCAGCTCGACCCGGCGAGGGGCCCGGCTCGCCCGGCTGCTCGTCGTGCAGCAGCTTGCGGACTGGGGGATTCCCCGCGAGGGCCGGACGGCGTCCGCCGTGGCGGCTGTGGTCGCGGAGTTCGCCGCCAACGCCGTGACGCACGGTCGCACTCCCGGACGGGACTTCGCGCTGCGCATGCTGCTGACGCCGGAATCAATGCGTATCGAGGTCACCGACACCCGGCCGGACAAGCTCCCGCCGGCATCTGGGAGGGCTCTCGAACTGCCAGGGTCGGAGGCCGAGTCGGGGCGCGGGCTGCTCCTCGTGGAAGCTCTCGCCGACCGCTGGGGCACGGGACCACGGGACCCCCACACCAAGACGCTGTGGGCCGAGGTCGACCGAGGCCACCCCGTCATGGCTGACGACATCGCCGTGAACTGCTCCGGCAACGAGAACGGGAACGGGAGGAGCAACGGCCGTACCTGACATCAGACTTGGCCACGCGCCGCCGCTTCCCCTCGGCGGCGGGTGGTCCTCGGCGTTCTCGCCCTCCGTACGGCACGCGCCGGATATCGTTCCCGCATGACGTATGGGGGGAACGGGCGCACCGGCGTGTCACCTGATGTCACGCATGACGCCGTGGTTGTGGTGCCGGGGATCATGGGCAGCGCGCTGCGCGACACCACCACGGGGCGCTCGTTGTGGGGGCTGCGTGATCCTCGGTCTTGGGGCGCCTGGCTGCGTGACGACGGGATACGCCCGTTGCACCTGGACGAGGACGAGCGAGCCGGTAAGTACGGCAGGGTGGAAGCCACCGAACTGCTGCGCTTCCCGCGCTTCCCCGCCTGGGCGCCGTCCCTGAGAGGGCTGGAGCCCTACAGCGCCCTGCTCACCGCCATCGAACGGACGGTCGCCGACTCGAAGGCCGTACTCGAGTTCCCGTACGACTGGCGGCTGCCCGTCGCCGTCAACGGAGAACTGCTGGCGGAAGCCGCTCACCGTCACCTGGCTCAGTGGCGTGCCAGCAAGGAGCACGATGAGGCGCGCCGACGGCATCCGCACGGGCGCGAGGCCCGCCTGGTGTTCGTCGCCCATTCCATGGGCGGCCTGGTCACCCGGGCGGCCTTCGCGCACGCCGCTTTCCAGGGCAGTGACCTGGCCCCCGAGACCAGGGCCGTGGTCACCCTCGGCACGCCGTTCCTCGGCTCGGTCAAGGCGGCCGCCATCCTCAACGGCGACCGCTCCGGCCGGCTGCCCGCCCGGCTGCGGCGCCGGATGCAGGCCCTGTCGGCGACACTGCCCGGCGTACACGACCTGCTGCCGGACTACCGCTGCGTCGACGCCGGCACGGACGTGCATCGCCTGACTCCGGCCGACGTGGCAACCCTGGGTGGCGACGCCGAACTCGCCCGTGATGCACAACTGTTCCAGCAACGCATGCGTGAACAGGGGCCCGTGCTCCCAGGACACCGCGCGGTCGTCGGTGTCGCGCAGCCGACGGCTCAGAGTCTGCGTCTCGACGGCGGAGTGGTGCACAAGCAGTACGTCGCGTTCGAGGGGAACGGAAACGGCGAACTGGCCCGTGACGGTGACCGTGTCCCCGTCCGCCGCGACCGGGCAGGAGACGGAACTGTCTACCGGGACGCGGCCCACCTCGCCTCGAACGAGCCCCAATGGCTGCCGTTGCAGCACGGCGGGCTGGCCAAGGACAGCGTCGCCATCGAGTACGTGCGAGCCGTGCTCACCGAGTACGACCACGATCGCGGCCCCGCGCTGGGAGACGGCCACATCGGCCTGGACGTCCCTGATTACGTTGAGGCAGGCAGGCCTTGGCTGCTGCGGGTGCTTTCCGCGCCGGACTCGGGGCGGCCCGTGCACGCCAGGCCCCGGTGCACCGTTCACGACGCCGCAACCGACCGGCAGATTGCCAGAGCGGACCTCCGCCCCATCGACGGTGAGCTCGGCGCCCACGTCACCCTGCCCGCACCCGGTCTGTACCGGATCAAGGCCAAGTCCGGAGGCAACGCACCCGTCACCCAGCTCGTCCTGGCAATCGATCCCGAGGACGACTGAAACGCGGCCGATGATGACCGTTTCGGACAGTGGGAATGCCTCGGGGCCGCTGCAGTTCTTTCCCGTCGACATCGGTGTGTACCTTCACCACGACCATCTGGAGACGGAGCCGGAGGTGGCGGCCATCGCCGCGCTGCTGGAACCGTTCGGCGCTCGCCGCGACGCCTGGACGGTCCCGGCGGAGCAGCGAGGCGCCGACGCTGTCAGCCAGCGGCTTGAGGAGTGGTCGGCTCCCGACGTCACCGGTGACACCTTCCTGTACTGGGTCGGCCATGGGTGGAGCAACGGGGGCTCCACGACGCTGCTCGCACACGCCCTCAGCCCCGCGGAGCTGATGCAAAGCGGCATCGGGCCCGAGGGCCTGCTGCAGTCCCTAAAGGCACGACAGTGTCAGGTCGGCGCCGGCTGGGCCATCGTGATCATCGACGCGTGCTCCTCCAGTGACTTCGTGGACCGGATGTACTCCGAGGCCCTGCGGGACCGGGAAGCGCGCAACTTCCTGCTCGTCGCGACAGCCGCCGAGGGCAGCACCGCCCTCGGCGCCTTCCGCAGGGTGCTGACCACCGCCCTGACCGGTACCTTCCGCACCGAGGACACGATCGACTTCTACGACCTCTCCAGGGAGCTCCAGCGGAACCTGAGCGGCTGTTCCATCCAGTTGCGTCTGGACGACGGCGGTGCCGCCCTGCACCGCGCCGTGCCCACCCTGGCGGGGCGCATGCAGGCATCCCTCGACACGGTGACCGACATCGAGAAGGTCCTTGCCAACCTCACGGACGACGAGCGTCGCCACTTCGTCCCCAAGGCAAGTGGTGCCGAACTCGGTGAGCAGAGCTGGTACTTCGAAGGACGGGACGATGAGCGCCGCCGGATCCTCTCGTGGCTCGACAGCGCGGAAGGGGGCATGCTCGTCGTCACCGGGGCGGCGGGGTCGGGCAAGTCGGCACTGCTGGGCCATGTCGTGGTGCACTCCCGGCGGGAGCTCGCCGATATCCTGATGGCTCATCAGAATCTTGCGCCCCTGCCTCTGGGGAGCCTCCCTCCGTACGACGTCTTCGACTCGGTGCTTCATCTGACGGGGGCGACGCCCCGCACCCTGGTGCAGCGGATCGCCGAATCAGCCGGGCTCGGCACTCCCCCCGACACGGCGATCGGCGAACAGTGCGCCTGGCTGGTTCAGAGCTTTCGCACGGTCGGCAAGAGCATGGGCGGAGGGGTCCCCAGGGGCGACGCCGAGGTTCGCTTCACGCTACTGGTGGACGCGCTCGACGAGGCCCACTTACCTTTGCTGATCGCGGAACGGATACTCAGCCCGTTGGCCGATCTGCCCGGGGTCCGCGTCATCGTCGGCACACGCCAGTCCACCAGCGAAGGTCCCGACCTGCCGGTACCCGAGGACGCCGACCTCATGGACGCACTGGGAGTGGACCGGAAAGACAACCGGGAGACGCTGCACGTAACCCGCGACCTTGTGGCCATGCGCGAGTACATCCGCAAACGACTGTACGCGGCAAAGGCCAGGCTGGGCGTCGAACCCTCGCAGATCGACAGCACCGCGGAAGGTCTCAGCAGCGTCGACCGGGAATTCCTCTACGGTCGCCTCGCCGTGCGCGAGGTCATCAGCAACCCCGAGCTGGCCGCCGACCCGACCCCCCTCCTCGCATGCGACCACCGGCAGCTCTTCGCCCGAGCCGTCGAGCGACTGACTGCACAGGCCCCGTGCAACCGCCTCCTGCTCGAAGCGCTGGCCCTGGCGCAGGGACGCGGCCTGCCCATCGCCGACGGAGTGTGGGCGGGCATCGCGACGGCCCTCGCCGACAACCCTGACGTCGCCGTCACCGATGACGACATCACGGAGCTGCTGCGCACGGCCGCGCCGTACCTCATGCTGGACACGGAATCCGGCCAGAGCGTGTACCGCCTGGCGCACCGGACGTTCGCCGAGTACTTCACCCGGACACTTCCGCTCTCCACCCACGACGACCGGCACCGCCGTATCGCCGAGTACCTGGCGAGCCCTTGGAGCGGCCCGAAGCCGGACCAACGGCCAAACACCTATGTCGTGCACCACCTGCCCACCCACGCCGGTCTCGCCGGGCCGGACGGATGGCAGCTCCTGGCGGACCGCCCCCAACTGCTCGACCGGCTGAGCCCCTCGGCGATCGTGGCCAGCGTCATGCTCAGAGCCCTCGGGCGGTTCGAGCTGCCTCCAGCGGTGGCGGGAGTCCTGTTCGCCTGGGAGCAGCTCATCACCGCGGATCCCCAAGACCGGCGCGGACTGCGCGAGCTGGCGACCCTTCGCTGCACGCCGGAGACCGTCGTGCAGCGCTTCGGTAGAAGGTCTTCCGACCCTGACGCGACCTGGTCCGTGGCCTGGGGGCAACTGAAGCGCCATGCACCCCATTTGCGTCTCACCGGTCACACGGGCTCGGTGCAGACCCTCGTGGCGTTCACGGACGCCTCACGGAGGGTGCTGTTGGCTTCGGGCAGCGACGACGGGACGGTGCTCATCTGGGACCCGGCGAGAGGCGAAGCCGTGGGCGACCCGGTGGCGCTGCACGAGGGCGCCGTCCAGTCGATCACGGAGTTCGCGGGACCGGGCGGGCGGACGCTGCTGGCGACCGGGGGTGCGGACGGCACGGTCCGTATATGGGACCCGATCAGGGGAGAGACCGTGGGAGAGCCGCTGACCGGTCACGACGACTGGGTCCACTCGGTGGCGGCGTTCGAGGACGACGACGGGCAGACGCTGCTGGCCACGGGCGGCGGAGACGGGACCGTACGCGTCTGGGAGCCGCTGACCGGCAAGGAACTGGCGGTGGGTGGCCTGGACGAGTACGAGACGTACTGGGACCCATCCAAAAAACAAGAGACCGAACGGCTCGTGGAGATCGTCGGCCACGACGGCGACGTCTACTCGGTAGTGGCGTTCGTCGGCATGGACGGCCAGGACAAGCAAGTGCTCCTGGCCACCGCCGGCAACGACGGGACGATACGAATCTGGGACCCGACGACCGGGGAGGAAACAACCGATCCCCTAACCGGTCACGACGGAGCTGTCTTCTCTGTCGTGGCGTTCTCGGGGCGGGAAGAACAGATGCTGCTGGCGTCGGGCGGTGAGGACGGGACGGTACGCATCTGGAACCCGGACACCGGCAGCCAGACCATGGCGCCTCTCACCGGCCACGAGGGGCCGGTCCTCGCGGTGGGAGCCCTCGTCGAGGAGACCGAGGCCGGTACACGGACCCTGCTCGTCACGGTCGGTGGCGACAACGACCTGCGACTGTGGGATCCGGCCGGCGGCGAGCGAGAGACAGCGCCTCTGAGGGGCCACGAGAACTGGGTGAGGGCCGTTTCGTCGGTGCCGCCCCTGTCCGGCGCACACCCCCTGCTGGCCACCGGCGGCGACGACTGCACCCTACGGATCTGGGCGCCGTACGACAGCCGGTCGGCAGGCGTGCTCGTCGACGACGCCGTGACGACCACGCGGACACTGACGTCCTTCAGCGGCGAGGAGGAACAGACCCTGCTCGCCGCCGTGGACGCCACCGCGATGCTGCGCGTGTTCGACCCGGCCGAGGGCGAGCAGGTCGACAGGTTCCAGATCGAACACGACGGTGACGTCCTGACGATGACCGCGATCCGAGTGGTCCAGGACGAGGAGGAGAAACTCGTCTTCGCCACCGGTGGTGAGGACGGCGTGGTGCGGTTGTGGGATCCGGATACCGGTGAGGAGACCGGTGAAGTGGTGACGGATCATGTCGGCGGTGTGCGGGCGCTGTCGGCGTTCGTCGGGTTCGGTGGGAGGTCTTTCCTGGCCACCGGTGGTGAGGACGGCGTGGTGCGGTTGTGGGATCCGGATACCGGTGCGAGGACCGGTGAGGTGGTGACGGATCACGCCGGTGGCATACGGGCTTTGTCCGCGTTCGTCGGACTCGGCGGTCAGCCCATCCTCGCCACGGCGGGGGCGGACGGGGTCGTACGACGGTGGAACCTGATGACGGGCCATGCCATGGGGGAGCCGATCGCCCACCCCGGCCTCACCACCGTGGAGTCGTACCGGCTCCCGGACCGCGAAGCCATGCTTGTCACGGGCGGCGACGACGGAACCGCCCGCTTCTGGAACTGCGAGACGGGAGCGGAGGCACTGAGGATTCCCCTGAGCCTTCCTGTGCACGACCTGGCCGTCGTCGACGGTGATCTGGTCCTCGCCACAGCGGAAGGCCCCGTGCAGGTGAGCCTCGAAGCGCCATCCAACCTCATGAGCGAGTCCTGAACCGAGCTTCTGGCCCGATGCGCCTGGCCGGCGGGTGGCAATATCGCCGTCGGCCAACCCGAGACCACCTGACTGACGCCGGTCCAGCTTCGGGGAAGTTCGGGTGAGGTCGGCACACCGAATGGGCAACGACTCCTCCAACGGCACGCACACTTGCACGCAGACGTACGGGTTTCGGAATGGGGTGTCACTGACGATCGGGATCCCTTCGCGCGCATGATGTCCCCTGTTCGTCCCTTTCCCGCACCCTGCTCTGCAACTCGTGCCAGGCCTGGACGACTTCAGTGATCTTTCCCAGGAGTTCGCGGAGCTGAGCCAGGACAAGGAGAGCGACGCCGAACCCTGCGAAGACGGTCAAGGTGATGCTGTCCCAATTCATCGAGCCGCCCCCTCATCGGAAAAGTTTCCGTCTTCCGGGAGGACCCGGTCCAGCCAGCCGCTATCGGCACCCAGCCTCACGAGTTCTTCGCGTGTCGAATCGTCGGCGTACACGGCGGGGCCCGATCGGAACCGAACCTGCATGCCACACGGCAGACCTTGCGAGTTCACCAGGTGGTACGTGCATTGCCGCGTGTACCGGCTGTCTGGCAGCGGCGGATCATCACAGGTGCAGTGATGCGACGAGACACGAAGAGGCAACCCCCACACAGGATCAGTGAGGCGGGAAAGCAGGGTGTCGTGATCGAGAGCCACGTCATTTCGCGTGTCGAGCTCGAAGATCCATTCGTCGTCGGTGATCCATGAGCGCGTTGAATAGGCGGAGCTCGAGGTGTGAAACAGTGCGATCCTCCGCAGTAGGCCAGAGCCCAGCCACTGCATGTCGAGCTCAGTCTTGCGCACCAGGCGGCATGAATCCGCGTCGTCGCGCTCATGGGTCGTCAGTGTGGGTACTTTCCAGAGCGGTGGATATCCGTCCGCATCGAGCGCTTTCCATCGCTGGTCCAGGTATGTGCTCCATCTGGTGCCGGGAATCCCCCGGAGGAGGAGGCGGCTGTCGGTATTCACAAGGGTGAGGTGGAGGTCATCCCTCCGGATGGCGGCGATACGGAGGCCTGGGACGCCGTTCACCTGAACCCCCGGCTCGGCATAAGGCAAGAGCCGATCGAGAGCATGGAAGGCCATGGGGTAGTTGTCGCTCTGCGAGATTTCAACGTGGCTGTCGAGTTGGACGACGATGGGGGTCTCGCTGCTCACCCGTGCGTTGGATATCCCCATAGGGTGTGCCGACCACGCACCGCCATCCCCCAGCTTGCACAAGACCTGTGACTCAAGTAGCGCCTGAGGCGAGGCAGTGTCGGGAATGGGTCGTGGACTGCCCGACTTCCTGAGTTCCTTCAGGGCGAACTGGTACGGCTCGCCGGTATAGGCGCAGCGGGTACGAGTCAGATGGGAGAGGCGGCCACCATGAGGCATTGCACGATCCGTCCTCGAACGCTTCTGCCCCCAAACGTCCGACAACTGAATCGGTGCACCCAACATGTGGGCACAATCAGACGCAGATACCAGTTCCGGTGAAGCTATGGCTCCTTCGTCCCTGAGTGGCGCTGGAATTGAGGCAGTTCAACGCCGGGAGTGGCCCCCGTCGGGCCACCCAAAGGCTAGCACTGGCGAGGAGCAGTGTGTCGTTCCTGCGTAAGAGATGGCTTGATAATGACGGCGGAACGTGGGCTACGGTCGGCATCGCCGTCGGTATGGGGGACACGTCGGGGCGTGCTTGGAGACGCCGGCGCAACATGCCTACGTCGCCGTCCTCGGGGAACCTTCTCCGTTCTCTGCGCGCGGACTTCGACATGCCGGCGCCGCAGGGGGACGACGGCATTGGTCAGCCGGATGCGCGTCGGCGACTGGAAGCGACGGGTATCAGCTCTTGACGGCGAGTTCGTCGAGCATCTGCTCCAGCAGGCTGTTGTCACCGAGGAAGCTCTTCACCGAAGCATCCTCGTTGCGCTGGGCGTCCATGCCGGACCAGTTGAGTTCGTACCCCGCGTCGGCGCTGAACTGCGCCAGGAACGCCCGCTGGGAACGGCCGTTGCCCTCGCGGAACGGGTGGAGGACGTTCATGTCGCCGTACAGCTCAGCCAGTCGGATGACGAACTCCTGCCGGGGGAGATCCCGCAGATGACCGGAGCGGGCGAGACAACCGAAGACCTCTCCGGCGTAGGACACCAGGTTCCTCGCCGGGCAGAACGGTGTTCGCTTGGCGATGTTCACAGTCCGTAACTCGCCTGCCCACGGATAGATGTCACCGAAGATCGCGGCATGGAACGCCTGGAGATGGGCGAGGTCGTACGCGCCGGGTAGGGGGCGTTCGGCGAGCATGACGAGGCGTGCCCGGGTGATGTCCGCCTCCGCTGCCGCGAGCAGTTGGTGGTCGGTGATGCCGAGCTTGTTGCGCAGCACGCCGTTGGGCATGGCGTACGGATCGTTCACCCTGCCCGCCGCTGCGGAGCCTGTCGGTGGCGGGCGATCGCGCGGGCGACAAGGGTGTCCGCGTCGAGGTCGCCCTTTACGTACGCCTCGGTGTCGCGGTCGGAGGCCTCGGAGGCGCGGAGCCCCTCGGCCTCGATGGAGCCGGTGGCCGAGGCGACGGCCAGACGTCGCGCCGCCCGGCCGCTCAGCGCCTCGAAGGCCTCGACGGACAGGAGGACGCCCTGCGGCTTGCGGTGGGCGCCGATCAGGATCGGGTCGGCATCCGCGCCTGACTCCGACAGGTCGGTCAGAATCCGCGACAGTCTCGCGCGCGCATCGCTGACGGTCACGACCTCAGGGATCTCCATGCTGTCACCGTACCCATATAGAGTCTTGATTCTGTACAGATTCTAGTACGGATTTCGGTGGGGTGCGTGGGTGGGGCGGTGAGCGCGGCTTGCCACGCTCGCCGAATCTCGCAAAACTCATTGTGAACTAAGTCAATAGACATCATGCTGAAGTTACTCGCGATGTCACACCCGCGCGATAGCCTCACCCAATTGGCTCACCCCTGGCAGAAAGGGCCCGCCCATGCCGTCGTCCCCGCCCGCCGCCCCCGGCGTGCCGCATCCGCTGAACGAGGTGCCGCAGACCTTCCGCCCCGGGGACTCATACGACGTACGCGACGGGCTGGTGGAGTACATCCGTCGGGACCTCCTCGGCCCCTGGGACGGGGAGACGGAGGAACTGCCGCACCGGTCGGCGGGGCCGCGCGACCGGTATCTCGTGGGCATGCTCGGGCCCCGCCCGGACGGTGGCGACGACGCCCGCCGGATGGCCCGCATCGCAGCCCAGAGCAGCGACGACGAACCCGGCAGTGACGACGGGCAGGCCGCCGAGGGCGGTGAACTGCCCGAACGCCTCACCCCGCAGGCCGCCGGCCGTATCTGGGCCTCCTCCATGGGGTTGTCCTTTGTCGTCCCGGCGTCGATCGGCACCATCAGCGTCACCGCACGCTGGGGGCGGTACTCGCTGGCCGAAAGGATCATCGACACCAGCCCGAATCCGGTGCGCGTATGGGGGCGCGAGCCTGTCACGCACCATCCCATCGACATCCAGGTCACCCGGTTCGGAGACCAGCGCCGCGTCCTGGAGGGGGACGCGACGCAGGGCGTCCACCTCGACGTACAGGTTCGCGAGCGCCCGGCCGGAGCGGCGGGCGAAGACCTGCGCGTCGTCGAGGTCGCCCTCGTCAACCGGCTTCCCGAGAGCACCTCCGACCGCAGGGACACCCAGTGGCTGTTCCAGACCGGCCTTGAGGTCGCCGCGTTCCCCGACGACCGGGCGGCCGTCTTCCTGCCCATCGACGACCCGCTGGACCCCAGGTCGGTAGGCGCCTCCGAGGAAGCGGAGGAGCGGCGGCTGCGGCTCCTCTACCGCGACAGCCTCCGCTATGCCGTCGGCCGCAACGTCGCCGTCAAGGCCGACGTCCGGCACGGCGAGCGGCGGGCTCACCGGCTGGCCACCACCTGGCTGCCCGAGTACGACGTGCGCGCCACCACCGCCCCCAAGATCGACGAACAGCCGCTGCTGGCCGGGCTGGAGCTCGGCATGGACGAACTCGCCGCCCTCGCCGTGCCCGGACGCCGCCTGGAACTGAGCGCCGCCCTGGCCCCACTCGCCGACGGCTACAGCAACTGGCTCCAGACACAGCGGGAGAAGGCACGGACCCTCCCCGACGATCTGCGACAAGCGGCCGAGGCAGCCATCGACCAGGCCGAGGACGTGTGCCATCGCATCGCCTTCGGTATCGACGTCCTGTCCACCGACGACGACGCGCTCGAAGCGTTCCGGTTCGCCAACCGGGCGATGGCCCTCCAGCGGCGTAACACCGCCATCGCCGCCCGGCGTGCCGGGCACGAAGACGATCCCGCCTCCTACCGGCCGGCCCACCAGGAGGTGCACGTGCAGGGCAAGGAGGCGGCAGGCTGGCGGCCCTTCCAGCTCGCCTTCGTCCTGCTCAACCTGGCCTCGCTGAGCGCGCCCGGTCACCCGCACCGCGGTACCGGGCGCGAGGCCCTCGTAGACCTGTTGTTCTTTCCCACCGGCGGCGGCAAGACCGAGGCCTACCTGGGCCTGGCCGCGTACACCTTCGCCCTGCGCAGGCTCCAGGGCGTCGTGGGCAGCGGTGCAGAGGCCCGTGACGGCAGCGCGGGCGTCGCCGTCCTCATGCGCTACACCCTGCGACTACTGACGGCCCAGCAGTTCCAGCGGGCCGCCGCCCTGGTCAGCGCCTGCGAGGTGCTGCGCCGTGAGGAGTACGCGCGCGACCGGCGCTGGGGCGGCACCCCGTTCCGTATCGGACTGTGGGTCGGAACCTCGGTGTCCCCGAACTGGTTCGGCGAGGCGCAGGAGCAGATCGCGGGAGCCCGTGAGAGCGCCAGCGACAAGCACGCACGGGTCATCCAGGTGCTCAGCTGCCCCTGGTGCGGGCAGGGCCTGACCGCCCACTCCAATATGGACTACGACGCCGACCGGCGCCGTGTGCTGCTGTACTGCCCGCGGGGCGAGGGTGAGGACCGCTGCCCCTTCTCCCGGCTCGGCTCACCCGGCGAGGGCATCCCCGTGCTCACCGTCGATGAGGAGATCTACCGCCTCGCCCCCGCCATGGTCATCGCCACCGTCGACAAGTTCGCCCAGCTGCCGTGGAACGGCTACGCCGGGCTACTCTTCGGCCGCGTCACCGAATGGTGCCCGCGCCACGGCTACCGCCACGACGACCTCGACGAGCGCACCGGCTGCCGAAGCCGCCACACCCGCAAGGGGGCGCTGGAGGGGGTGACGGCCCAGCCCGTCACCCGGCTGCGTCCCCCGGACCTGATCATCCAGGACGAGCTGCACCTGATCTCCGGTGCGCTCGGCACCACCGTCGGACTCTTTGAGGCCGCCGTCGACCAGCTGTGCAGCTGGACGTACACCGACGCGGGCGGCGTACGTCACGACGTCGGCCCGAAGATCGTCGCGTCCACGGCCACCACCAAGCGCGCCGCCGAACAGGTGCGCGGCGTCTTCGCCCGGCAGGTCGCCGTCTTCCCGCCGCAGGTCCTGGACGTGGGCGACACGTTCTTCTCCCGGCAGGTGGAACTCGCCCGGGATAACCCCGGCCGCCGCTACCTCGGGGTGTGCGCCCACGGCACCCGGCTCAAGGCAGCCGAGATCCGGGTCGCCGAGATCCTGCTGCTTGCCGGACAGGAGCAGTTCGACACCTACGGGGCCGCGGCCGACCCGTACATGACGCTCGTCGGTTACTTCAACGCCACCCGTGAACTCGCCGGCATGCGCCGCTACCTCGACGACGACATCGCCACCCGCGTCCGCGCCAACGGAGGCCGCAAGGGGCACGACACGATCGCGGACCGTATCCCCACCAAGTCCGGGATGCTCACCATCCAGGAACTCACCTCCCGTATCTCCTCCGCGGACATCAGCGCCACCCTCAAACGACTGGAGGTGCCCTTCGACCCCGAACGGGACACCACGGAGCGCCGCAAGGCCTTCGCCGCCGAATACGTGGCGGCCCGGCGGGACAAGCGAGAACCGCGGGCCCGCATGACGCCCGTGCAGGAGCGCGCGGTGGACGTGGTCCTGGCCACGTCCATGCTCCAGGTCGGCGTCGACGTCTCCCGCTTCGGCCTGATGCTCGTCGTCGGCCAGCCCAAGAACACCGCCGAGTACATCCAGGCGTCCTCCCGCGTCGGCCGTGACGCACGCCGCCCCGGCCTGGTCGTCACCCTCTACAACTGGTCCCGGCCGCGCGACCTGGCACACTTCGAGGACTTCGCGCACTACCACGCGACCTTCTACCGCCAGGTCGAGGCCCTGTCGGTCACACCGTTCACCCGCCGCGCACTCGACCGCGGCACCGCACCGACGTACATCGCGGCGCTGCGCCAGGCCGCGTACGACAACTCCCGCAACACCGACGCCCAGCACGTCGATCTTTACGGCGACCTCGCCCGGCAGGTCGAACAGCGGCTGCTGGAGCGGGCGGACCGCGTCGGCGGGCAGCGCGCGCAGGACTACCTCACCGAACGCATCGACGCCCTCAAGGACCGCTGGGAGGAACGCCGTGAGGCCGGCGGCATCCTGGGCTACCGCAAGGAGAAGAAGAAGGACACCCTGGTCACCGGACTCCTCCACCGCGCCGACGGCTCCCGCTGGGACGAACTCACGGTACCCATGTCCATGCGGGAGACCGAGAACGAACTCAACCTGCTGCTGCCCGGCGGCGGCAACTTCGTGGACCAGCCCACCAACGGCGGGCCCGCCTGGCACTTCGGTGCCCGGGGAGGCGAGGACACCGGCGTGGACGGAGGCGACGGCGGCGCTCCGGTCGACGCCGACGAGTACGGGGACGCCGCACCGGCGGCAGGAAAGGGACGGCGATGAGCGGCAACTACTACCGGCGCGTGGGCGCCGCACGCCCCAGCCACCTCATGTACACGGCCGGCGTGGGCGCGCTCGTCGACCTGCCCAACTTCTCCGTCCTGGTCAAGGGCCTCGAATCCTGGAGCCACACCGGGCTCCTCCCCGACGACTACCTCATCGAGGAACCCCGGCTGCGCACCGCCGTCAACCGGGCCCTCCAGCTCTACGGCCGCGCACAGATCAGCGAACTGCGCTCCGCCCCCTGGATGGAGGGAGCGGACGGCGCTCCCAAGGACTGGGCCGCGCAGGGCGTCGGCGTGCCCGTCACCCCCTTCCCGCAGTGGCTGCGCTGCACCGCCTGCAACCTGCTCGCCCCCATAGACTCCGACGCCTTCACCTTCCTCAACAACAACCCGCGCACCCCGCACGAGGCGAAGTTCGTCCACAGCGACTGCAAGTTCGGCAGGCCCCTAGCCGTGACCGCCCGCTTCACCCTGGTCTGCACGAACGGGCACCTCGACGAGTTCCCGTACGCGATGTTCGTCCACCGCGGCAACCCGTGCGCGAAGAGCCCCCGGCCCCTGATGCGCATGAAGGACCACGGCGGCAACCAGGCGGCCAACGTCACCCTCGAATGCGTCGCCTGTGGGGAGCGCCGCAACATCCGCGACGCGATGGGGGAGCGGGGCCGCGCCGAACTGCCCGCCTGCCGCGGCCGCCACCCCCACCTGTCCGCCTTCGAGAACGACGGCTGCGACCGTGAGGCCACCCTGATGGTGGCGGGCGCCTCCAACCAGTGGTTCCCGATGACGCTCAGTGCCCTCGCCCTGCCGCCGAGCAGGAACCAGGACCTCACCGAACTGGTCGAGGAACGCTGGGTGGAACTGCAGAACGTCACCTCACGTCCCGTCTACGACGCGCTGTCCGCCATGCCGCAGTTCACCTATCTCAGGGAATACGACCCGGACGCGCTGATCGCCGCCATCGAGGCCCGCAGACAGGGCACCGCCGGACAACAGAGCCAGGACGCGGCGGCGGTGGCGGCCGACCTGCTCAGCCCTGAATGGGACGTCCTCGCCGCACCGCACGTACCCGACCCCACCGACGACTTCGCGATGGAGAGCGTCACCGTCCCCGCGGCGCTCGGCGAACTGTTCGCGGACGTCCGCCAAGTACAGCGGCTGCGGGAGGCTCGCGCGCTGGTTGGTTTTACTCGGCTCGACGCCCCCGACCCTGAATCGGAGGAGATCGCCACCCTCGTACGCCTCTCCCGCACCTCGCAGAACTGGGTGCCGGCCAGCGAGGTACGCGGCGAGGGCATCTTCCTGCGCGTGCGCGAGGACCTAATGGCCGAGTGGGAGGACCGGATGCAGAAGTCGCCGCAGATGGCGGCCCACCGGGAAGCCTTCGGCCGGTTTCGCAGCAACCGTAAATCGGACCGCATCACCGGCCCCTTCGACCCCATGCGCGGCTGGCCCGGTGAACGCTACATAGCCCTGCACACCCTCTCCCACATGCTGATCCGCACCATCGCCCTGGAATGCGGCTACAGCTCGGCGAGCCTCGGCGAACGCATCTACGCCGGAGACGAGGAGAAGACCCGCACCGGCATCCTCATCTACACCGCCGTTCCCGACTCCGAGGGCACCCTGGGAGGCCTCGTGTCTCTGACCGAGAACCCCCACTTCGAACGGATCGTGCGCAGGGCGCTAGAGGATGCCGCGCGCTGCTCCTCCGACCCGCTGTGCGCCGAACGGCTGCCGAAGGACCCAGCGGACTACCTGCATGGCGCGGCCTGCCACGTCTGCCTGTTCGTCTCTGAGACCACCTGCGAACGCGGCAACCGCTTCCTGGACCGCCGTTTCCTCGTCCCGCTGGGCGACGACACCGACCAGGTCCTCACCCCTGTGAATCTGCGGCCGTGAGCCGCCGGGATTTCGAGGCGGCGGCAGAGCAGGCGGTCGTCCTGCTCGGGCCGTCCCGTGCCAAGGACCTAGCTGGGGTCTTCGCCCGGGGCCGGGGACTTGAGCACGCGCTGCTCGTAGTCCAAGTCCCGGCCGCGGTCAATGCGATACGGAGCCTGTACGACGCAGCGGAACGGGACCGTGTTCCGCTCCCCGATGTCGCCGCCTACCTGCGCGGGTTCGTTGCAGGATGGTCCCGGCGCCACGGCGAGGCTGAGGTACGCACCGTCTGGAGCGGGCCCGCCACCCCTGGCGTGCCCGCCCGTGCCACTGCGAGGGTTCTCACCGACCTCGTCGGTCGCGCCGACTCAGAGCTGCTGGCCATGACGTACGCCGCCAGGCCCTATCCTCCGCTCCTGAGGGCCCTGCGAGATGCCGTGACGCGGGGCGTGGATGTCCACATCGTCGTGGAGACCCTGGAAGGCGCTGGCGGACTGCTCTCCGGGCCTGAACCGGCCGACGCCTTCACCTCGGTAGGGGGGCTGAGACTGTGGCACTGGACACCCTCGGTACGCGAGCACCAACGTGCCCGCCAGCACGCCAAACTGGCCGTCGCCGACCGCCGCACTCTGCTGGTGGGCAGCGCTAACCTCACCGAGTCCGGGGTCAACAAAAACCTTGAAGCCGGCGTGCTTGTCACAGGCGGTACCGCTCCGAGAAGGGCCGCGGAACATATTCGGGAACTGCAGCGGCTGAGAGTCCTCAGGCCCTTGCATGAAATTAGCGAAAGCCGGTCCTGAGATACCTATCGCAGCGCTTTGGTTCGAATGGCGGTTGCCCTGTCGTTTCGGGGGTCGTATCCCCCGTCGTTTCTGTGTACGTCCTTGGATGCGACACCCCACGTAGGTGCCAGGATGCAGTTCAGGTGCACCGCGAGCCACTGCCGCGCGAGGGCGACTGTATATCGGTGCAGCAATGCATCCCGATCTACTGGTGAACGGCGCCCGCCTTCGAACTTCGAATCTGAAGATCATTCGCCGTAGCTTGCGCTGAGGCGCCGCCGCAGTTTCCCCGGGGCGCGGAAAACTGAGACCGTGCTGTTCCGGCGTTTACAGGTACCTGCTGACAGTCCAGCGTCTTTGGTCAGCGGACTGGGTGGACTCGGCGACTGTCGACTCGGCCTGTCCCGCCGGACCGGTGAAGCGAAGCGGTCTGACGCACGGCATGAGCCAGATCGGCGGCAACGAGAGATCGTGCCGATCGGTAGAAGATCAGCTCCGGACCACAGATCTCTGGCTTGGCGCGTAGGCGCCTGGATGCAGGCTGTAGCAGATTCAAAGCACGGCGGATTGGCGTCAGTGGCGAGAGAGGGTGTCCGCTGCACAGGCACATTGCTGCGGGCGGCGCCCGGCGCCCGGCACCCCCCATATGCCGGGTGCCACCGGGCCGCTGTTCGGGGGTTGTGGTGCCCCCGTGGGCCTATTGGCGGCGATCTGCCGGGGTGGGGTGTGCGCCATGTCCGTAGCAGGGCTCCGATCGAGGTCGAGTCCGATCGGTGGCCGATCTCAGCCTGGTGGAGTAGCGCACTCGATCGGTCGGCCCGGTTCGGTGCAGCGGCTGGGCCTCGAGGTCGTCTCAGAATTCCGAGCCTCTGCCGGAGCGGCAGGTTCAACGGGGACTCAACTTCAATCCGGCCGGGGCCGGGCTGTTTCTCTCCAGCACTTCCCGAGAATCGAACAAGGAAGATTTTGATCGCGATCCAGTGAAGCCGAGGGGCTGGAAGGTGGCTCGCCAGTGGCTCGCTTCCCCTTCTGCCTGCGAAGAGTTGCTCGTGATCGGCGCTCTGTCCAAAGTATCAAGAAGGGTGGATGTTGCTCTCTTTCATCCGAACAGCCGTTGAGATGGTGGCAATTGCGCCGCACGGGATCTCTATTAGGTGCCGTCAGCATCGGAACCGGGCTGGGCCCGCAGTAGCCGGAGCAACCGTGAACCACCCCTCGCACCCTCAAACCGACACGCCGGACGGCGGCCTTGACGACACGGCCGAGGCGGAGCGTCCATGGACGGCGACCGTCAGCGTCACCCCGGGAAAGTCCTGTTCAGCCCAGAGACCGCGGGCGGTCGTGGAGTACGTCGCTGTCGACGGGGAGGACGCTCAAGCTCTGGCCCAGCGCCAAGGTGCCGCGATCTGCGAGGTGTTGGAGTGGCTGTACGGCCGCCACAGTGCCCCACCGGAAACCGGACAGGCCGAAGCCGGCCGCCCTGAGCCACCCCGCACATAACCAATGGGAGAGGGACGCCACATGCCCGCCACCCCACCTGCGCCCCGGTCGTCCTGGGCGCCTCCCGTACCTGGCCGCCCCTGGGCCACCGACGGCATCCCGGACGCCGCGGCGCTCCCGGTGACCGTCCCGGTGGCCTGGCTCGGCCGGACCTCTACGGAGGATGCCCAGGACCCGACGCTGTCGCTGCCCCGGCAACTGCGCAATGCCAGAGCTGCCCTACCGCCCGGCTGGGTCATCGTCGCCCACTTCTACGACGTCGAGTCCGGTCGCAAGGAACTGCACGAGCGGGGCAACTCCCTTGCCCACCAGAACTTCAAGATCCCTATCCCGCGAGACGGCAGCGTTGCCGATCTCCTCCAAGAGGCCCAGTGTCCGGACCGCCGCTTCGCCGCCGTCATCTGCGAGTCGATCGAACGTGTCGCCCGTCGCACCTACTTCGGCACGAAGATCGAGTACGAGCTGGAGCAGGCCGGAGTCGCCTTCTGCGCCGCCGATGAACCGATCGTTACTGGCCCCAGAGCCAAGCGCGCCACACCGACCCTAACCCGGCGCGTCAAGCAGGCCGTCTTCGAGTGGTACGTACTGCAGATGCTCGAGCTGTCCTGGGACGGCTTCATCGAGCACGTCTCCCAGGGCTGGAATGTGGGCAAGCCTCCCTATGGCTACCTGGCGGAGAAGGTGCCCCATCCCGTCCCGGCTCGCCGAGCCGAGGGTCGTACCAAGCACCGGCTCATCCCCGACCCGCTGCGGGCCTCGGCGGTCACCCACATCTTCCAGCTCCGCGGGCTGGACAAGCTCGGCTACGACGCCATCGCCGACCGTCTGAATCTGGACCTCGCCGCATACCCGCCTCCGGAGCCGGCCCGGCCGGACGCGGCTCTGGGCCGCTGGAGCGGATCCGCCGTGCGAGAGATCCTGCGCAATCCCAAGTACACGGGCTACCAGGTCTGGAACCGCCGCGCGATAAAGAAGGGCGGCTGCTACAACGACCCGAAGGACTGGGTGTGGTCGCCCCGGCCCGCCCATGAGCCTCTTGTCACCAAGGAACTGTTCGACGCCGTCTCTACCGTGGGCCGCCAGCGTCAGGGATCCCGCACCACCCACGGAGCCAACGCCCACCCGGCCACCAAGCGCTCCTACGCCCTGCGGTCATACGTCTACTGCGACATCTGTGCCCGCCGCATGTTCGGTAAGACCCGCCACCAGATCTCCTACTACGCCTGCCAGCCCGACCCGAACGAACATCGTGATCAACCGTGGTTTCCCGACCACCCCAAGAGCCTGTGGGTCCGAGAAGAGATCCTGATCACCTGCGTCTCTCGCTTCTTCGCCACCAGGATCTTCGGCCCCGATCGGTGCGGCCACCTCACAGCCGCACTCGAAGCCGCTCGGCCGGCGGATGGTGCCGGAGACCGCATCGCCAACGAGCGGGCGGCTCTGGAGCGCGCCATCACCGCCATCGGCCAGCGCCAGGCCCGCCTCATCCGCACGCTCGCCGACGGTTTCGGCGGCGACGAGGCGGCCGACGATTTCGACCCGGATCAGGAGAAGCAGTTCCGCGACGCGATCCGCCGTGAACACGCCACGCTGGGCGCACAACGCCAACAGCTCGCCGAGCAACTGGCTCACCTGCAATCGCCGAAACAGGTGGCACAACCCGCCGACAGCGCGGCTCTACTGGATGCGCTCCCGCACCTCGATGTGGACCTCACCTTGGTCCCGGAGGAGATCCAACGAAGGCTCTACAACGCCTTCGGGCTGGAGGTCCGCTACAGCCGGCCCCGCGAAGAACTGACCCTACGGGTGACCATCCCGGGGCATCTGCTTGACGGACTGGTGTCCGTAACCCGCGAGCTAGACCCGTGGAACAAAAAATCGGGTCCCCGCACCGAAGTGCTGGAACCCGATCATGGCACTCGGAATGGACAAGCCCGACAAAATCGGCGTGACCGTTCCCATTTTTCGAGTGCCCCCGGCAGGATTCGAACCTGCGCACACGGCTCCGGAGGCCAGGTAGGGCCGAGGGGCCACCGGTGCCCTGACCTGCGGCGGAGGGTGCCGCCGGTTGGGAGCCGAGAAAGATCATTACGCCCCTATTACGTAGGCAGCCTGTCGGGCGCTGGGTCCGGCCCGTATGGTCGAGACATGATCTCGGGCAGTAGCGGGGGACCGGACAGCGGCGGCACGGAGTTCACGGCGGAGGGCCTGGAGCGTGTTCTCCAAGAGGCCTGTGCGACAGCCGGGCTCGACTCCCGCGGCGCCGAACTGCTGCGCCTCGGTTCGAACGCGGTCTACCGCCTCACCTCGTTACCCGTCATAGTCCGCATCGCGCGTGATCCAGCGGTCCGCGCGGAGATGGAGCGGGCCGTGGGCGTGGCTCGGTGGCTGGAGACACAGGACTTCCCGGCCATGCGCGTGCCCGCCTCGACAGTTCAGCCACTTGTCATCGCCGGCCGAGTGGTCACCTTCTGGGAGAGCGTCCAGGAGCGCGAGGAGTACGCCACGGTCGCGGAGTTGGCCGACTTGCTCCGCCGTCTGCACTGGTTCGAAGAGCCCGAATCCCTCGGTCTGTCGTACTTCGATCCGCTGGCCAAGGTGGCGGCGTCCCTCGAAGGGCTGGACGGCATCTCGGATGAGGACCGGACGTTCCTCGACGAGCGAGCGGCAAGGCTCGCCAAGGAGTACGACCGGCTGGACTTCGTTCTCCCCTTCGGCATGATCCACGGCGACGCCAGCATCGGGAACATCCTCCGCCATCGGGACGGGCACGCGGTGCTCATCGACCTGGACGGCTTCGCTCTCGCGCCGCGTGAGTGGGATCTGATCCAGACGGCGATGTTCTACGACCGGTACCGCTGGCACACCAAGGCGGAGTATGCAGAGTTCGTGCACCGGTACGGCTTCGACCTGATGAACTGGCCCGGGTACGAGACCCTTGCGGACCTGCGTGAACTGATGATGGTGGCCTGGCTCGGCCACCAGGTCACGACCAGCGACTCGGCTGCCGCGGAGTTCGCCCGTCGGGTGCGGTCCCTTCGCACTGGGGAGGGGCGAGACGAATGGGGCCCGTTCTGAGGGCGCGGCGGCCTGCGCTCAGACAGCGACATGATCGCCCGAGGCGATCCACAGCCGGTGCTCCCTGACCTGCTCGGAAAACGTCTGCACTTCCGCGCTGCTGCCGGCCACTGCGAGGTTCTGCCGGAACTCGGCAAGATAGCTAACGCATCGCGCCGATTTGAGCTGCTCACCCAGGTCAAGCGCGTCGAGTGCCACGCGGCAAGCCTCCTCGACGTCGCCGGCGCGTAGGTGGGCGTCGGCGAGCACCATGGTTGCGAAGAAGTCGCTCCGGACGTGGCTGCCGCTCATGGCGTTCTCAGCGTGGGCGACGGCCTGCTGGGCGCTGTTGACGTCACGGAAGCAGTGGGCGGCCTCTGCGGCAAGCTCGGCCTCGTCGAAATAGCTGATCCACTCGGGCTCGTCGTCGCTGTTCCGGCTCTCCAGTGCCTTCGTAGCCGCGTTCAAGGCGGCTTCACAAGCCCGAACGTCCCCGGTCCGGGCAAGGGCGCGTGCCTCCATGGCGTGGAACTGGGCGCGAAGCGTGGGCGTGGCCACGGGAGAGATACCCATGAGAGCAGCACGGGCGAGCGTCGCGCCCTGCGTGTATCGGCCGAGGAACGTCGCCTGATGGCTCATGGCGGACAGGATGCTTCCGGCGAGCCGGCGGTCGTTGGCGTCCTGGGCCAACCGGAGAGCCTGGAGGAAGTACCTCTGTGCTAAGCCGTGCCGACAGGCGTCGTAGGACATCCAACCGGCCAGGAGCGTTGCCTCCGCAACGGTCGAGAACAGGGCCCGGCCGACCTGCTCGGTGTATTGGCCGTGAAGCAGCGGCGTCACTTCGGTACTGAGGTACTGGATGGCCGAATGCCGCGCGTGATCGCCGCCGAATCGGTCGTCTAAGTCGGCGAACATGTCGGCGGTGGTCTTGATAGCGGCTACGTCCCCGAGACCGACACGCATTCCGCTTTGCCGTTGCCGGGGAACGGCAGGCTCGGGCGCCACCAACCACCGGAGCGAAGCCTCGCTCCACGCCGGTTCGGACGGCTCGGCCTGGAGCAGGGGCTCGTACCGGTTGAGATCTGCTCGCCAAAGCTGACCGACGGCTTCGATGGCGCCCTCGGGGCTTGCCGGATAGCCAGCGTCCAAGAGCCCCGTGTCCCGCTCGCCTTCGTGGTTCAGCCCGAGTTCGGCGGCGCTGAGGTCGTACGCCTCGCACAGCAACGGGCCGTAGAAGTCGTCCGGTGCGCTGTGCCCGTTCTCCCAACTGGCGATACGTCGCTTCACGCTCGCATCCGACGGGAGCTGGTGGCCACGGCGGGTTGCAGCCTGGCGGAGCTCGCGCACCAACCGCGGCTGACTCCAACCTCGGCCCGTACGGGCTTGCCGTAAGCGAACGCTGGTCGGCTCCATCGAAGACGTGACCGTTCCCTCTCCACTGGCTCACGGGTGTGGTTCCCGGGACGCGTGACTTCTCGCCCCTACATCTGAATGTACGTGCTGCTCATCGCTGAGCGCTGCCAGTAATCGGAGATCGTGAGCGGTTGCAACATGACGGGGGATGACACGTGCGCGGGCGAGGCGTCATCCCCCGTCACCTCTCGTCATCTGCCCTGGCTCGGGAGGCGCCCCTGAGTCTGGACACAGGGCGGCGTCGCGGCCGCAACCAAGTCCGACCGAGGTGAGATGACGTGCAGAGGATGACCAGGAGAGGCATTGAATGGCTCTCCGCGGCGGCTGACGATCCGGTGAGGTGCCGGGCTACCTGGACCGACGACCCACGCGCACCGTACATGCTCCCGACCGGCCGCTACTTCGACGTGGTGACGGTGGAGCAGCGAGTCGGCATCGAGGCCTTCGATCAACTTCTTCGCCGTGGGTTGCCGTTCGGCCCTACCGTCCTCGATCACAAGGCACAGCGTGTCGGCTTCTTCCTGGGCTCGCAGAGCCAAGAGACCTTCCTCCACTACCTCGCGCAGGAAGCGGGCACTGCACCCGCTTACCGATACCTGAGCCGCGGTTCCGCGGTCGTCGTCCCTGGCCCCATTCCCCTGCGCGGTGACCGTTACGAGTGGCTACGCGCGCCGGCCCGGCGGCCGATGGCCAACCCGCTCCGTCCTGTAGCCCTGGCGACCATGCTCGTTGCCTCCGCCGAGTTACTTGCTCGCGTGGACCGATACGGCGAGCGCTACCTGGCCGCGGACACCTTCGGCTTCTCCGCGATCGAGAGGGCTCCGATCGATGCGCCGGGATGACGCCACCGACCGGCAGGACGCTGCCACCTGGTCGCCGCTGGACAGCGACGGTTGGTACGCCGCGCGCAACGCCACCTCCGCTCTGAGGGACGCTTTGACCCGGGCGGGCCTGGAGAAGGACTTCCCGTACCTGCGAGCCGAGTTGAATGCCTTCGGGCACGGCCTGGTCGAACTCGGGCGCGTGTCGCCGGACACCGCGGAGCGACTGGCGGAACTGCTGCAGCTTGCGCTGGCTTCGAGCGTGCAGCGTCTCGGGGAGAGCGGCGACGAAACGACCGAATCTCGTGAAGCAAAGGGCTGAACCATGACCGACCGATGGGGCGTAGTCGCCAAGCGTGCGGAGAACCTGATGCCCGGGATCCCTTACGTGCGCGGCTGGGCACAGGCTCGACGTAGCGCCGGCACCTTGGCTGAGCAACTGACAGCCCTGGGCTTGGAGTCGGACTTCCCCGGCCTCGCGGCTGACGTGAACGTCTCGGGTGACGGCCTGGTACGCCTCGGCAGCATCCGTCCCGAGGCAGCGCTGATGCTGGCCGAACTGATCGTGTCGGGCCTAACGGCGGAGACGGCCACTGACGCTGATACGACGGCGGAGGGGACGAGGGCTGCCCGCCGAAACTCGTCCGCTGCCTAACCAAGGCTCCGGATCTCCGGCTGGCCGCGGTCTGAGCGTGCTCCTGCGACCGGCCGGCTCGCCCCGTACGTCGCCGTTTCCCCCGGCGGATGACGTGCGGGGCTTCTTGCTACGCGCCGTGCCTCTTCCGCTGTTGGTCTGCCGCTCGGCCGGGACCGGCGCTCCAGCGCCGCAGCCCGGACGGAGCGGCAGACCAGAACGCTCGGCGACTGGCTGGGACGCTCGTAGCCGACCTGGATGGGACATCAGCTTGGGAAGCTGCGGGCACTTGAGGCCGAAACAGGGGCTGATCTGGGCGAACGGTCGGGCTGCAGCCTCGGCGGGCTCGGCTGCTTTCACCGAGGTTCCCCGCTGTTCCCCGCTCGATCTGGTGCGGTTGTGGTGCAGCTGCCGGCGGCCGCTCCCCCGAGTTCACGGACCGGTGCGCCTGAAGCGCCTCAGAGATGTTGCTTGGCTGCTCTGATCAGCCGTTGGATGCCGTCGTGGGTCTGTGCTCTGATCGCATCGTATTCGGCCCTGTTCTCAGCCTTGGTGACCGTGGTGATCTCTGCAAGCACGTCTTCCGCGGCTTGTCCTAGGGTCTCGTCGTCGGTGAGCATCTGCACCCGGAACAGCGCCTCCTGGACATTGGAGCGTAGGCCGTAAGAGCGGACGCGCACTGTTTCGGGATCCTCTGGTGGTGACTGCTCGTCTCGCAGAACCAGAGGTGCACCAGGCAGCGTCGGTAGTTCACCAAGGCGCCGACGTAGGTTGAGTAGGCATCGAGTCGTTCCTGTCGGAGCTTCTCGCGCCGGGTGAACTGGTGACTCATGTCGGTGGTGCGGCGTTGGAAAACCAAGGTGATTCCGGAACCAAGCAGGGTCCCCAGGACGGCTATGCCACTGGCGATGATGGTCTCCACACCCCAAGCTCACCACGATCCGCCAACTTGTGTGTCACAAGCCCAACTCCTGTGCCAGCACGCTTTCCAACTGTGTTGGTGGTGCGGTGGGCTGAGTCCGGATGCGTTCACCTGCGTTCATGGACGTCTCGGCCTCGCGTCGTACCGGACTCGTGGTCTCGTCTGAACGGCGGTGAACGGGTCTGAATGAGACGGAAACTGAGACGAGCCGATGAAGGCCCCGGCCGCACGACGCCCCCGCGGAGTCGCGCGGCAGGGGCTTTGTAGTTTATATGTCGCAGTTGTCAGAGTTTCAGAACGGCGTTTCTTTTTCCAGATCCAGCAGGCGTTGAGCCTCGGACTTCATTCCAGCGTCGTTGAGTACGCGAGAATAATCCGCATGCTTTCCCCTGGGCACCGCTGTCAGCAGATAGTGCAGCACCCTGTGCGATTCGAGCCCCTGGATCTGCTCCTCTTTCAGGCAGTTGATTAATCTTAAGAGTCGATGCGGTCCACCCTGTGATCCTGCATGTAGAATGAGCTCTCGATCCCCGAGAAAGGATTCAGGAATAGCTCCGGCAGTCGCCAACGCTATTCTGGGCCATGTGTGCAGCCCGATATTCTCTGCGAGTTTATCGGCGTCATCCTTCAGGGTGGCCGCGCGCAGCGCTCGAAGGACGTCGGCCAGATCCGACCTGGTACCCCCTAGCCAGTCGCCTTTGCCGAGGATGGCGTCAACGAAATTGTGCGCATACCAGAGGCTCAACTCCCCTTCAGCCCGGCGAAGTGCGACCAGGAGCTTGGGTATCTCGGAAGGGTGCTGAGTCAGCAGGCAGGTCTGGAAGTATCGGTTGCCGATATCTTCGGGGCCGTCATCGGCTATCGATTCGAGGATTTTCACTATCTGGCCGGGTGGCGCTTGGGTGGCCATGTTGAGGAAGCCTTGGTAATCCATACGTGCGTGGCCGAGTGCAACAACGACAGTTGGCAGCCATGTTTCTAGGGGTTGGCCTGCGCCCTGTCTTGCAAGATTTAAAATATCGTCCATGCCGGCGTTGATGAGAGGCGGGATTAGTGCCTCTAGTTCGGATGGGGTGCCGGTCTTCTGATCCTGAGCTTCTTTAGGGTCTGTCACACCTGGCGGTTCAACAGAACGCCGGTTTATGGGTACAGTGGAGTGTGCTACCTTTTCTTGCCAAATTTGCTCATCAATATCTTCAGGCGGAAGTGGTGCGCCGATCGAATGTGCGTAATCGGCGCATGCTCGAACCAGAGCTAGCACATGGACCATTTTCAGACCACTAGTTCCGGAGAACTTGTCCTGGATAGAGGCCCGGCTCATCCTTCGACCTTGGCGATCGGTGAGCTTCTCCAGGTCTCGCAGCGAAGGGTTGCCAGCCCGGACGCGCAAGCGAGCCAGCTGTTTGGCCAGAGAGTCATCAGCCATCGTCCCGCCCCGTCTCGTGGTTCGTTGCCGCCGCCTGTCCAGAGTCGTCCAGCATCGGCCACAACTGTCCAGCTCGGTTCCGTTCAGACTAGGGCGCAGTGAGCCGACTGTCCGGAGTTCAGCAGGAACGTCCGAGGTACTGGTGGACAGTTGCGACGCGCAGCTTCCCTTGGAGCGTGTCCCCCATCAACGGACACGTTGTCAGACAGTGAGAGGAGCATGGAACCAGTGGATGTGACCATCACGCTCTGGGTTCTGGCCGGCTCGGGCGTGGCGAGCGTGGCATTGTTCGCTGCCAAGGGCCTGCTTGATCAACTACCGGGAGTCTTCGAGTCGTGGCGTGCTGCGAAACGCGCGTGGCGAGGAGACCCGCCATCCGTACTGGAGCTTCACTGTTCAAATCCCACCCCTACCGCAGGTGAATGGCCCCTGACCAGGTAAATCGGTCAGAGGCCGTTGACTCGCCGACTGCCCGGGAGTGGCCATGAATCACCGTGGTTCCCCGCCCGGTCGGACACAACTGGGCACGGCGCCTTCTGATCCGTAGCTCTACAGAGATCGGTCAGGAAAGGGCATACCGGTTACTCGGGAGCGTCTGAAGGGGGTTGAAGGTCGGCAGCGATTGCTGGGGTTGCTGTATCCGGTTGCTGTACAGCTGCCGCAGCATCAGGGGCGCGGGCGAGGTTGTTGCGAGCATCGAGGGTGTGGGGGTGGTCGTCGGCCACTGCCCGCTCGCCGTGGTCGAGGGCCTCCTGGAGACGCCCCGCATCCCTGTAGGAGTTGGCGAGGTTGTTGCGGGCGGTGAGGGTGTCGGGATGATCGTCACCCAGGATCCGCTCGTAGTCGGCCAGTGCCCGCTCGCCGAGGTCGAGGGCCTCCTGGAGACGCCCCGCATCCCTGTAGGAGTTGGCGAGGTTGTTGCGGGCGGAGAGAGTGTCGGGATGATCGTCGCCCAGGATCCGCTCCCGGTCCGCCAGGACCCGCTCGCGCAGGTCGAGGGCCTCCTGGAGACGCCCCGCATCCCTGTAGGAGAGGGCGAGGTTGTTGCGGGCGGTGAGGGTGTCGGGATGCTCGTCGCCCAGGATGCGCTCCCGGTCGGCCAGTGCCCGCTCGCCGAGGTCGAGGGCCTCCTGGAGACGCCCCGCATCCCTGTAGGAGAGGGCGAGGTTGTTGCGGGCGGTGAGGGTGTCGGGATGATCGTCGCCCAGGATCCGCTCGTAGTCGGCCAGGACCCGCTCGCCGAGGTCGAGGGCCTCCTGGACACGCCCCGCATCCCCGTAGGAGAGGGCGAGGTTGTTGCGGGCGCCCAGGGTGTCGGGATGCTCGTCGCCCAGGATGCGCTCCCGGTCCGCCAGGACCCGCTCGCGCAGGTCGAGGGCCTCCTGGACACGCCCCGCATCCCTGTAGGAGACGGCGAGGTTGCTGCGGGCGCCCAGGGTGTCGGGACGATCGTCACCCAGGACTCGCTCGTAGTCGGCCAGGACCCGCTCGCCGAGGTCGAGGGCCTCCTGGACACGCCCCGCATCCCTGTAGGAGTTGGCGAGGTTGTTGCGGGCGGTGAGGGTGTCGGGATGATCGTCACCCAGGATCCGCTCGTAGTCGGCCAGGACCCGCTCGCCGAGGTCGAGGGCCTCCTGGACACGCCCGGCGTCCTTGTAGGAGACGGCGAGGTTGTGGCGGGCGCCCAGGGTGTCGGGGTGGTCGGGACCGTGGATGTCGTTGCTGTGGCGAGCGGCTTTCTCGTCGTACTCGATGGCCTGCCGGTACAGCCCCGCATCCGTGAGGCTGCTGCTGACCTGGTAGATGCACGGGTGGGTTGCGGGCTGCCACAGGGCCGGGCGGGTGAGTTCATCGAGATGGACTGCGTTGGCGCGCAGTGCGGCGGCCAGTTCCCGTGCCTCGTGGTCGTGGCGGGGCCACAGGCCCAAGATCGCGTCGGCCGCGGTGCGGGCCGTGGCCGGGAGCATGCCGGCCGGGATGGTTTCCCGCACCGCGCGGGCGGTCAGGGCGTGCAGACGGATGGGGGCGGTGGCTGTGTCCTGGGTGATCAGGGCATAGGTGCGCAGGCATTCCAACGCGCTGCGCACCTCGTCTTCGGTGACGGCCGGGTGGTGGCGGCGTAGCCAGCGGCGCTGTGACGGGCGGGCGGTGCGCAGGTGGCTGAGGGCTGCGGGTGTGGTCCAGGCAGTGGCGGGGTGGCCGAGGGGGTCCATGAGTGAGGCAAGGTGCAGCAGGGGGCGGGCCAGATGAGTGGTGTCGGCCTTGTCCACCGCGTCGAGGGAGAGCAGGAGCGAGGCGGTGACGGGCCGCCCGTAGCCTTCGGTGTCGGCGCTGGGCGGGAGCAGATCACTCAGTCGGCCGCGGGTGTCGCGCAGCAGGGTGAGGTAGTCGCGCATCGTGCGCCGGGTGTTGATGAGGTAGGCGGCGGCGTGGCCGAGGGCCAGGGGCAGATCGCCGAGGTCGTTCGCCAGCTCGTCCGCCCGGCCGGGGTCGTGGAGGTGGGCGTGTCCAGCATCGGTGAGCCGGCGGCGCAGATAAGCTGTCGCGTCGTGCCGGGTGTAGAGGCCGAGCCGGATTAGGGTGCGGCCCTGGCCGCTGAGCTGGGCATCCTCGCGCCGGGTGGTGGCCAGGACCCAGCCGTTACTCGCACCGCTGTCCGGCCACCATTCCTCCAGGGGAGCAGGGTCGGTGAGGTCGTCGAGTACCACCAGCCAACGCCGCCGCGTGGCTGCCAGCCACCGCACGAACAGCCGCGCCGTCGTGTCTTCGTCCTCCTGGTCGGCCCCGGGCAGATGCAGCTGCCCGGCCGCTTCTGCGTACGCGGTGATGATCTGGTCGGGGCTGGTGGCTCCGGCCCACACCAATACGTCGAGACCGGCACCCGTGGTGTGCTCCTGGTCCCGCAGCTGCCGCGCTAGGGAGGCTGCCAGCTGGCTCTTGCCCACTCCGCCCGCCCCGGACAGCACCACGTCACGGCCCTCGCGCCGCGCCTCCTCGGCCTGGTCCCGTACCACCGTACGCGGCTGGAACGCCGCGGCGAGCCGGGGTACGTCCCCCACCCACACCGGCCATTGCACGGACGGGCCCGGCGCCAGCGGCGGATACACGTGCATGTCCCCCGCCACCTGGGTGACATCACGCTGCGTCCGTGCCTGCTGACGCGTACGGCGCTGCCCCGAACGCTCCACCACCGTCGGCCCTCAGGCCCGGTCCCCGCCGACCTGGTCGACGTCACCGCCGCCGCGTCCCTTCTGACGGATGCTCTCCCGCATCGGCCGACGCCGGGCCCCGCCCACCGCACCGGCGTTTCCCGCGGTCTGCCTGATGTTCCCCTCCGCGCGCGCCGACTGCCGCACGGCGCGCTCCGGCCCGCCGCCTGCGGGTGTGCCCGCCTGGGAGGCCCACCAGCCCAGCGCAGCCAGTACACCGGCCGCAACCACACCACCGACCGGACCGATCACCTCCCACGGATCATGCCCACCCGGCGACAGCACCGCCCACGGCACAGCCACCGCAAAGAACGCCGCCACCGAGGCCACCACCGCCACCACCCACCGCAGCACCGCCATACCCCGCCCCCGTCCGAACCGCCCAACAAACCTGGAACACCTCATGGTTGCACCCCCGCGCCACCAAAACCCACTCTCGGAGGAATCAGCTCCTCGCTCACGAACGAGTTGAAACCGACGCCAGCGGAGTCACATCTGGCGTGTGAAGACTTGTCTTCTTGCCCTGGGTGTTGTCGGGGATCTTGGTGAGCTGGGCTTTTGCTGGTCAGGGTGGTGCTCATGGAAAGCCGATTGGTTGTCATTGGTCATTGTTGGCCACCATCGAGCGCCCTCGGACGGCCCAGAGACGGCCCAGACAACAGCCCGTCGGGCCATCCGCCGGCCTACGAGCTGATCGGCAACTCCCGCGCCCGGTGGCGTGCTTGTGCCCGTAGCTCCTTCAGGCGACTGTGGAACGCGTGGTGACGGTTCTGGTCGAGGTTCAGCGGGAGGTCGAGCTGAGAGATGAGCTGTGACTCCAGGTCCCACGGTTCGCTCTGCTCGATCCAGCACACTCGCGCGTTGTCTGCCATCCACTGGGCCAGGGTGGCTTCGCCTGCCTTGCCGAAGGTCATCCGCTTACCGCTGCCCACGCGGCGCAGCTCGAGTCCGAGCAGGCAGCCGAGGGTGAGCCGCAGGGTCGAGCCGGCTGCGTTGCCCCGGTAGTGGTAGCGCACCCGCTTGCGTAGGTTCTGCGTGCTGGTCCGGTTCGCCATGTACCGCGGGGCTATGCCGACGTAGAGCAGACGCCCGGCGTCCAGGTCCGGGTGGGGCGTCTGCTTGAAGTGCCACCCATAGACCCCTGCCGCCGCCGGGACAGGGCTCGGACGCACCAAGACCTCCTGCGCCGACCACAACCGATCGGGACTGACGAGAGCGGTAGCTTCCACGAGACCTCCCGGCGCGCCGTGGCTGATCGTCTCAGGCTACTGGTCGACGCTGACATGGGACATCAGCTTGGGAAGCTAAGACGTTGTTTCTTATGGTGCGTCTGAACACGCACGCTGGAGGGCATCGAAGGCTGCGCCGGCGGAGTCGGCAGGGAAAAGCCGCAGGACGGTGG
>NZ_JBVJNZ010000005.1:486856-515571 GCF_055583445.1 Streptomyces sp. NPDC104761 | reverse complement strand
TGGTACTGCAGGGGGGACCCTGTGGGAGAGTAGGACACCGCCGAACAAATATTGGGAAAGGCCCACGCCACTGGCGTGGGCCTTTCTGCGTTTACGGGGTCGTTTAGGCTCGGGACATGCGCTACGACCTGGTTATCTTCGACAACGACGGCGTCCTTGTCGACAGTGAGCCCATCTCCAACCGGCTCCTGGCTGCCTATCTCACCGAGTTGGGGCATCCGACCTCCTACGAGGACTCCACACGGGACTACATGGGGTCCGCGATGCACCGGATCCACGACCTCGTCCTGGAGCGTACCGGCGAGCGGCTGCCGGACGACTTCGACGATGTCTTCCACGAGCGGGTGTTCACGGCCTTCGAGGCGGAGTTGAAGCCCGTGGCCGGGGTCGCGGGGGTGCTGGAGCAACTGGCGGCGGACGGGGTGCCGTACTGCGTCGCCTCGTCCGGGAGCCATGAGCGGATTCGGGTGGGGCATCGGACGACCGGGCTGGACCGGTGGTTCGACGCGTCGCGGATCTTCAGTTCGCAGGATGTGGGGCGGGGGAAGCCGGCGCCGGATCTGTTTCTCCACGCGGCCGAGCGGATGGGGGTCGTGCCGGTGCGGTGTGCCGTCGTGGAGGACAGTCCGCTGGGGGTGCAGGCGGCGGTGGCGGCCGGGATGGACGTGTACGGGTTCACTGCCATGACACCGGCGGAGAGGTTGGAGGGGGCCACTCAACTCTTCTCCGACATGGGGCAGTTGGCTGACCTGCTGGAATGACCGGGGGCATGGCGGCGGCGCTGACAATTGTCATGCCGAGCTCCGGACGTTCGTTTCTACTGGGGGACCCCGTCCGGACGCGAAGCTGAGGGCATGACGAAGACGACGAACACCGGGTCCCAGAGCAAGCAGCAGCCCAGCGTGCTGGAGAACCTCCGCCCGCTGATCGTGGATGTGGCGGTGCCTCTCGGGTCGTACTACTTCTTCAAGGGGGCCTTCGGGATGAGCACCTTCGCGGCGCTCGCCTGGAGCAGCGTGGTGCCGGCCGTGCGGACGGGCTGGAGTGTGGCGAGGGAGCGCAAGGTCAACGGGCTTGCGGCGCTGATCCTGGTCGTGAACGTGGTCGGGCTCGCGCTCAGCTTCGTCTCCGGTGACCCGCGGCTCATGCTCGCCAAGGACGGTGCGGTCAGCAGCACCATCGGGATCGGCATCCTGGTGTCGGTGGCGCTGGGCCGGCCGATGATGTCGGCTGGGCTGAAGCCGTTCCTGGTGAAGGGGGACGCCGGCCGGGAGGCCGCGTGGGAGCGGCTGGCGGCCGGGACCGCGGTCCGGTCGGCGGAGTTCCTGCGCAAGGAGCGGGTCTTCTCCGTGATCTGGGGTCTCGTGCTCCTCGCCGAGTGTGTCGCCCGGGTCGTCGGCGCGTACACGATCCCCGTCGACACCATGGTCTGGCTGAGCTCGCTCCTCCTGGTCGTGGCGATCAGCCTCGGCATGGTGATCTGCGGTGGGGCGGCCGCCGAGCCCATGGCCTGCCTGATCACCGACGAGGTGAAGCGCCAGGAAGCCGCGGAGCGGCAGGAACAGGAGCTCGCGGTCGCCGCCTGAACGGCCGGAAGGTAAAGCTGAAGGAAATTCATCTTTGGCTGGATCTACCCACGAGTACGCCGGGGCCCTACGCTCGCCGCCATGACAGATGTGCTGCGGCGCGGTAGGGCCTCGCTGGCGTTCAGCTTCTTCACCCAGGGCGCCACCTTCGCGCTGCTGGTGACGCGCATCCCCGCCATCCAGGACCGGTACGGCGTCTCCGACGCGCTGCTGCCGGTCTTTCTCGCTGCCGTGCCCATCCTGGCCGGTGTCGGCAGTGTCACCACCGAGCAGTTGGTGAAGCGCATACGGCCCAGCCGGCTGCTGCGCTGGTCCCAGCCGGTGGTGATGCTTGCGCTGCTCGGGGTCGGGTCCGGTGGGGTGATGGCGGAGCTGGCGGTGGCGCTGGCCGCGTTCGGCCTGGCCGTCGGCGCGCTGGACGCCTCGATGAACATGCTCGGGGTGAGTCTGCAGCGGACGTACGGGCGCAGCATCATGCTCAGCTTCCACGCGGCGTACAGCCTGGGCGGGATCCTCGGGGCGTCGCTGGCCTGGGTGGGGGCGCACTGGCATCTCGCGCTGTGGGTGTCGTACCTGCCGGTGGTCGCGGTGCTGCTGCCGGCCGCGCTGCTGGGGAGCCGGTGGTACGTGGACGGTGATCCCGCGCCGGTGGCGGACGAGACGGCCGGTGGGGGCGCGGGCGGTGTCGTCTTCAAGGTGCTGTTGCCGCTGTGTCTGGTGATGACCTTCGCCTACATCGGGGACTCGACCGTCTCCAACTGGAGTGCGAAGTACCTGAAGGACGTGTTGGGGAGCAGCGAGCAGCTCGCGACCGTGCCGTACAACGTGTACATGGTGACCACGCTGGTCGGACGGGGCATCGGGGACTTCGGGGTACGGCGGTTCGGTGCCGTGCCCGTCGTACGGCTGGGGGCGGTGGTGGCGGCCGCCGGGTTCGCGGTGGTGGCGGCGGCGCCGGGGGCGTGGGTCGGCATGGCCGGGTTCACTCTGCTGGGGCTGGGATTGTGCGTGCTGGTTCCGCAGACCTTCGCGGCGGCGGGGCGGCTGTTTCCGGGGGCTTCGGATGCGGCCATCGCGCGGCTGAACATCTTCAACTACGTCGGGTTCCTGATCGGTTCGCCGTTGGTGGGGGCGCTCGGCGATGCGTGGAGCTATCGCGGGGCGATGTTGGTGCCGATGGTGTTGGTGCTGGTGACGCTGGTGTACGCCCGTTCGTTCGCGACCAGGTCGGACCGATACGGTGGCGGGCATGAGCGGCCGCGCACAGCTGATGTGGGACGAGGCAGTAACGGGCTATGACTTCGGTCCGGGTCATCCGATGGACCCGGTCCGGCTGGCGTTGACCCGGAGTCTGGTCGGTGCCTTCGGGCTCGACCGGGCGATGGACGTGGTCGCGGCGAAGCCGGCCGGGGAGTCGACGCTGCGGCTGGTGCACCGGGAGGACTACATCGAGGCCGTGAAGGCGGCCTCGGCGGATCCGGCGGCGGCCGACCAGTCGTACGGGCTGGGGACGGCGGACGATCCCGCCTTCGCCGGGATGCACGAGGTGTCGGCGCTGATCGCCGGGCAGTCGGTGGGGGCGGCGGAGGCGGTGTGGCGGGGGGATGCCGACCACGCCGTGAACTTCGCGGGTGGGTTGCACCATGCGATGCCGGGGGCGGCGTCGGGGTTCTGCATCTACAACGACGCCTCGCTGGCGATCGCGCGGTTGCTGGAGCTGGGGGCGGAGCGGGTCGCGTACGTGGACGTGGACGTGCATCACGGGGACGGGGTGCAGGCCGCGTTCTGGGAGGATCCGCGGGTGCTGACGATCTCGCTGCACGAGCATCCCCGGACGTTGTTCCCGCAGACCGGGTGGCCGCAGGAGGTCGGGGCCGGGGCGGGAGAGGGTTCCGCGGTGAACGTGGCGCTGCCTGCGGGGACCGGGGACGCGGGGTGGGTGCGGGCGTTTCATGCCGTCGTGCCGGAGCTGGTGGCCGACTTCCGGCCGCAGGTGCTGGTGACGCAGCACGGGGCCGACACGCATTTCGAGGATCCGCTGGCTCATCTGGCGGTTTCGCTGGACGCGCAGCGGGCGGTGCAGGTGGCGTGTCATGAGCTGGCGCACGAGCACGCCGGGGGGAAGTGGGTCGCGTTGGGTGGGGGTGGGTACGAGGTGGTGGATGTCGTGCCTCGGTCGTGGACGCATCTGGTGGGGGTTGCGGCGGGGCGGGAGGTTGCGCCCGAGACGCTGGTGCCGGAGGGGTGGCGGCAGGAAGTGTTTGCCCGGACTCGGCAGTTGGGGCCGGGGCGGATGACGGATGGGCGGTGGCCGGTGGGGTGGGCCGGGTGGGAGGCGGGGTACGACCCCGCTGATCGCTTGGACCAGGCTGTGCTGGCGACTCGGCGGGCCGTGTTTCCGCTGCGGGGGTTGCTGGCCTAGGGGTTTTCTCGCCCCCGCCGCCCCTACCCGTCCCGTCCTCCAGGGGGTGGGCCCCCTTCGACCGCCCGTTTCGGGGGCTGCCGCCCCCGGACCCCCGCATCGGCCTCCGGCCTCGTCCTCAAACGCCGGACGGGCTGGACAGTGCGGCTGCGGGCCTCGTCCTCAAACGCCGGACGGGCTGGAGAGTGGGGGTGCGGGCCGGGAGTCGTCCTCAACGCCGGACGGGCTGGAGGGTGGGTGCGGGCCGGGTGTCGTGGTCAGGCGCCAGGCGGGATGGAGGGTGGGGGTGCTGGCCCGGCGTCGTGTTGGCGTTAGGCCGACTGTGCGGTGTTTGTCTGTTCTGGGGGTCTGGTGGGGTGGAGGGCGTCAGCATCTCTGTGTGGTGAGTGGTGGTGGGCTTCAGGGCTATCTGGTGGCTGCCGGGCTGGCGGGGGTGGTGCGGACCTCGCGGGAGCGGAGTCTGCGGAGTTATCGGTTGTTCGCGGCTCGGGATCCTCGGGTGTTGATCGGGATTGATCCGCAAAGGGGGTGGGGGGAGGCGGAGTTGGTTCGGTTGATGGCTGCCAAGTGTGGGGTTTCGGACGATCCCCGGTGTGTTTCAGGGCATGATGTGATCGATCCTGACCTGACGGTCGCGGGGCTGGACGCCTTCGCCGAGCGGGTGGGGGAGGTGGCCCGGCGGCGGGCCCCCGTGTTGTTCGGGACCGGGCATCCGCACCGGCTGATCGGGTTCTACGCCGGTCTCGCGGACGCGCTGTCGGCGGCGGGATGTGAGGTCCTCACCCCCGCGCAGGGTCACTGTGTCGACATAACGACCCGGTTCGGCCTACGTACGTGCCGCCTCGATTACGTACGAGGTGTCGGGTTCGTGAGAGAAGTGGGCCGTGAACGCCCCGGTTGTGCGCCGGGTGCGCACACGCATTCGCCGCTGCCGGTTCGGGTGGCGCTGGAAGCGGCGGCCGGGAGCGGCGGGCCTCTGCCGGAGCTGGTGGTCGGGGACCATGGGTGGGTCTGCGGTGCAGGTCAGCTCGGGTTTGAGGCCATTGGGCTCGCGGATACGGATGACCCCGCGCTCTTCGTGGGGGAGGCCGAGGGGGTGGTGTCGGTGGCCGTTCCGGTTGATGACGGCGTGCGGTCTGATTGCTACACGCCGCTTACCCGCTACGTACTCAATCGAGCGTGTCTGTCACAGTAGGCCGCCGATGGGTGCACCTCTTCCCCACTCGCATCACCCGCCCCTACATTGGGGAGTGAGCACGCAACGACGAAGAGTCACCGGAAGGGGAAGCCGGTGGCCCGTCGAGTGCGGAAGGTTCAGGTGTGTCATGGCAGCTGGCGAGAGGCCTCTGAACGAGGTCGTGTTCCTGACCGTGGCGGAGGTCGCCGCGGTGATGCGAGTGTCGAAGATGACCGTGTACCGGCTGGTGCACAGCGGTCATCTGCCCGCGATCCGGGTGGGGCGGTCCTTCCGCGTCCCCGAACAAGCGGTACACGAGTACCTTCGCGAGAGCTATGTGGGGGTGGAGACCGCCTGACGGCCGTTCCGGGATTCTTCCCGGGGCACCTCGATTACGACCTCAGCGCTCGGGCGGGTAGGCTAGCCCCTCGTAGGTCGTATGGGCCCATGATGCCCAGCACCGAGTGATGAGAAGTGAGCGAGGGTAGTCGTGGGCTCTGTTATCAAGAAGCGGCGCAAGCGGATGGCCAAGAAGAAGCACCGCAAGCTGCTCAAGCGCACGCGTGTTCAGCGCCGTAACAAGAAGTAATTACGGCGCCGAGCCGCGAGAGCTTGTGTGTGGCCCCCCACCAGTACGGTGGGGGGCCACTGCATTTTCCGGCCGTTGCGGCTTGTCGTGGCCTGCTGGGGGTCATGCCAGCGCAACATCAACCCGCTAAGTTGGCCCGCATACGGGAACACGGAAGAAAGGCGCTGATCTTGGGGAAGGTCGTGCTCGTGACCGGAGTGGCCCGTCAACTCGGGGGCCGGTTCGTACGGCGTATTCAGCGTGACCCCGAGGTGGACCGGGTGGTCGCCGTGGACGCGGTGCCGCCGGAGCATCATCTGGGCGGGGCGGACTTCATCCAGACCGACATCCGCCAGCCGACCATCGCCCGGGTACTGGCCGAGAGCGGCGCCGACACCGTCGTCCACATGGACGTGACCGGCACACCGCTCGGCAGCGGGAGCCGGACCACCGTCAAAGAGACCAATGTCATCGGGACGATGCAGTTGCTCGGCGCCTGCCAGAAGTCGCCGAACGTCCGGCGGCTGGTGATCAAGTCCAGTACGAACGTGTACGGCTCCGCGCCGAAGGATCCGGCCGTCTTCACCGAGACCACCCCGCCGAAGTCCCTGCCCAGCGGGGGGTTCGCGAAGGACACGGTGGAGGTGGAGGGGTATGTGCGGGGGTTCGCCAGGCGGCGGCCCGACGTGGCGGTGTGCGTGCTGCGGTTCGCCAACATCCTCGGGCCGACCGCGGACACCCCCCTCGCCTCCTATTTCTCGCTGCCGGTGCTGCCCACCGTCCTCGGGTACGACCCGCGGCTGCAGTTCGTGCACGAGGACGACGTGATCGAGGTGCTGCGGATCGCCTCGCACGAGCCGGAGCGGGGGACGCTGAACAGCGGCACGTTCAACATCGCGGGTGACGGGGTGCTGTTGCTCTCCCAGTGCTCGAGGCGGCTGGGGCGGCCCACCGTGCCGCTGCTGCTGCCGGCGGTCACCTGGGCCGGGTCCCTGGTGCGGACGCTCGGCATGAGCGACTTCTCGCCCGAGCAGATCCGGCTGCTGACGCACGGCCGGGTGGTGGACACCGTGCAGATGCGCGAGACGCTGGGGTTCCGGCCGAAGTACACGACGGCGGAGACCTTCGCGGACTTCGTGCTCGCCCAGGCCCCGGGGCTGCTGCCGCCCCAGGCGGTGGCCGCGGCCGTCGACCGGATCGCCGCGCTGCCCGCCCTGAGCGGCGCGCGGACGCCGGCGGCGGCCCCGACGCAGAACCCGACCCAGAGCGCCAACTGAGGAGCGCAGCAACGATGGCGGACGCCAAGGTCATTCCGTTCGACGACGACCGGTCCCGCGGGGCTGCCGTGCAGCGGCCGGCCGCCCGGCGCCGGGGTGCGGGGAGCCGGCGCAAGGGCGGCGGCGAGCAGGCGGCGGGGCGCGAGGCCGCGCTGGGGCGCGAGGCCGCGCTGGGGCGCGAGTCCGCGGTGGTGCGTGAGGTCCAGCCTCTCGCCGGGCGGATCCCCGCGCAGGAGGATGTACATGTGACCCGGGAGAACCCTGAGACGGGCGTGGAGCAGCCGCCGCACGACGAGGCCGGCCTGGAGCAGCGTGTCGCACGCGGACTCGCGTTCCTGCGGCGGCGGCTGACCGGGGACTACGAGGTCGACGACTTCGGGTACGACGAGGAGCTGACCGACCAGGTCCTGATGTCCCTGCTGCGGCCGGTGTACGAGAAATACTTCCGCGTCGACGTGAAGGGCCTGGAGAACATCCCCGCCCACGGTGGTGCGCTGATCGTCGCCAACCACTCCGGGACGCTGCCGCTGGACGGGCTGATGATGCAGGTCGCCGTGCACGACCGGCATCCGGCGAATCGTCACCTCAGGCTGCTCGCGGCGGACCTGGTCTTCGTGCTGCCGGCGGTGAACGAACTGGCGCGGAAGCTGGGGCACACGCTCGCGTGCGCGGAGGACGCCGAACGGCTGCTGGCCCAGGGGGAGCTGGTCGGGGTGATGCCGGAGGGGTTCAAGGGCATCGGGAAGCCCTTCAGCGAGCGGTACAAGCTCCAGCGGTTCGGGCGGGGCGGGTTCGTGTCCACCGCGCTGCGGCAGGGGGTGCCGATCATTCCCTGCTCGATCGTGGGGGCCGAGGAGATCTACCCGATGATCGGCAATGCGAAGACGCTGGCGCGGGTGCTGGGGATTCCGTACTTTCCGCTCACGCCGACGTTTCCGTGGCTGGGGCCGCTGGGGGCCGTGCCGTTGCCGACGAAGTGGACGATTCAGTTCGGGGAGCCGATTCCCACGGACGGCTATCCGCCGGAGGCGGCCGAGGATCCGATGCTGATGTTCAACCTGACGGATCAGGTGCGGGAGCAGATTCAGCACACGCTGTACAAGTTGCTTGTGCAGCGGAGGTCGGTTTTCTTCTGAGCGCCGCTGCGGGTTGAGGAGCGATGGTGAGTGCGGCGCCGGCGTGGTTGCTCGCGCAGTTCCCCGCGCCCCCAAGAAACGGCGACTTCGTCGCCTTGGGGGCGCGGGGAACGCTCTAGTTGCCCGCGTCCTCGCTGTCGATGCCCAGGCCCGGTAGGAGACCCGGCAGGAGCGGGGGCAGGGTGACGTCCGGGGCGCTGGAGGCGGACTTGGACGGGGACGGGGTGCTCGAACCGGTCTTCGGGGGGTCCAGGAGGCCACCCGTGGTGCCGCCGATGAGGCCGTTGTCGGCGGTGCCGGAGGCCGAGCCGCTGGGGCTGCCGGTACCGGTCTCGTGGCCCGAGGAGGAGCTGCCCGAGGAGGACGGGGCCTTGGACCGGTGGCTGCCGGAGGAGCCGGTGGACGCCGTACCGGAGTCCTGCTTGCCGCTGCCGCCGCCGGTGTTCTGGGACGGCTGGGGGAGCAGGGACTGCAGCGGGGCGACCTCTTGGTCTATGGCGTCGAAGACCGACGACACCTGCTGGCTGACGTCCCCGAGCTGGACCGGCAGCCGCTCGCGCAGGGCGCCCCAGGCCTCGCGGTGGGACTGGGCGAAGGCGGACAGGGCCTGGATGGGACCCAGCGAGTTCGGGTCGCGCTCGTACGCCTCGTGGAGCAGGCGGTGGCCCTCGGTGACGTCGTGCTGCATCCCGGACAGGGTGCGGCGGATCTCGCCGATCGACTCGTGGTCGAGGTGGCCGCCGCGGTCCCGCTCCATGAGCCGGCGGGCCTCCATCAGCCGGGTCGAGGCCTGGTCGAGGTAGGTCTGGCCGCGCTGGTCGTCGCCGTCGGACAGATAGTTGAGCTTGAAGTCCTCGATGCCGCGTTTGAGGCCGTACAGGGAGTCGCCGGGCAGGGCGTCGGAGCTGGCGGCGGCGACCCCGCCGAAGGCTCCGGCGGCCACGCCGACGCTCAGGCCGCCCGCGGCGAGCCCCTTGGTGAGCCGGGAACGCGGCCGCAACTTGCCCAGCGGGCTGGCACGGTGGGCGCCCTTGGCACGGGACGCGCGCTGCTCGGGTACCGAAGCCTCCGCCGCCCCGCCCAGGGAGCCCTCCGCCAGCATGGCCTCCATCGCGGCCACCAGCTGGGCCCGCTGGACGACCTTGACCTCCGGGTCGAGCTCCGGCCTGGGCAGCGCGGCGAGCCCGGTCGCCAGGGCCAACAGCTCGCCCTGCTCGGTCCGTTCGGCCCGGTCCGGGGCGGCGGGTGGATCGCCCGCCGGTCCTCCGGACGGCTCGGCCGCCGGGTCCCGGCCGGGCTGCTCCTCCAGAGCCTGGGCGAAGGCGTTCGCCCGCCGGTGGGCCGATACGTTCGCGATCACTGGCGGCACCTCCTCTCGTCATGACGGTCGACTCCCCAGGGGGTCCTGAGGGTTGCACGCCCTCGGCCAGTCCACACGATCGGGTGATCAGGGCTGGCCGGACGTGACCACAGGGAGCCTGTATCCCGCACAACGAGCGGCTCGGCACTTGGGTTACGGACGGCCGGTGATCGGCTGAGAAAGGCAACGCGCTTTTACGGAGCGTGAGTTGAGCGTCGCCCAGGGTGGCCGGTTCAGCGGGCGTCGTCGGGGAGGAGCCGGGCGAGCGTGCGCACGGCCCGGTACTGGAGGGTCTTGATGGCGCCCTCGTTCTTGCCCATCACGCGGGCGGTCTCGGCGACCGAGAGGCCCTGGAGGAAGCGGAGCGTCACGCACTCCTGCTGCTGGGGGTTGAGGCGTCGTACGGCGTCGAGCAGGGCCGCGTTGGAGAGGGACTCCAGGACGGAGTCCTCGGGGGAGCGCTCGACCTCGTTGGCGTCGAGCATCTCGCCGGTGGTGACCTCGAGGCGGAAGCGGCTCGACTTGAAGTGGTCGGCGACCAGGTTGCGGGCGATCGTGACGAGCCAGGCGCCGAAGTCGCGGCCCTGCCAGGTGAAGGTGCCGATCCTTCTGAGCGCGCGCAGGAACGTCTCGCTGGTCAGGTCCTCGGCGGTCGCCTTGCCGCCGACGCGGTAGTAGATGTAGCGGTACACGGTGTCGCTGTACTGGTCGTAGAGGCGGCCGAAGGCGTCGGCCTCGCCGGCCTGGGCGCGCTCCACGAGGTCCATCATCCGGGCGCTGTCGCTGTCCGCGGCCGGGCGGCGGGTGGTGGTGGCGGTGCCGGCGGTGCGGCCGCGTCTGCCCACGCCCCGGCCGTCGCCGGACCGGCGGCCCTCGACGACGGCGCTGCGCGCCGGCACCTGTTCCATGCCGTCGGCCAGTGCGTAGCACGGGCCGACGGGGGCGGCGGTGGCGAAGGCGGGGACGGCGTACGCGGTCGGGACAAGGCCGCGCAGCGTCTCTTTGACCGTCGCGACTGTTGCGCGCAGCGTAGCCAGGCCCGAGGCGTCAACCCCGACGTGTGGGTACACGGGACTCCCAGAGGCAGAGCTTCCATCACGTGCAGTACGGAACCTTTCACCCGTCGTAGCGACGGAGGGGAACCGGTTTGCGTCTGAGGAGAATAACGCTTCGTACAGGCACTGCTACACCGAGTTGCTCAAATCATCGATTGCGTCGCTTCTGTAACCGTTTGGCGCCGCCTCAAGAGCCCTAGAGTGACCGGTTGTTGAACGAAAACATGCGTGTTTCGGCGATGTGCGGGGCGTGTTCGAGTAACGGCGCGATAATCCAGGGCGCGCGGGGGGACCGAGCGGGGTGGGCGGGGGGCGTCGGTGGGGACGCTCACCGGCGCTTGCCGGGTGCCGCCCGCGCCCACCCGTGCCGCCCCAGCGGCACGACTGCCCGCGGCGTGAGAGGACAGCCGGGAAGCCGACCCGCGGGCCTGCGGCACGACTGCCCGCGGCTTGAGAGAAACGGGAGAGGAGCACCCCGTCAGGGGCGCGGGGAACTGCGCGATCAGCCACGACGGGCCCGCAGTCGGCAACGGCCCGCGGGCCTGCGACACGCATGACTGTTCGGAGCTTGAGGGAAACGGGAGAGGAGCGCCCCATCAGGGGCGCGGGGAACTGCGCGACCAGCCACGACGGGCCCGCAGTCGGCAACGGCCCGCGGGCCTGCGACACGCATGACTGTTCGGAGCTTGAGGGAAACGGGAGCGGAGCGCCCCATCAGGGGCGCGGGGAACTGCGCGACCAGCCACGACGCGCCGGCCGCCGGCAGCCGACCCGCGGGCCTGCGGCGCTGCCCCGTCGGTCATGGCCCGAAGGGCTACCGGCGCCGGCGGCTCAACGCGATCGCGGCCGCAGTGCCACCGGCGACCGCGCCGACGCCGGCGGCCGCCGGGATGCCGACCTTGGCCGCCTTGCGCCCCGTGCGGTAGTCGCGCAGCCGCCAGTCCAGTTCGCGGGCGTGTTTGCGCAGCTTGGTGTCGGGGTTGATGGCGTAGGGGTGGCCGACCAGGGAGAGCATCGGGATGTCGTTGTGGGAGTCGCTGTAGGCCGCGCAGCGGGAGAGGTCGAGGCCCTCGGCGGCGGCCAGGGCGCGTACCGCCTCGGCCTTGGCGGGGCCGTGCAGGGGCTCACCGACCAGCTTGCCGGTGTACACGCCGTCCACCGACTCGGCGACCGTGCCCAGCGCGCCGGTCAGGCCCAGCCGGCGGGCGATCACGCCGGCGATCTCCACCGGGGCCGCGGTGACGAGCCACACCTTCTGGCCCGCGTCCAGGTGGGCCTGGGCGAGCGCGCGGGTGCCGGGCCAGATGCGCTCGGCCATGTACTCGTCGTAGATCTCCTCGCCGATGGTCTGGAGCTCGGCGACGCGGTGGCCCTTGACGATGGAGAGGGCCGAGTCGCGGGCGTCCTGCATGTGCTCGGGGTCCTCGACGCCGGCCAGCCGGAACCACGCCTGCTGCCAGGCGAACCGGGCGAGGTCGCGGGTCTCGAAGAACTTCCGTTTGTACAGGCCGCGGCCGAAGTGGAAGATGGCGGCGCCCTGCATGACAGTGTTGTCCAGGTCGAAGAACGCGGCGGCCCTGTCGTCGCCGAGCACCGGGAAGTCCGGCTCCGCGGCCTCGTCGAGGGGCGCGGTCGCTTCCTGGTTCTTGCGCGCGGCCTCCGCCGAGGCCTCGCCTGCCAACACGCTCCGCGCCGTGGCGGAGCGCCTACGGGGAGTGAGCCATCCGAGAGCGGCCATGTCGTGAGCATAGCCAGTTTGTTCGGGAGTTCCGGAGTCACGGGAGTTGGCTCGGTGTGAACTCTCCGCGACCGGGTCGTTAAACAAGGCGAAGAACCCGTGCAGAAGACGGCGGACATGCCCTCCCAGGGGCGGGACAATGGACGTCATGAGTCCCCTCTTTGGCCGGAAGGCGCCCGCGCCGAGTGCGCGATCGGTCACCCTCATCCGTAAACCCGGCTGCCATCTGTGTGATGACGCACAGGTCGTGGTCGAGAAGGTGTGCGGCGATCTCGGAGTCCCCTGGGAGCAGCAGGACATCACCCAGGATTCACGACTGCACGATCTCTACTGGGAACAGATCCCGGTGGTACTCGTCGACGGCGAACAGCACACCTTCTGGCGCGTGAACGAGGAACGGCTCCGCAAGGCACTGACCGACTAGTCCAAACCGGCTGGAAAAGTCGCTTAGGATCGACGGCGGCTTGGTCTCGGGGGCGGGATGCGTGAGGAGTGTGTACGGTTTTGCCCCCAATCGAGAGGGAGCGCGGGCGCTTGTGCGCCGGTTCCGGACGGCTGCGCCGGGGGCGCGTGACCCCGGTCACGTTGGCCGGGCAAATCGGACACCATCTTTGTGCACGCGTTCACAAAGACATAGCCTGCTGTCGACGGGGCGGTCTGGGTACGTGTGACCGTCCGCAGCCCCGCTCAACCTGTTGGAGCACCGTGGCAACTGGCCGAACTCACCGACCGGCGACCCGCAGCCGAGGGATCCCCGAGGCCACCGTCGCCCGGCTTCCGCTGTACCTCCGTGCTCTGACCGCACTGTCGGAGCGCTCGGTCCCCACGGTCTCCTCGGAGGAACTGGCCGCGGCCGCGGGAGTCAACTCCGCGAAGCTGCGCAAGGACTTCTCCTACCTGGGTTCGTACGGAACGCGCGGTGTCGGCTACGACGTCGAGTATCTCGTCTACCAGATCTCCCGTGAGCTGGGCCTGACCCAGGACTGGCCGGTTGTGATCGTCGGTATCGGAAATCTCGGGGCCGCCCTCGCCAACTACGGCGGGTTCGCGTCGCGCGGATTCCGGGTCGCGGCGCTCATCGACGCCGACCCGGCGATGACCGGGCGGCAGGTCGCCGGGATCGCCGTGCAGCACAGCGACGACCTGGAGAAGATCATCTCCGACAACGGCGTCTCCATCGGCGTGATCACCACCCCGCCGGGCGTCGCCCAGCAGGTCTGCGACCGCCTGGTGGCCGCCGGGGTCACCTCCATCCTGAACTTCGCGCCGACCGTGCTCTCCGTCCCGGACGGCGTCGACGTACGCAAGGTCGACCTCTCCATCGAGCTGCAGATCCTCGCCTTCCACGAGCAGCGCAAGGCCGGCGAGGAGCACGAGGGCACGGTCGCGCCGGCCGCGGCGCACCAGGAGGCCGGCGAGCAGGGACCCGACGGGGACGTACCCGCCGTGATGCCGGCATGAGTCTCCTCGTCGTCGGGCTGAGCCACCGCAGCGCCCCGGTCAGCGTCCTGGAGCGGGCCGCGCTCAGCGCGGACGCCCAGGTCAAGCTGGTCCAGGACACGGTCGCCGCCGAGCCGGCCACCGAGGCCGCGGTCCTCGCCACCTGCAACCGCATCGAGCTCTACGCCGACGTGGACAAGTTCCACGCCGGGGTCGCCGAGCTGTCCACGCTGCTCGCCCAGCACAGCGGGGTCGGGCTCGACGAGCTCACCCCCTATCTCTACGTGCACTACGAGGACCGTGCCGTCCACCACCTGTTCTCGGTGGCCTGCGGGCTCGACTCGATGGTGGTCGGCGAGGGGCAGATCCTCGGGCAGATCAAGGACTCCCTGGCCCGCGCGCAGGAGCTGCACAGCGCCGGGCGGCTGATGAACGACCTGTTCCAGCAGGGCCTGAGGGTCGGCAAGCGCGCTCACTCCGAGACCGGGATCGACCGGGCCGGACAGTCCCTGGTCACCTTCGGTCTCGAGCAGCTGGCGGCCGGCGGCGCTGTGCAGGACTGGGCCAAGGGCAAGAAGGCGCTGGTCATCGGCGCCGGATCGATGTCCTCGCTGGCCGCGGCGACGCTGGCACGGGCGGGGGTCGCGGAGATCGTCGTCGCGAACCGCACGTACGACCGTGCGGAGCGGCTGGCGCAGATCCTGAACGACGCCGACGACACGGACGTGGTGGCCCGCGCGGTACCGATGGATGCGGTGCCGGGCGAGCTGACACGTGCCGACGTCGCCGTCTCCTGCACGGGGGCGACCGGGCTGGTGCTGACCGCGGAGGCGGTCGCGGCGGCCGTCGAGGGCCGTACGGGTGAGCCCGTCGCCGAGATCGATGTGCCGCCCGCGCCGAAGCAGCCGTCGGCCGGCGCCGCCGCCGGACTCGGGAACGACGACAACTGCCCCCTCGACCTCACCGCCGCGCAGAGTGGTTTCTCCGTGATGGGGGAGGCCGCCGTCGCCGGTATGGCCGCGGCGGAGCTGGAGCAGCACGCGGCCTGGGTGGACAACGGGACCGTCGACATCCGGGAGACCGGACGTCGTACCCCCGTGAGTCCCGAGGCCGAGGCCGAGCTGATCGGGGCGCTGGCCGCGGCCGCCGCCCGGGTCGGCCGGATCCCGGAGCGCCGCAGGCCGGAGCCGGTCGCCGGGTTCGCCCGGCCCGCCCCCGCGCTCTTCCTCCTCGACCTCGCCATGCCCCGCGACATCGACGCGGCCGTGCACCGGCTGGCCGGGGTGCGCCTGGTGGACATCGAGTCGCTGGCGGAGGCGTCCGCGGACGCGCCGATGGCGGCCGACGTGGACCAGGTGAGGCGGATCGTTTCGGACGAGGTCGCCGCCTTCGGCGCGGCCCAGCGGGCGGCGCACATCACGCCCACCGTGGTGGCCCTGCGGACGATGGCCGCCGACGTCGTCGCGGGCGAGATCGCACGGCTCGACGGGCGCCTGCCCGACCTGGACGAACGCCAGCGCGGCGAGATCCGGCAGGCCGTGCACCGGGTCGTCGACAAGCTCCTGCACGCGCCGACCGTACGGGTCAAGCAGCTCGCGGCCGAGCCCGGCGGCGCCGGGTACGCGGACGCGCTGCGGACCCTGTTCGACCTCGACCCCGAGACGGTGGCCGCCGTCTCCCGGGCCGTGGACAGCACAGACGAGAAGGACCGACCGGCATGAGTGACAATCCACTGACGCCACTGCGGCTGGGGACCAGGCGATCCAGACTCGCCATGGCCCAGTCCGGGCAGGTGGCGGAGGCCGTACGCCGGGTGACCGGCCGGCCCGTCGAACTCGTGGAGATCACCACGTACGGCGACACCTCCCGCGAGCACCTCGCGCAGATCGGCGGCACGGGGGTCTTCGTGACCGCCCTGCGGGACGCGCTGCTGCGCGGCGAGGTCGACTTCGCGGTTCACTCGCTCAAGGACCTCCCGACCACCCAGCCCGCCGACCTGGTCCTGGCCGCCGTACCGGTGCGCGAGGACCCGCGGGACGTGATCGTCGCCCGGGACGCGCTGAAGTTCACCGACCTGCCCCGCGGGGCGCGCATCGGCACCGGTGCGCCGCGCCGGGCGGCGCAGCTGAACGCGTACGCGCGCTCCCATGGGCTGGACATCGAGACCGTGCCGATCCGGGGGAACGTCGACACCCGGATCGGATACATACACGACGGCGAGCTCGATGCCGTGGTGCTGGCGGCGGCCGGCCTGAGCCGCATCGGCCGCATCGACGAGGTCACCGACTTCCTGTCGGTCGACACGGTTCTGCCCGCCCCCGGCCAGGGGGCACTGGCGATCGAGTGCGCCGCGGACAACGCGGAGCTCATCGTCGCGCTCGGGGAACTCGACGACCCGTTCACGCGGGCCGCCGTGACCGCCGAGCGATCACTGCTCGCCGCCCTGGAGGCCGGCTGCTCCGCCCCTGTGGGCGCGCTTGCCGACCTTCTGGCCGACGGGCAGATTGTCAAGGAAATGCGCCTGCGGGCCGTCGTCGGCACGACCGACGGCACCCGTACGGTGCAGATGTCCACCACCGGTCCCGTGCCCGAGACATACGACCAGGCGACGGCGCTCGGTCGCGAACTCGCCACCGAGATGCTTGCCCAGGGCGCGGCCGGTCTGATGGGGGAGCGAGCACAGTGAGCCCCACCAACCTTCCCGCCGGCCTGGAACACGGGCACGTCACCTTCCTGGGTGCCGGACCCGGGGATCCGGGACTGCTGACCTTGCGTGCCGTGGAGGCACTGTCCAGCGCGGACGTCCTGGTCGCCGAGCACGACGTGCTCGACGTGATCAGAAGCCACGCCAGGCAGGGCGTCTCCGTCGTGACCACGAATCCGGATCCGACGTCGGACCCGTATCCGGGCACGGGCACGCCTCAACTCACGGTTGTTGACGGCGCGTCAACAACCGCTTCCCTCCCGCCCGTGCGGGATGCGGCTCATCTTGTCATGGAGGCCGCGCGGGGTGGCAGGCGGGTCGTCCGTGCGGTGTCCGGGGACCCGGGACTTGATACGTACGCGACCGAGGAAATGCTCGCCTGCGTGGCCGCGGGTGTGCCGTTCGAGGTCGTGCCGGGTGTCGCGGCCGCGGTGGGGGTGCCGGCGTACGCCGGTGTACCGCTGCGGGACGCGCAGGGCGCGGACGTCCGCTTCGTGGACGCCCGTACCGCCTCGGACCGTTGCTGGACCGAGGTCGGCGCCTCCGACGGCACGGTGGTCGTGTCGACGACCCTCGACTCGGTGGCCGCGGCCGCCGGGGAACTGGTCGCCGCCGGCCGCAAGCCGGACACCCCGCTGACGGTCACCGTCGCCGGTACGACGACCCGGCAGCGCACCTGGGCCGCCACCCTCGGCACCATCGCGCAGACCCTGAAGCAGGCGAAGGTGCTGCCCTCGCCGGACGGCGGCCGGCCGGTGATAGCCGTGGTCGGTGAGCGGTCCGCCGCCGCCCAGCGCGACCAGTTGTCGTGGTTCGAGTCCAAGCCGCTGTTCGGCTGGAAGGTGCTCGTGCCACGCACGAAGGAGCAGGCGGCGTCCCTCTCCGACCAGCTGCGGTCCTACGGGGCCGTGCCGCACGAGGTGCCGACCATCGCCGTCGAGCCGCCGCGCACGCCCCAGCAGATGGAGCGGGCCGTGAAGGGGCTCGTGACCGGCCGCTACGAGTGGATCGCCTTCACCTCGGTCAACGCCGTCAAGGCGGTCCGGGAGAAGTTCGAGGAGTACGGGCTCGACGCCCGTGCCTTCGCCGGGATCAAGGTCGCGGCGGTCGGCGAGCAGACCGCCAAGGCGCTGGTCGCCTTCGGCGTGAAGCCGGACCTGGTGCCGAGCGGTGAGCAGAGCGCCGCGGGGTTGCTGGAGGACTGGCCGCCCTACGACCCGGTCTTCGACCCGATCGACCGCGTCTTCCTGCCGCGTGCCGACATCGCCACCGAGACGCTGGTCGCCGGGCTCATCGAGCTCGGGTGGGAGGTGGACGACGTGACCGCCTACCGGACCGTGCGGGCGTCGCCGCCGCCGGCCGACACCCGGGAGGCGATCAAGGGCGGCGGCTTCGACGCGGTGCTCTTCACGTCGTCGTCGACCGTGCGGAACCTGGTGGGCATCGCCGGGAAGCCGCACAACGTGACGGTGATCGCCTGTATCGGGCCCGCCACGGCCAAGACGGCCGAGGAGCACGGGCTGCGGGTGGACGTGATGGCTCCCGAGCCGTCGGCCGCGAAGCTGGCGGAGGCGCTGGCGGAGTTCGGCCTGCGGAGGCGCGCGAGCGCGCTGGAGGCCGGCGATCCGGTGACCCGGCCGAGCGAGCGGCGGCCGGGGGCGCGGCGGAGGCGTACCACTACGTGAGGTGAAGCAGGGTGAGGCGGAGCGTCCGTTGTTCGGGCGCTCCGCCCTCCTCGTTTCAGGGCCGCGACCTGCGTAAACCTTCACCAGGAGATGGTCGTCGTACCAAATCCCTTGTCAGGCCCTTTTGTTCATGTCATCCTGCAAGGCTTTGCGCATGACAGGACTACCAGGATCCTGGGGGAAACGGAATGGTGACGGCGACAGCGGGCGGCTCGTCCGGCGCGGATGACGAGCAGGTCGCGCGGTTGGCCGCGGGTTCGCCCAACTTCGGCCACCTGCTTCATCACGAGCCTTTACTGGTGACGCTCGGCTGTGCTGCGGAGTCGTACGTACACACAGATCCGCACGCGGCCATGGTGAAGGCCCGCCTCTTCGGCGAGATCATGGCCAAGCACCTGGTGACCCTCGTCAACGTCACCGTTCCAGGCAACAAGCAGGTCGACCGCATCAACGCCCTGACCAAGGCGGGAGTGCTGGTCCCCCAGGTCCGTGCGTGGTTCGAGGGAATCCGCACGACGGGCAACAAGGCGGTCCACGAGTACTACGCCAACGTGCGTGCCGCGCTGCAGGCCGTGGAGACTTGTTTCCGACTCGGTGACTGGTTGCACCGCTCCCTGGACAAGTCCGACACGACGCACCGGGTCTTCCTGGCGCCCGCACCTCCGTCCGCCTCCCCCGCTCCCGAGACGGTCGCCGACGCGCGCGAGCTGGAGCAGCTCCGCGCCGAACTCGACGCCTACCGCCGGAAGCTGGAGGAAGCCCGGCTTCGGTACGACGGCAAGCAGAGCCGGTTGGAACGGGAGCAGGCCGCTCGTGAGCAGGCCGAGGCGGAACTTGCCAGGGCCGAGGCAGAGCGGGCCGCCCTCCATGATGTGATCGCCGAACTGAGCGACAAGATCACGGAGCTGACGTCCGCCTCGCTTGACTCGCGCACCGCGGCCCGCCCGCTGGACGGGGCCTCGCAGCGCGACGAGTTCATCGCGTACGCGCAGAAGGCGGCCCGCCCGCCTATGAGCGAGGCGCAGGTCCGTGTGGAGCTGGACCGCATCCTGGAGAAGGCGGGCTGGGCCGTTCAGGACGACAGCGTCAAGAACCTCTTCGCCGGACGGGGCGTCGCCGTCCGGGAGGTTTCCACGGCCGTCGGCCGGGCCGACTACCTCCTCTACGTCGACCAGCGGCTGGTCGGCGTCATAGAGGCCAAGCGGGAGGGCGCCGACCTGGAGTCCGCCATGCAGCAGGCCGCGCGCTACGCCACGGGCCTCACGCGCAGCCAGCAGCTCAGCGCCTGGCGTGCCAGCCTGCCCTTCCGGTATGTCGCCGACGGCAACACCGTCCGCTTCCACAACGCGCTCGACCCCTCCCCGCGCACTCGCGAGATCTTCGCGGTACACCGCCCGGAGACGATCGCCCGCTGGATCGACGAGGCCGAGGCGGATCCCACGGCGCCGACCCTCCGTGCCCGGATGCGCCGCCTGCCGCAGACCTTCCTCGATCCGGATCCACTGCGTCCGGCGCAGCGGAAGGCGATCGAAGGCCTGGAGCGGTCCTTGGCCAAGGACGACCCGCGCGCCCTGATCCAGATGGCGACCGGCGCCGGCAAGACGTACACGGTGGTCAGCGAGAGCTACCGACTCCTCAAGCACGCGGGCGCCAAGCGCGTGCTGTTCCTCGTCGACCGCAACAACCTCGGCAGCCAGGCCGCCACCGAGTTCGAGAACTTCGACACCCCGGACGACGGCCGTAAGTTCACTGAGCTGTACGTCGTCCAGCGGATGGCCGGTGACACCGTCCTGGGCTCTGCGCACGTCGTGGTGTCCACCGTGCAGAGGCTGTGGCTCGCGCTGACGGGCCAGGCGGTGCCGAGCGCGGACGACGACAACGAGGCCCTCGACCGCTATGACCTCGTGGACGAGCCGGTTGAGGTCGGCTACAACGCTGCCCTGCCGCCCGAGTCCTTCGACCTGATCGTCGTGGACGAGTGCCACCGCTCCATCTACGGCAAGTGGCGCGCGGTCCTTGAGTACTTCGACGCCCACCTCGTCGGCCTGACGGCCACTCCGGTCATGCAGACCTTCGGGTTCTTCTTCCAGAACCTGGTCAGCGAGTACCCGTACGAGCAGGCCGTCGCCGACGGCGTCAACGTCGACTTCGACGTCTTCCGGATCCGTACGGAGCTGGGTGAGAACGGCGGGACGATCCCCGCCGAGACGGTCGTGCCCATGCGTGAGCGGAAGACCCGGCGGGAGAGATACCAGGAGCTGGAGGAGGACCTGGAGTGGAAGGCGGCCCAGCTCGGCCGTCAGGTCATCAGCAAGGGGCAGCTGAAGCTCGTGATCGAGACCTTCCGCAAGCACCTGTTCACCGACATCTTCCCGCCCGTGGGAGAGGGAGAGGTCCAGCGGGCGCGTACCCACGTGCCCAAGACCCTGATCTTCGCCGTCGACGACAACCACGCCGACGAGATCGTGCAGACCGTACGACAGGTCTTCGGTGAGGGCGACGACTTCTGCACGAAGATCACCCATGCCGCGAAGCGGCCCGCCGAGCTGATCAAGGCGTTCCGCAACAGCCCCGAGCTGCGCATCGCCGTGACCGTCGACATGATCGCCACGGGGACGGACATCCCGCCGCTGGAGTGCGTGTTCTTCCTGCGGGACGTCAAGAGCTGGGCCTACTTCGAGCAGATGAAGGGTCGCGGCTCCCGGACGGTCGACCCGGCCGAGTTCCAGGCGGTCACGCCGGATGCAGAGGTGAAGGAACGGTTCGTGATCGTCGACGCGATCGGCGTCACGGACTCGCCCCGCGTGGACGCGCGGCCGCTCAACAGGGTCTCCGAGCGGAAGATCCCACTGGACCGGCTGATGGCCAAGACGGCTGGACTCGCGATGACCGAGGACGAGGTCGCCACGCTCGCGGGTCGCCTGGCCCGCCTGGACCGGCAGTTGACTCCTGAGGAGCGCGAAGAGGTCGAGGAACTCGCCGGCCAGCCGCTGCAGAAGATCGTTGGTGAGCTGGTCCGGTCCGTGGACCCCGACCAGCAGGAGCGGGCCCGGCGTATTGGCGGCCAGGAGCAGGTCCGCCAGGACATGCTGGACGCCCTGAAGCCGATCGCCTCCAACAGCGAGCTGCGTGACCGGCTGATGTCGATGCGCCGCGCCCACGACATCGTCATAGACGAGGTGAGCGTGGACTCCGTGAAGGAGGCACGCGGCATCACCGCGGACGAGCTGGCGATGCGACGCGTCACCTCCTGGAAGCAGTACCTGAAGGACCACCAGGACGAGATCGCCGCGTTCAACCTCGCGTTCAGTGAGCGACGGGACCCGAAGGAGGTCTACCGGCGCCTGCGGGACCTGGCCCGGAAGATCGAGCGTCCCCCGTTCCAGTGGACTCCGGCACGGCTGTACGACGCGTACGTGCAGCTGGGCAAGGCGCATCGGCATCCGCGGGGAGCGGCGGGGGTGGTCGATCTGATCGGCCTGCTGCGGTTCGAACTGGGGCTGGACCAGGAGGTGCGGCCGTACCGGGCGCTGGTGGAGGAACGGTACGCGGCGTGGCGGGCCCGGCAGGAACAGGCGGGGGCCGTCTTCACAGCGGACCAGGTGTGGTGGCTGGACCGGATGGTCGACGTCATCGCCACGGACGCGGCGATCGAGCCCGAGCACTTGAAGGACGTACCCTTCATCGAGCGTGGGGGCGTGGACGGATTCCTCCGGGAATTCGGGGCCGATCGGGGGGCTGAGATTTTGGATGAGCTGGGACGGGAGTTGGGCGCGTGAGCGAGGGCGATTCTCCTTCGGAACTGCCGGGGGGATGGACTTGGGTGACACTTGGTGAGGTTTCTGAGTCAGTTCGGAACGGCATCTTCGTCTCTCGTCCCGGCACTGAGCCCGATGGTGTCCCTATTTTGCGCATTGGCGCGGTCAGGCCCCTCCATCTGGACCTGAGTGACCTCCGGTACAGCGGTCAATCTGCCGAAGATCTCCACGCTGCAGATCGATTGGTCCAGTCCGGTGACCTGCTTTTCACCCGCTACAACGGCAATCCGGAGTTCGTGGGTGCATGCGCTCCCGTTCCGGCTACAGTGCCGCTGCTGACGTATCCAGACAAGCTCATCCGTGTGCGGGTTGATCGCCGGGTGTTGGTTCCCGAATTTGTGGCATACGCCTTTTCGTGGGAAGGGATTCGTGCTCAAGTGCGCGAATACGTGAAGACCACGGCGGGCCAAGCGGGAATCGCCGGAGGAGAGCTGAAGAGTATCAGGCTCCCTGTCCCGCCGCTGGCAGAGCAACGCCGTATCGTTGCCGCGCTCGAAGAGCAGTTCTCGAGCCTTGTCTCTGGTGCGGAGGCACTCTGCGGGTCGCTGACCAAAGCCAATGCACTGCGACGCAAAATTCTGGCGAACCTGACTGCCCCGCCCAGTGGCGGTTGGGCGGAGTACAAACTCGGTGATCTCGCGGTCAGCGTACGTAACGGTATGTACGTGTCCCGCCCTGGAATCGAACCCGACGGCGTCGCCATCCTCCGTATCGGCGCGGTGCGACCGTTGCGACTAAACCTGACTGACCTGCGCTACAGCAGAGTCGACGAAAAAAACGTCGCGGACGATGGGTACCTCCTGTCTCAAGGAGACCTGCTATTCACTCGCTACAACGGCAACCCCGCTTATGTAGGCGCCTGTGCTGTCGTACCCGACAATGTTGGCGCTCTTACATACCCCGACAAGCTTATTCGAGTGCGGCTCGATCAAGAAGTCGCGGACCCAGAATTCGTGGCCATGGCCTGCACTGGTGGTTCGACGCGGCACGTGATTCAGTCAGCGGTCAAAACCACCGCTGGCCAGGCGGGAATTGCTGGCAAGGATTTGAAGAAGGTCCCGATTTGGCTCCCGCCCCTGAAGGAGCAGCAGGAACGGGTGTGTGAGTACCGAGATTGGGAAGCAGTCATCTCACGACTTGAAGCGCAGATTGCGAAGGGGGAGTCTCGCTCGGAGTGGCTCCGCCGTTCCCTCCTCGCCGAAGCATTCGCTGGCCGCCTGGTCCCTCAGAACACCGCCGACGAGCCCGCCGACGCGCTGCTCGTCCGAATTCGCGCCGAGCGTGAGGCAGCTGGAGCGCCCAGGTCCAGGCGCCGAACCCCCCGCACGTCTCCCCAGTGCAAGCACACGCCGAGCACCACCCCGGTACTAGACGCACCTCCACCGCCCCCGGCCGACGTGCCTGCGCTCACCACCGCCACCCAGCCCACCCTCGACCTGGAGATCCCCTCGTGACCACGACCGAGGCCCGTCGGCTCGTCGACAAGCTCTGGAGCTACTGCCACGTCCTGCGTGACGACGGCGTCTCCACCATCGACTACGTCGAGCAGTTGACCCTTCTCGTGTTCCTCAAGATGGCGCACGAGGCGCAGACCCGTCCTCCCATGTTCCGCGAGCGGATCATGCCCGAGGGCTCGGTGTGGGAGAACCGTGGCTGGTCGGAGTTGCTGAAGTACGACGGTGCCAAGCTTGAGACTGCCTACACGCAGCTTCTCGAAGACCTCGGTGACCAGCTCAAGGGGACCACCTTCCACCTGATCTTCAACGGTGCGAGGAACCGTATCCACGACCCCGCCAAGCTCAAGCGCCTAGTCAAGGACCTGATCGACAAGGAGAACTGGTCCGGTCAGAACACCGACATCAAGGGCGACGCGTACGAGGAACTGCTGTCCCGGGGCGCGGAGGACATCAAGTCGGGTGCGGGGCAGTACTTCACCCCGCGCTCGCTCATCCAGGCCATCATCGACTGCGTCCGGCCGACCCCGGATGACACGATCACCGACCCTGCCTGTGGAACCGCCGGCTTCCTGCTGGCCGCAGCCGAGTACATCCTCCACGAGTACGGCAACCAGCTCACCCCGGAACAGCGTAAGCACCTCAGTAGCGGCGGCATCTGGGGTACCGAACTCGTCAGGAACACCGCTCGCCTCGGCGCGATGAATCTCTTCCTCCACGGCATCGGCCAGCCCACCGGGCCGGCCCTCGTCCGCGACCGTGACGCTCTCATCGCGCCGCCCGACAAGCGCGCGAGTCTCGTCCTAGCCAACCCCCCCTTCGGTAAGAAGTCGTCCATCACCGTGTACGGCGATGACGGCTCGGCCGCCCGGGAGGCGATTGCCTACGAGCGACGTGACTTCTGGGTCACCACGACCAACAAGCAGCTCAACTTCGTTCAGCACATCGCCTCGCTGCTCGAAATCCACGGGCGGGCTGCGGTCGTCGTTCCCGACAACGTGCTCTTCGAGGGCGGCGCGGGTGAGACCATCCGTCGGCGCCTGCTGAAGGAGTACGACCTCCACACGCTGCTGCGTCTGCCCACCGGCATCTTCTACGCCGGTGGCGTCAAGGCCAACGTCCTGTTCTTCGAACGCAAGCCGGCCCGCCCCAACCAGCCCTGGACCGAGAAGCTCTGGGTCTACGACTTCCGTACCGCCCAACACTTCACCCTCAAGCAGAACCCCCTCACCCGGGCGCATCTTGAGGACTTCGTGCAGTGCTACCGCCCTGACGAGGACCGGTCCAAGCGAGTGGAGACCGAGCGCTTCAAGGCGTACACGTACGAGGAGCTGGTCGCCCGCGACAAGGCGAACCTCGACATCATGTGGCTCCGCGACCCCAGCCTTGACGATGTGGACAACCTGCCCGCCCCCGAGGTACTGGCTGCCGAGATCGTGGAGGACCTCCAGGCCGCGCTGGAGGAGTTCGCGGCGATCGCCGAGACCTTGCAGCAAGCCCGGGGTGAGGGCATGGCAACGGAAGCGGCTCCCGCGGAATGACGCAGTGCATCTGGCCCGTGCCCTGAACCGCTCGGGTACGGGCCAGACGTTTTCGCCACGTCAGTGCTTGACAGCGTACGGCAGGAAGGCCGTCCAGGTGGTGGGGGTGAGGGTGAGCCGAGGGCCCTGGGAGTGCTTGGAGTCGCGGACATGGATGCGGGCGGGGGCCGAGGCCACTTCCACGCAGTCGGGGCCGTCAGCCGTGCTGTAGCTGCTCTTTATCCACTCCAGATCGCTGTCAGCTGTGGATGCCTTGAGCTTCATGTTCTCGTCTCTCCCAGTACCTTCTCGATGAAAGCGGACGACTCCCGTGGGCTGAGAGCCTGCGCGCGGATGACGCCGTAGCGGATATCGAGGACTGTCGTTTCCTTGGGGTCGGTGGTCACTCGGCTGCTCAGAGGCGCTTCGCTGAACGCCACCGTGGCTCCGTCCTTGAGTTTGAGGAGCCTAAACGAACCGTCGGTCCCGGAGTTCTCCTCACGGTCGAGTGGAAGGACTTGGAGATCCACGTTCCGCCACCGACTTACCTCCAACAGGCGTTCGAGCTGCCGTCGCATCACCATCTTGCCCCCAAGAGGCCTGCGAAGCGTCGACTCGCACTGTACGAAGCTGAACACCCGCCGTTCCTTGGTCTGATCGAGGATTTCCTGGCGCGCCAGGCGTGCTGCCACCTGCTGCTCCACCTCGTCTTCGGTGAACGGGGGCCGACGTACGTCGTAGATAGCTCGCGCGTACTCCTCGGTCTGCAACAACCCATGAACTACGGAGTTGTTGTACGCGCACAGCTCGACCGCCTCCGCCTCCAGCCTCTTCAGGTCCCGCACCTTCTTCGGATACCGGACCTCCGCCAGATCCTCCTTCAGCGCCGCGATCCTGCCGCCCGCTGCAAGGGCCTCGTCCGCGCGCTCCAGGTACTCCGGCCGAGGAATTCGCCGCCCCCGCTCGACGGACGAGACCTGCTCCTCGCCGTACCCGATCGCCGCGCCGAACTCGGCCTGGGTGAGGCCGGCCGACTCCCGCCACAGCTTCAGCTGGCGCTGGACGGCCCGCATGACCGCCCCGGCCTCCTCGTCGTCCTCCGGTCCGGCGTCCCACTCGCTCACGTCCGCAGTCCTCCCGCCGCGCCCTTTTCGCTCCAACCCCGCAGGCCCGTGCCCCGTCACCCCGTACGGCCCGGACGGAACCGGACGCCACGCGGACAGACACCCTCCGCACGGGCTGCCTTCCTTCACAGGTTACGTATGGGTGGACACGCTGAGTGACGTGAATCAGCAAACTGCGCATGCTCCGCTCCATCACTTCTCCCTGCCGCTCTCCGCCACCCGTCGCGGTGCCCGTCTTGCCCGGCTGCTCGCGGCAGAGCAACTGCACGTTTGGGGGCTACCGGTGGACCCGGCGCGGCTCGTCGTAGGTGAGCTCGCGGCGAACGCCGTCCTGCACGGACGCGTTCCCGGCCGGAGCTTCCGTCTCACGCTCTCGACCCCCATGCAGTGGCTGTTGCGCATCGAGGTGACCGATACACGGGGCGACCAACTACCCCTCCGGAGCACAGCGCCGGCCAAGCCAGCTGAGTCCGGCTATGGCCTCGTGCTGGTCGAGGAGTTGGCGGACCGTTGGGGCGTACGAAGCGGCCCGACGCCGTGCAAGACGATCTGGGCCGAGCTGCGCCTTGCGCCCGACGGTCGTTGACGAGGGGGTGCCTGTCAGCTCAACCGGCCCGTGTCACGGCTACGTGCAACTCCCGTACGCCAGCCGTACGCGGATGCCTTTCGGCCAGGTCGTTGACGATGCTGCGGATCGTGGGCCGGTCCCTGACCTCGCCGGGGCTGGCCCGGTACGCGTCCAGCAGGGCACGGGCAGTTTGCTCGGGGCGGTTCCAGGCCCACCAGGCCCGTGCCATGTCCGTGCTCATGCGGGCTTTCCGCTCGGCAGTCGGGAACTGTTCGGGCCGCAGGTTCTTTCCGGCCTCCAGCGCGGCGCCCGCGTCACCCAGAGCCCAGTGCACGCCTACCGCGTACAGGTCGACGGCGGCTGGGCTGATGGGGAACAGGCGGCCCGCCGGAGCGGTCGGCGGCAGTCGGCGTGCGGCGCGGCGGGCTTCCTCGGTCATCGCCAGTGCCTCTGTCCGCCGACCGCCCCGGGCCGCCGTATACGCCAGAGTGCACAGCATCTGTGCGTATGCGGCCGCCGATGCGTCCGTGCGGAGCCCGGTCGCCTCCATGTCGGCGGCTGCCGAGGTCATGATGCGTTGAGCGTCGGCGTGCCGGTCCTGGTGGCGGAGCACGATCGACATTTCCCGGGCGGCGGCCGCTGCCACGAGCGGAGAGCTGGAGACCTCGGCCCAGGTGCGCGCGCGGTCCGCGGTGATGCGGGCACGGTCGTAGCAGCCGAGTTTGTTCAGTACGGCGGTGGCGAGGCTGTACACGGAGGAGAGCCGGGCCTGGTCAAGGTCACGGCGGGACGCGGCGGCGGAGTGCCCGTCCGCGATGAGATCAGGCAGGACAGCGAGGAGCCGACCGTGGGCACCCTTGTCGTAGAGGGCCCGGGCCGCTGCCATGCGGGTGTCCATTGGGCCGACGCCGGGCGGCGGCGGGGTGTCGGCCAGGGCGTCGTCCAGCCCCATCAGCAAAGCAGCCGGTCCGGCGGCGGCCGTGGCGGTAAGCAGCGTGCGGCGGCGCATCGGGTCCTCCTCGGCGTCACGCGGACTGCCGGCCACTCTAGTGGCCCCCGATGCCGTTGCGGCGGGTGGCGCGAGAGAAGCCGCCAGGAGGTGTCGAGGCACGCCGACTTCCAGTGCGGCTCGGTGTACCAGGGCCAGGTCGACGATCCGCGAGCGCCGTTCAAGTCGAGAGACCGTGGCCGGTGAGCAACCGAGCCGGTCCCCGAGCGTGGACAGCGTCCAGGCACAGTGTTCGCGACCTAGCCGGATCAGCGCACCGGGGCGACGCTGTGCGGCTAACTCGCGTGCCTTCATGCTGTTCCAGAGCGGGTCAACGGGCACCGGACCCTCCCAAGCCGCACTACCGGGGCCTCCCACGGTACGGGCACGGCGCGGTCGCGTCGAGAAAGCTTGCACGACGTGCAAGCGGCTTGCTCGGCAGGAGAGTTGACCTCTTTGGAGCCGGTCGGCGCGCTGTCCTGGACGCATCGTCCCGGACAGCGGGACCCCCATCCTCCGTAGGAGGCACCATGGCACGCAGCACTGTTGCATTCCCCCTGACAACCGACCCGGCGACCGGTCGGATGTACTCCGTACGAAGTGCCCTGCCCGCCGACCTCTGGGACAAGCAGGTCGGGCTCCTCATGCGGGACTACCCGTACGACTCGATCATGGCCGCCCGCGTCTTGGGGCAGGCGTACGCGTATCTGCTGACCGCGATGAAGCACCGAGGCGAGTCGCTCGGGCTCGCGCCGAGCAAGCTTGTCGACATCGGCGTCCACACGATCATCCTCGACACCCTGGCGTACGCCGAGCTGTGTGACCGCTTCAACGGCGGGCACTTCCTGCATCACGTGCCCAAGGTCGAGTTCAAGAACGACGGCTCCGTCATGAAGACGGCGCACCGTGTCGCGGCCGACGGCTGGGAGGTCGACCTGTCGCTGTGGGAAGACGCCGCCGAGTGCGGTCCTTGTCATCCTGGTAATGACTCGCACTGATCGTTACCCACGGTCGGGTCGGGGGGGGGGGGGGGGGGGGGGGGGGGGGGGGGGGAGGGGGGGGGGGGGGGGGGGAGGAGCGGAGAACGAGCCCGGC
>NZ_JBVJNZ010000005.1:262703-486846 GCF_055583445.1 Streptomyces sp. NPDC104761 | reverse complement strand
TTCGACTCTTCTTTGGAGAAAGACCCACCTGGTTTTGTTCTTCTTCGCTTGCTTGACGCCTCCCATCGCTCTCCCCCCCTTTCCTCCCCCCCCCCCGGCCCCCCCCCCCCCCCCCCGAGGCAGCCGGGTGACATTTCGCCGAACCGGCCCGACGATTGACCTTGCCCGCCAGTATGGCGCGGGTGACGTCCCACACAGCAGACCTCTGGTATCACTACGGCCGTATGCGCCACGCCACCGATCGGACCGTGCCCGACGACTTCCACTGGAACTGGGCTCAGGACGGCGGGCCGGGGGCGGAGGTTCTCGGGGATCTGACCGGGCTGTGGGTCGGGGATCTCGGCGCCGGGTCCGCTCGTCACGCCGCACACCTGGCAATGCACTACCAGCCCGTCCGGGTCGTCGCCGTCGACGCGTCACCTGCCCAGCACGCCATGGCCTTCGACCTCTACGGCCACCTGACGCCCCCTCTTCGCATCGTGCGGTCCGACGCGGTGACCCACCTCCACTCGTCGCGGGACACGTACGACGTGTTGTACAGCGTCTTCGGTGCCGTCGACTTCACCGAGCCGCGAGATCTGCTGCCGGCTGCGGCGTGGGCGCTCCGGCCTCGCGGGCGACTGGTGTTCTCCACCCTCGGTCACTACCTCAACGGTGCGTCCGCGCAGCCCGATGTACGGCATGGCGACATCTCGGCGAGGACGCAGGACGGTGAGGAGACAACGATGCGCCGCTGGGTGCTCCAGGAACAGGTGTGGACCAAGCTGCTGGACGAGGCGGGGTTCACGGATATCGGCGTCGACGTACTTCCGGGCGGAGAAGGACCCCGCACCGCTGAAACGCTGCTGGTGACCGCGTACAGGTCATCCTGAACTCCTCGGGGGAAGGCGGCTGGGCATCGCGCCGTACCGAAGCCTGGAAGGACGTCATGCGGCGGGGCGCGGGCCGGGGCTGCGGGCGGTAAAAGACCTAAGAACCCGGGGAAATAACCCACCAACCGACCAAACCTCGCCTTCGTCACACGGGCGGGTGAATCCGGTCGGTGTGGCTGGCGCTTCGGTGGGTCGGGCGGGCAGTCTCGCCGCAGGCAACATCCACAAGCCCATACATGCTTCGGCCCCCGCCGGGACTGGCATCCCAGTGCGAGGGCCTGACCAACGAGGAAGAGAAGAGCTTCCCCATGGCTGAGAAGAAGCCTATCCCTGCGCCGCTCCGGAATCACGGCGTTCGGCCGACGGCCACCCACTCCGGTGTCACCCACGTACGCACGTACCAGTCGGGCCAATACGTCGTCGTAGGCAACCACCTCGCCCAGCATCGCGAGCTGTCGCTGACCGCGATCGGACTGGGCACCCACATCCTGTCGCTGCCGGAGGGCGCCCCGGTCGACATCCGCAGTCTCGCCGACCGCTTCCCCGAGGGGCGGGACCGGATCGCCTTCGCGCTGCGGGAGTTGGAGACGCACGGCTGCCTGGAGCGGGTGCGGGAGCGCACCGAGGCGGGGCGGTTGTTCACCCGGACGTATGCCCACCACACCCCCGGCGGCGCAGGCACGGCGCGAGGCCGGACGCGAAGCGCTGCGGCGGCCCGTCCCTCGGCGGACGACCGGCAGGCACCTCAGGAGGACGACCGAGACGGCACCGGGCCGGTGGCCGCAGACGCACGGGCGACCTCCGTCCCTGCCGAGCCCCGGCCCGAGCCCGATCCGGACCCCGCGCCGCCCGCAGTGCCCGAGCGACGCACCGAGGCGGCCCACGACCAGCCCGCCGCGCCGGTTCCGTCCGCCGTGGAGACGCGCCCCGACGCACGTCACGAGAAGGCTGCTGCCCTCCTCGCGGCGCTGCGCCGTACCGACGACCGCCTCACGCTCTCCCCGCGGGACGTGAACCGGCTCGCCCCCGCTGTCACCGCGTGGTTCGACCGTGGTGTCCCGGCAGCCGTCGTACACCGCGCCCTGACCGCTGATCTTCCCGTGGACATGCGACGCCCGGCCGGTGTGCTCGACTACCGTCTCCGTGAACTGCTGCCCGCGCACCTGCCGGCGATTCCCGCACCGTCCGCCGTACCGGCGGATGTCCGGGGCGGCCGCCGCCGCACGCACCCCTTCCAGACCTGCGACGGCTGCGAACGCGCCTTCCGCGCACCGGCGCCCGGCCGCTGCCGTGACTGCAGGCATCGTCTGGCAACGCCCGCCGTTGCCTGCGCGGCCTGAGCGGAGCCCGGCAGATGACCGTGACAGCCTCGGTTCGTTCGTTCTCGGCCACTCCTCCAGCCGGAGGGCGTTCCTATGCTTGCGCCATGGATCAGGATCTGGAGCGGGCAGCCGTCCCCTGACCAAGGCCGGCGGCTCGCTCTTCCTCTACCTCGCCCTGGACCGCGCCCGCAGCAACCTCGCACTGGCCCGGCACAGCCTCAAGAAGCTGGAGGCCGAGCTGGAGGTCTGACCGGTCGGCGCCGTGGCGTCCCGCCCGCCCGTGCGCGGGTCGGGGCGCCGACGCCTAGTCGGCAAGGGCGCTGCTGTGGCGGGCGTAGCGTAGGGGGCATGACGAAGTACGGCTCCTTTCCCGGTACGCGGCCGCGGCGGCTGCGGACCACTCCCGTCATGCGGCGCATGGTCGCCGAGACCCGGCTGCACCCCGCGGACTTCATCCTCCCGGCGTTCGTCAGGGAGGGGGTGAGCGAGCCGGTGCCGATCGCCGCCATGCCCGGCGTCGTGCAGCACACCAGGGACAGTCTGAAGAAGGCGGCCGCGGAGGCGGTCGAGGCGGGCATCTCCGGGATCATGCTGTTCGGGGTGCCGGAGGAGGGGAAGAAGGACGCCCTCGGGACCCCCGGTACCGACCCGGACGGGATTCTGCAGGTCGCGCTGCGGGACGTGCGCGCCGAGGTCGGCGACGACCTGCTCGTGATGTCCGATCTCTGTCTCGACGAGACGACCGACCACGGGCACTGCGGGGTCCTCGACGCCGAGGGCCGCGTCGACAACGACGCCACCCTGGAGCGGTACGCCGAGATGGCCCAGGTGCAGGCCGACGCCGGCGCCCACGTCGTCGGGCCCAGCGGGATGATGGACGGGCAGATCGGCGTCGTCCGCGACGCGCTCGACCAGATCGGCCGCGAGGACGTCGCGATCCTCGCCTACACCGCGAAGTACGCCTCCGCCTTCTACGGCCCCTTCCGGGAGGCCGTCGGATCCTCGCTGAAGGGCGACCGCAAGACCTACCAGCAGGACCCCGCCAACGTGCGGGAGTCGCTGCGGGAACTCGCCCTCGACCTGGAGGAGGGGGCCGACATGGTGATGGTCAAGCCGGCCGGGCCCTACCTCGACATCCTCGCGCGGGTCGCCGACTCGGTGGACGTGCCGGTCGCCGCGTACCAGATCTCCGGCGAGTACTCGATGATCGAGGCCGCCGCCGAGAAGGGCTGGATCGACCGCGACCGCGCGATCCTGGAGACCCTGACCGGCATCAGGCGGGCCGGTGCACAGAACATCCTCACCTACTGGGCGGTGGAGGCCGCCCGGATGCTGGGCTGACCGCGGACGCCAGACCCGGGCGCCGGGCCCAGGCCGGGATCGGCGCCGGGCCGGACGCGGGCCGCGGAGGAGGACGGGCCCTCGTCGCGTACGCCCTGGCCGTCGCGGCAGCCGGTGAGGGCGGTCGCGGCGGCCAGCGCCAGGGCGGCCGCCGCGAGGAGACGGCGGCGGCCGGGGGCCGGGGCGGAGTGCGTGGCGGACATGCGAGGGCTCCCTTGACGATCTCGGCGTGGTCGGCGGTCCCGAAGCATCCTCAGCCTGTGGTGCGGCCCGGCCGAACCGCCAGACTTCACGGGCGATTCGGGACGCCTGAGCCCGGTCCACCCCGCTGAACTGCGCGGATCACGCCGCGTGGGACGGCGGCACGGGACGACCGAGCACCCCGGAACACGGATCCCGCGCCGCTCGTCCGCATCGCGGAATCACCGGTGTAGACGGCACGTACCTCTCTACGCTCCCGCCAAGACGAGGACCAGCCCAAGGAGCCGTCCGTGACCCTCACCCCTGTCCCCGCCCCGCTTCCCCCGCTCGCCGCGCGGTCCCGGACCGTCGGCGGGTCGCCCGTGCGGGAGATCCTCGCGGTCACCGCCCGGCCCGAGGTGATCAACTTCGCGGGCGGGCTCCCCGCCCCCGAGCTCTTCGACCGGGAGGGCATAGCCGCCGCCTTCCGTGCGGTCCTCGAGGAGGCGCCGGAGCGGGCTCTGCAGTACTCGACGACCGAGGGCGAACCGGCGCTGCGGCAGCGGCTCGCGGCACGCGTCTCCGCGCGGGGCCTGCGCACCGAGGCCGACGACCTCCTCGTCACCACCGGCTCCCAGCAGGCCCTCTCCCTCCTCGCGAGCGCCCTGATCGACCCAGGCGACACGATCCTCGTCGAAAGCCCCTGCTACCTCGCGGCACTTCAGGTGTTCGGGCTGGCCGGCGCACGCGTGCTGCCGGTGCCCGGGGACGCGGACGGCGTCGACCCGGCCGCCCTGGAGGAGCTCATCCGCGCCGAACGGCCCAAACTCCTCTACCTCGTCCCGACCTTCCAGAACCCCACCGGCCGCACCGTGCCCGCAGCCCGCCGCGCCGCCCTGGCCACGACCGCCGCCCGGCACGGCCTGTGGATCATAGAGGACGACCCCTACGGAGAACTGCGCTACGACGGCGACCACGTCCCCTGGATCGCGTCCTTCCCCGGCGCCGAGGACCGGACGGTCCTGCTCGGCTCCTTCTCCAAGGTCATGGCCCCCGGCCTCCGGCTCGGCTGGCTCCGCGCCCCCGGCGCCCTGCGCCGCGCCTGCGCGGTGGCCAAACAGGCGGCCGACCTGCACACCCCGACCCTCAACCAACTCGCCGCCGCCCGCTACCTGGACGTGCTCGACGCCCATGTCGCCAAGGTGCGCGCGGTGTACGGCGAACGCCGGGACGCCATGCTCGCCGGCCTCGCCGACGCCCTCCCGGCCGGCTCCACCTGGGACCGGCCCGAGGGCGGCATGTTCCTCTGGGCCAGGCTCCCGTCGTCGTACGACACCACCGCGCTGCTCCGCCGGGTGGTCGAGCAGAACGTGGCCTACGTCCCCGGCGAGCCCTTCTACGCCGCCGGCCCCGACCGCTCGACGCTGCGGCTGTGCTTCGTGACGCAGACACCGGAGCAGATCGCGGAAGGGCTGCGGAGGCTGGCCAAGGGGCTGGGCAGCTAGCCGAGGCCGGGGCTCAGTCCCACCAGAAGTGCCACAGCCGCTCCCCGACCAGCTGCTCGGCGTACGACGAGAGGGTGTCGTCGGCGCCCGGCAGCACGGTGTACGGGCAGAAGGCGAAGTGCTCGGCGGCGACCGCCTCCGCCTCGTCGAGGTCGGCGGGCGGGGCGGCGACGGACAGCGCGAGATGGTCGAAGCCGAGCGCCACCAGCCGGACGCCGAACCGGTCCTCCCAGGAGCGCAGCACCGCGGACAGCCGGGCCACGTCCTCCTCGTAGTTCACCGGGCCGCTCCAGCCGATGGCCGCCGGTATGTCCGCGCTGCGCCGGGCGGACACCAGCGCCAGATGCGGCTCCTTCAGCCAGGGCCGCCCCTGGCTCAGCGCGTCGGCGACGTCCGCGGCCCGCGAGTCCGGGTCGGCGACCAGCACCGCGGAGGGAGCGAGCCCCGGCCACTCCTCGCCCTCCGGCGGGTCCTCCTCCCAGTAGTCCTCCAGCACCTCGTCGGCGTCGTGGTCCCCCGGGTACGACGTCTCCCCGGGGGCGAAGTCCCAGTCGTCGAGCTCGGACACGTCGATGAGCACCGGCAGCAGCCCCGCCCGGGCGGCCGGCGCACCCAGCGCGGTCCAGGTCCCGGGCCCGGCGGGCTGCCCGGCGTACCACAGCAACGGCTGGTGCCAGGGGCCGTCCAGCGTGTCGTCGAGCAGTGTCCCGGGCGGGAGTTGGAGCCCTAGTGACCGACCACTCGGGTCGGTTGCCAGCTTGGGCAGCGGGTTGGGAAGAGTCGCCATGGCGATGACTGTAAGGGGCGGCACTGACAACGCCGTCGGCGGTCCGCAGGGCAACGGAACGGCCCGTCCTCTCCGGGGAGAGGGCGGGCCGTTCACGATCGGTCTCAGAGCCGCTCGGGCGTCCTGATGCCCAGCAGCGCCATGCCCTGGTGCAGGGTCCGGGCCGTGATGTCGCACAGGAGGAGGCGGTTCTCCACCTGCTGCGGGGTGTCGGCCTTGAGGACCGGGCACTTGTCGTAGAACGACGTGTAGAGGGACGCCAGCTGGTACAGGTACGCGGCCAGCTTGTGCGGGGCGTACTCCGCCGCCGCCTCGAAGACGGTGTCGCCGAACGCGTCCACGTGCAGGCCCAACGCCCGCTCCGCCGCGTGCAGTTCCAGCTCCGGGTGGGCGGCGGGCCGGACCTCGCCCGCCTTGCGGAGGATCGACCGGATCCGGGCGTACGCGTACTGGAGGTACACGGACGTGTCGCCGTTCAGCGAGACCATCTGGTCCAGGTCGAACTTGTAGTCCCGGTTCGGCGACGTCGACAGGTCCGCGTACTTCACGGCCCCGATGCCGACCTGCTGGGCCCGCTCCTGGATCTCCTCCTCGGTCAGGTCCTGCGCCTTCTCCCGGACCACCTCGGCGGCCCGCTGCACGGCCTCGTCCAGCAGGTCCTCCAGCCGGACGGTCTCCCCTTCACGCGTCTTGAACGGCTTGCCGTCCGCGCCCAGCACCGTGCCGTAGCCCATGTTGTGCGCGGTCACCTCGTCGGTGAGCCAGCCAGCCCGCCGCGCCGCCTCGAAGACCATCTTGAAGTGCAGGGACTGCCGGACGTCCACGACGTAGAGGAGCGAGGTGGCGTGCAGGTCCTGGACCCGGTTGCGGATCGCGGTCAGGTCGGAGGCCGCGTAGCCGAAGCCGCCGTCCGCCTTCTGCACGATCAGCGGGACCGGCTGGTCGTCCTTGCCCCGGATGTCGTCGAAGAAGACGACCAGGGCGCCCTCGGAGCGGACCGCGACGCCCATCTCCTCCAGCAGCCGGGCGGTCTCGGGCATGCCGTCGTTGTACGCCGACTCGCCGACGATCTCGTCGTCCCGGATCTCCATGTCCAGCTTCTCGAAGACCGAGTAGAAGTAGACCTTCGACTCGTCCACGAACCGCTGCCACAGGTCGAGGGTCTCCTTGTCGCCGGACTGGAGGGCGACCACCCGCTTCCGCGCCCGCTCCTTGAACGCCTCGTCGGCGTCGAAGACCGCCCGGGACGCCTTGTAGACCCGGTTCAGGTTCGACATGGCCTGCTCGCCGTCCGTGTCGGTCTCCGCGGACAGCTCGTCCGGGTTCTCGATCAGGTACTGGATGAGCATGCCGAACTGGGTGCCCCAGTCGCCGATGTGGTGCCGGCCGATCGTCCGCTCGCCGGTGAAGTCGAGCATGCCGCGCAGGGCGTCGCCGATCACCGCGGAGCGCAGGTGGCCGACGTGCATCTCCTTGGCCACGTTCGGCTGGGCGTAGTCGATGACGGTGATGCCCGGGTCCGCCTTCGCCGCCACGCCGAGCCGGTCGCCGTCCGCGTACCGCGCGGCCAGGTTCTCGGTGATCGCCTTGTCGGAGAGGGTGATGTTGAGGAAGCCGGGGCCGGAGACCTCGACGTCCTGGATCAGGTCCGCGCCGGTGGTGATGTGGGAGACGACCTGCGTCGCCAGCTCCCGGGGGTTGGCCTTGGCCTTCTTGGCGGCGGCGAGGATGCCGTTCGCCTGGTAGTCGGCCCGGTCGCTGCGTCGCAGCAGCGGGTCGACGGTGGCCTCCGGCAGGGCGGCGGACAGGGCGTCGGTGAGCTGCTGGTTGACGGAGGCGCTGAGGGGCGTGACCGGGGCCATGGGGTGGGAGCCGTTTCTCCTCGTGGGGTTTGGTAGACGGGTCCAGTATTTCACGCGGGGTAAAGGGGTTTTCTCGGCTGCGAGCTCGGGAGCGGCGGTGTGCTGCCGGGCGCGGCGCCGTGGGGGCTGGTCGCGCAGTTCCCCGCGCCCCCCGGACGGCGGCTGCGCCGCCTCCCGGGTCCGGGCGCTTCGCCTCATGCTGGTCGCGCGCATGCGACGGAGCCGCACATCGATACAGCCCCGCGCCCCCAGACGGCGGCTGCGCCGCAGGTCCGGAGGCGTGCCGCAGTTCTCCGCGTCCGCAGAAGGGCGGCTGCGCCGCCGCTCAGGGGGTCTCGACAACCCGTTTTCGTGGATTCGGTCTTGGCTGGGACAATGGAGCGGTCAGCCGTGCGACCGTACCGGCTGTCCCACGCCAGAAAGAAGGACGTGCCGATCGTGGCTCAGAGCACCGAGACCACCGACTGGGTCTCCCGTTTCGCGGACGAGGTCATCGAGGAGTCGGAGCGTCGGGCCCCGGGCAAACCGGTCGTCGTCGCGTCCGGGCTCTCGCCGTCCGGGCCCATCCACCTCGGCAACCTCCGCGAGGTCATGACCCCGCACCTGGTCGCGGACGAGATCCGGCGGCGCGGGTACCAGGTCAGGCACCTGATCTCCTGGGACGACTACGACCGCTACCGCAAGGTCCCGGACGGGATCGCCGGCGTCGACCAGTCCTGGGCCGAGCACATCGGCAAGCCGCTCACCTCGGTGCCCGCCCCGCAGGGCTCCGCGTACCCGAACTGGGCCGAGCACTTCAAGGCCGCGATGGTCGAGTCGCTGGCCGAGCTGGGCGTGGAGTTCGACGGGATCAGCCAGACCGCGCAGTACACCTCCGGCGTGTACCGGGAGCAGATCCTGCACGCCATGAAGCACCGGGGTGACATCGACGCGATCCTGGAGCAGTACCGGACGAAGAAGGCCCCCAAGAAGCCTCAGCAGAAGGCCGTCGACGAGGCCGAGCTGGAGGCCGAGGAGGGCTCGGGCGCGGCGAGCGAGGACGACGGCTCGTCCGGCTCCGCCGGGTACTTCCCGTACAAGCCGTACTGCGGCGGCTGCGGCAAGGACCTCACCACCGTCACGGCGTACGACGACGACAGCACCGAGCTGACCTACACCTGCACCGCGTGCGGGTTCTCCGAGACCGTGCGGCTCAACGATTTCAACCGCGGCAAGCTGGTCTGGAAGGTCGACTGGCCCATGCGGTGGGCCTACGAAGGCGTGATCTTCGAGCCGAGCGGGGTGGACCACTCGTCGCCGGGGTCCTCGTTCCAGGTCGGCGGGCAGATCGTCGGGATCTTCGGGGGCAAGCAGCCCATCGGGCCCATGTACGCCTTCGTGGGCATCAGCGGCATGGCGAAGATGTCGTCCTCGCGGGGCGGGGTGCCCACCCCGGCCGACGCGCTGAAGATCATGGAGCCGCAGATCCTGCGCTGGCTCTACGCCCGGCGCAGGCCCAACCAGTCCTTCAAGATCGCCTTCGACCAGGAGATCCAGCGGCTCTACGACGAGTGGGACAAGCTCGACGGGAAGGTCGCGGACGGGTCCGCGCTGCCCGGTGACATCGCCGCGCACTCGCGCGCCGTCCGCACGGCCGCCGGCGAGCTGCCCCGGACGCCGCGCCCGCTGCCGTACCGGACCCTCGCCTCCGTCGCCGACATCACCGCCGGGCACGAGGACCAGGCGCTGCGCATCCTGAGCGAACTGGACCCCGCCAACCCGCTGGGCTCGCTGGACGAGGCCCGCCCGCGGTACGACAAGGCCGAGGCCTGGATCAACACCCAGGTGCCCGCCGACCAGCGCACCATCGTCCGCGACGAACCCGACGCCGAACTGCTGAAGTCCCTCGACGAGGCGTCCCAGCAGTCGCTGCGACTGCTGCTCGACGGCCTCGCCGAGCACTGGTCGCTGGACGGGCTCACCCACCTCGTCTACGGAGTGCCCAAGGTCCAGGCCGGGTTCTCCGCCGACGCCACCCCGAAGGAACTGCCGCCGGAGATCAAGACGGCCCAGCGGACGTTCTTCGCCCTGCTCTACCACCTGCTGGTCGGGCGGGACACCGGCCCCCGGCTGCCCACGCTGCTGCTCGCGGTCGGGCAGGAGCGGGTACGGGCGCTGCTCGGGGCGTGACGCCGGCATGAAGAAGGGGCCCTCCGCCGAGGAGGGCCCCTTCTTCACGCCGTACGCCGTGCGCGGCTCGCCTACGCGATGTGGTCGTCCTGCAGCTCCGCCGTGTGGCGGTTCGTGAAGCGGTTGACCATGCGGTCGGCCTCGCGCTGCGGGAGCGTGGTGCCGAAGGTCGCCTCCACGTCCCCCCTGAACTGGCTGGAGCTGGGGTAGCCGCCGTCTATCGACTTCTTGAAGACCAGGTAGAAGTCCTCCTCGGTCGGCTCCGGCGGGCCGCCGCCCTCGCCGAGCTCACGGGTGCGGCCCGGGCCGGACGGGATGGGGAAGCTGCCGGTCGTCTCCGACGGGGACTCTTCGGGCAGCGGCTGCTGCTCCTGGGGGAGCTGGTCCGGCGGGAACTGCTGCTGGCGCTGCGCCTGCTCGTACTCCTGCAGCTGGCGCTGGTACTGCTCCTGCTCCTGCTGGTACTGCCAGGCCGCGTACTGCTCCTCGGAGTACTGGGGCTCGTACGTCGGGTCGTAGTCGCCGTGGTACTCGATCTGCTGCGGGTTCCTGGCGTGCAGCCAGGGGTTGACCTCCGGGTCGGGCTGCGACGGCTCCGGCTCGGAGGCGTACACGGACTGCTCCGGGCGGGGCCCGGGGACCAGCTCCGGACGCTGCCCGCCGGAAGGCGCCGTCTGCTGGGGGGCGGGCGCGGCCCCGGCGGCACGACCGCCCGCAGCCGACTCGGCGGCGGGCAGCAGCGCCGGCAGGTCGATGCCCGCCGCCGCCAGGCCGTCCGGGGCCGTGTCCGCCAGCGGGACGCCGTACTTGGCCAGCCGCAGGGGCATCAGGGACTCCACGGGAGCCTTCCTGCGCCAGGCCCGGCCGAAGCGGGAGCGGAGCCGCGCCTGGTAGACGAGACGTTCCTGCTCCAGCTTGATGACCTGGTCGTAGGAGCGCAGCTCCCACAGCTTCATCCGGCGCCACAGGAGGAAGGTGGGCACCGGGGAGAGCAGCCAGCGGGTGAGCCGCACCCCCTCCATGTGCTTGTCCGCCGTGATGTCCGCGATCCGGCCGATCGCGTGCCGGGCCGCCTCGACCGCCACCACGAACAGCACCGGGATCACCGCGTGCATGCCCACGCCCAGCGGGTCCGGCCAGGCCGCCGCGCCGTTGAAGGCGATCGTCGCGACGGTCAGCAGCCAGGCCGTCTGCCGCAGCAGCGGGAAGGGGATGCGGATCCAGGTCAGCAGCAGGTCAAGGGCGAGCAGGACGCAGATGCCCGCGTCGATGCCGATCGGGAACACATAGGCGAAGTTCCCGAAGCCCTTCTTGATGGCCAGCTCACGGACAGCCGCGTACGAGCCGGCGAAGCCGATCCCGGCGATGATCATCGCGCCGGTCACGACCACACCGATGAGAACGCGGTGCATCCGAGTCAGCTGTATGGGCGCGGCCACCGGTACTCCCCTCCCCTTGCCAGTTGTTGCGCGCAACAGGGTGGCACATCAGTGCGGCGTACGTGTGGCCGGTCAGCCCTTCTTGGCTGACGACTTGGAAGGCGAGGGGGACGGCGAGGCCGACTTGGAGGCCGACTTCGAGGGCGTCGCCGCAGGTGAACTCGGTGCGGGAGCCGCGCCGTTGGCCGTCGCCACCGACGTCACCGCCTCCGCGGCCGCCTGCTGAGCCGCCTTCGTCAGAGCGGCCGCGTCCGGCGCCTTCGCACCCGCCAGACCCGCACCGTTGTAGTCGAGGGTGACGACGACGTTCGCGACCCGGGCCACGACCGTCTGCTGCTTGAAGGCGCCCTCCTTCTTCTTCAGGTCGTAGCGCACCGCCGTCGCCTGGTCCCCGGCCCCGGACACCGGCACCGACTTGGTGTTCTTGGCACCCGCCACCGACTGCGCACCCTGCACCTGGCTCGTGTAGTACGCCTCCGCCTGCTTCTCACCCGAACCCCGGCCGGCGTCCGAGTCGAAGCGCAGGAAGGAGATGTTGAGCCAGCGGAACTGCGAGCCCTTCACACCGTTGCTGTCCAGGCTGCTCCACGAGCAGCTGCCCCGCGTGGCCACGTCGTCCGACGTGCCCTCCTTGCCCGACTTCACACCCTTCGGCACCAGCGTGGTGAGCGTCTTCTTCGACAGCACCGCACACGGCTTCGGCAGCTTCGCGTACTTCGCCGCCTGAACGCCCGGCGAAGCCGCCGAGGAACCGCCGGCGTCGGTCGACCCGGCGGCGGAGGAGGAGTCCGAACCCCCGCCCGTCCCCTGCGCGGCGGCGTCCGAGTCCGAGGAGCAGGCCGTCGCGAACAGCGCCACGGCGGGGACGGCGGCCGCGCAGACGAGACCGCGGCGCAGGCGCCCTGCCCGCCGCTGTGCCCTCCGCCCGTTCCGGGCATGCTGGTCGTCTGGCTGGACTGCTACTCGCTGCATGGTTCCTTCACTCATACGTTCGGGGTTCCTGCGGTCGGATCGGGTCCGAGGGGCCACAGTACGCGGTGAGGAAGCTGTGCGGTTCCGGTTCAGGTCCTTTGCGGGCGGGGTGCGGAGGGCATGCCCGAGCCCTCAGCCGTTGAGGGCCTCGGCCAGCTGTCCGGCCAGATTCTGCGCCCTGTCCTGCATTTCCTTGCTGTCCGGCACGGTCCCGGTGGCCATCGGCTGCTCCTCGTACACGATGGTCACGACGACGTTCGACGTGCGGAACACCACAGTCACCGTCCGCTGTTCGGCCGTCGAACCCGAGCCGCCGAGCTGGTCGTCGAGATACGCCTCGTCGCCGAGATCGGAGAGGGTGCGCGGCTGGAGACCGGCCGGGGTGGCGGAGGACGAGGAGGACGGATCGACGGATCCGCTGGGGGACCCGGACGGCGACCCGGAGGACGACGCGGACGAGGACGCGGACGACGAGGTCGCGGACGGGGAGTCCGACGCGGACGTCGACGCCGACGCCGAGGCCGACGGTGATTCCGTCTCGGCCGGGCTCGGGGGCGCGGACTCGGGGATGTCCGCCGCCGACTCCAGCTGCGTGTAGATCGTCTGCGCCTCGCTGTCGTCGCTGACCGCGTTGTCGTACGACACCACACGCTCGAAATCGACGGACAGCCGGTCCGTGGCGTCGGTGGACTCGACCTTCCAGTGGCAGCCGACCTTGCGGTCGGTGTCGTAGGTGAGCGCCGCGTCGCCCGCGTACGCCTTGTCGCGCTGTTGCTCGTCGGTGATCTGGGCGATGCCCGGCAGGAGCGAGTCGAGGGTGTCGTGGCTGACCGCGCCGCAGGCCTCCGGGAGGGTGCGGTACTTGCCGGGCTGGGCGGCGACGGTGGAGGTGCTGGTGTCCGCGTTCTTGTCGCTGGTGTCGTCGCCACCGCTGGAACCGCTCGTGCAGCCGGCCAGCAGGGCCGCGAGAAGGGCGGCGATGCCGGTTACGTACGCCTTCCGCTGCACGGTCAGGCTCCTTCCGTTCACTGGTCCGCTCGGTCCTGCTCCAGTGTCCCCGCTGGTTAATCGCTTGCCGCAGCGGGGCGCCCCCTGGAGACAATGTCTATCGCACGCACTGCTGTGAACGCCGGTCCCCTGTCTGGTTTCCTGACCTATGGCGCCGCATTTGCGTTTCGTTGAAATTAAAGCTTTTTGTCCTTTTTGTTGTGCTGTCCGTGGGGGAATGAGGAAGACATGTCGTACGTGGAGATGCCGGGCGCGAAGGTGCCGATCCGGATGTGGACCGACCCGGCGACCGTCGAGGACGTGGCGCTCCAGCAGCTGCGCAACGTCGCGACCCTGCCGTGGATCAAGGGTCTGGCGGTGATGCCGGACGTCCACTACGGGAAGGGTGCGACGGTCGGGTCCGTCATCGCGATGCGGGGTGCGGTGTGCCCGGCGGCGGTCGGCGTGGACATCGGCTGCGGCATGTCCGCGGTGAAGACGTCCCTCACGGCGAACGACCTGCCGGGGGACCTGTCCCGGATCCGCTCGAAGATCGAGCAGGCGATTCCGGTGGGGCGCGGGATGCACGCGGATCCGGTGGAGCCGGGTGACGTCCACGGGCTGCCCGCGACCGGGTGGGGGGAGTTCTGGGGGCGGTTCGACGGGGTGGCCGAGGCGGTGAAGTTCCGGCAGGAGCGGGCCGTCAAGCAGATGGGAACGCTCGGCGCCGGCAACCACTTTGTCGAGGTGTGCGTGGATACGTCCGATGCGGTGTGGCTCATGCTGCACTCCGGATCCCGGAACATCGGCAAGGAACTCGCCGAGCACCACATCGGCGTGGCCCAGAAGCTTCCGCACAACCAGGGGCTGGTCGACAGGGACCTCGCCGTCTTCGTGGCGGAGACCCCGCAGATGGCGGCGTACCGCAACGACCTTTTCTGGGCACAGGAGTACGCGAAGTACAACCGCACGCTGATGATGGCGCTCCTGAAGGACGTGATCCGCAAGGAGTTCAAGAAGGCGAAGCCGGTCTTCGAGCCGGAGATCTCCTGCCACCACAACTACGTGGCGGAGGAGCGGTACGACGGCATGGATCTGCTGGTGACCCGCAAGGGCGCGATCCGGGCCGGCTCTGGCGACTACGGCATCATCCCGGGTTCGATGGGCACCGGTTCGTACATCGTGAAGGGGCTCGGGAACGAGAAGGCCTTCAACTCGGCGTCCCACGGCGCGGGTCGGCGCATGAGCCGGAATGCGGCGAAGCGGCGCTTCTCGACCAGGGACCTGGAAGACCAGACGAGGGGCGTGGAGTGCCGTAAGGACTCCGGCGTGGTTGACGAAATCCCGGGGGCCTACAAGTCGATCGACCAGGTCATCGACCAGCAGCGGGACTTGGTGGAGGTCGTCGCGAAGCTGAAGCAGGTTGTCTGCGTGAAGGGCTGATGCGAAAGGCCCCCGGTCGGCACCAGGGGCCTCGTCGGCTGATCGTCGGCTACTTCGCGTGCCGGACCGCGTAGATCATCACGAAGGCGATGATGTGGATGCCGAAGAGGAAGTAGGCGAGGAAGTACCAGACCTGGCGTTCGTTCTTCGTCTCCTGCTGCAGGCGGTCCTTTTCCAGCTGCTTTTCCAGGGCGGTCGTGGGGTCGTCCTCTGCCAGCATCAGAGGTCCCGGTGGACCTTGGTGTTGGAGGCCTGGGCGCGGGGGCGGACGACGAGGAGGTCGATGTTGACGTGGCTGGGGCGGGTCACCGTCCAGGTGATGGTGTCGGCGACGTCGTCCGCGGTGAGGGGCTCGGCGACGCCCTGGTAGACCTTGGCGGCCTTCTCCTCGTCGCCGCCGAAGCGGGTCAGCGCGAACTCGTCCGTCTTGACCATGCCGGGGGCGACCTCGATGACCCGCACCGGCTTGCCGACGATCTCCAGGCGGAGGGTCTCGGCGAGGACGTGGGCGCCGTGCTTGGCGGCGACGTAGCCGGCGCCGCCCTCGTAGGTGGCGTGTCCTGCGGTGGAGGAGACCACGACCACCGTGCCGTCGCCGCTCTCCTCCAGCTTGGGGAGCAGGGCCTGGGTGAGGTTCAGGGTGCCGATGACGTTGGTCTCGTACATCGTGCGCCAGTCGGCCGGGTCACCGGTGGCGACCGGGTCGGCGCCGAGGGCTCCGCCGGCGTTGTTGACGAGGACGGAGACCGTGGTGAAGGCGGTGGCGAACTCGTCCACGGCCGCGCGGTCCGTGACGTCGAGGGGGTAGGCGGTGGCCTGGTGGCCGGCGTCGTTGATCTCCTTGGCCAGGGCCTCGATGCGGTCCTCCCGGCGGGCGGTGAGGACGACGCGGTAGCCGGCCTCGGCGAGCCGGCGGGCGGTGGCGGCGCCGATGCCGCTGCTGGCGCCGGTGACGACCGCGATGCGGGAGGGGGCCATGGGGTTGCTCCTCGGCGGGGTGTGTTCGTGCGGTTTGCTCTGGTGAGTCTAGGCGCCGTGGCTGGTGCGGAACGGGGCGGCCGCGGGCCGGTGGGGGTCTCCGTCGGCACGATCACGTCAGTTCCTGGGTGCCCACATGATCACCGCCATGCCCGCCAGGCAGACCGCCGCGCCTGTGATGTCCCAGCGGTCCGGGCGGTAGCCGTCGGCGACGACGCCCCAGAGGATCGAGCCGGCCACGAAGATGCCGCCGTACGCGGCGAGGATGCGGCCGAAGTGGGCGTCGGGCTGGAAGGTGGCGACGAAGCCGTAGGCGCCGAGGGAGAGGATGCCGCCGGCGACCCAGAGCCAGCCGCGGTGTTCGCGTACGCCCTGCCAGACCAGCCAGGCGCCGCCGATCTCGAAGAACGCGGCGACGACGAACAGGGCGGCGGAGCGGAGGATGAGCATGCGTGCAGGGTGCCACGTGCGGCGGATGTCACCTGATGGGGGGCGCCTGTGGCCGGGTCCGGGTGGCATACATCCGTACGAGAGCAGGGTTACGGATGCCTGAGTCGGACGGGACGGGTGGCATGGCGATGCGTCGTGGTGGACCGGCGGTGGCCGGTGCGGTGGCGGTGGCGGTGGGTGTGCTGGTCGTGGGCGGCGGCGGTGCCGCCTGGGCCGGCAGCGCGGATCTGGAGGTGCACGGGTCCGCGGTGCTGAGCGGGGACCTGGTGGAGGTCCGAGTGACTCCGCGCAACCACGGGCCGGACGGTGTGACCGGGGCCAGCGTGCGGCTGGCTTCGTCGGCGCCGCTGGCCGACTCGCAGCAGCTGCCGGGCGGGTGTGCGCGCACCGGTGACCGGGAGGTGGTGTGCGAGACGGGGCCGCTGGCGGTCGAGGTGCCGGGGGAGGAGCTGGTGGTGCCGGTACGGCTGCGGGAGCGGCCCGGGGAGGTGCGGCTGGCGGTGGACGTGGTGTGGGGCGGCGGCGCGGTGGACCAGGACCGCACGAACGACGAGCAGCGGGTGCTGGTGCTGGCGACGGGGGATCCGTACGCGTTCTGATCGGCGGGGCCGGGTTCAGGTCAGTGCCGCTACGAGTTCCCGGGCGAGCGGGCCCGAGGACGCGGGGTTCTGGCCGGTGAAGAGGTTGCGGTCGACGACCGTGTAGGGCTCCCAGGCGGGGCCCCGTGAATACTCGGTGGGCAGCTTCTTCAGCTCGTCCTCCAGCAGCCACTTGGCCCTGTCGGCGAATCCGACGCCGGCCTCCTCCTCGTTGCAGAAGCCCGTCAGGCGGTAGTTCGCGAAGGGGGTGCCGCCGTTCGCGTCGCGGGTGGCGAGGATGGCGGCGGGGGCGTGGCAGACGATGCCGAGGGGACGGCCGGAGGCGAGGGCGTCCCGCAGCAGCGCGCCGGAGTCCGGGTCGGTCGAGAGGTCCTCCATCGGGCCGTGGCCGCCGGGGTAGTAGACCGCGTCGTAGTCCTCCAGGCGGATGTCGGTGAGGGGGACGGCGTAGCGCAGCTCCTCCGCCTCCTCGATGACGGCCTCCTCGCGCAGGGAGTTCTCCTCGCCGCCCGTCATCCGGGGCCGCAGGCTCATGGTGTCCACGACGGGTACGACCCCGTGCGGAGTGGCCACGGTGACGTCGTGTCCGGCGTCGGTGAACACGCGGTAGGGGGCCACGAACTCCTCGGCCCAGTAGCCGGTGGGATGTCGGTGCCCGTCCTTGAGGGTCCAGTAGCTCGCGCCGGTCACCACACACAGGATCCTGGCCATGGCACGCTCCTCCGGGACACGTTCTTGGGGATGCGTTCACATGCGCCCATCAAGTCTGGGCGGGGATTCCGGGGGCCGCAACTCAGGGCCGCCGTCCGGGAAGTGCGCCGGCCGTTCCGGTGACGGGTGCTGTCGTGACGTGATCAGGCACTGGGGGTGGCCGGCCTGAGGTACGGCACGTTCGAGCGGCTCTGGGCGCGGCGGCCTGCTTCAGGCCGGCTACTTCTTCCACATGTAGTCCTCGGCGGCATCGGTGATCAGGTCCTTGACCGCCTGCGGGTGGGAGATGAGGGACACGTGCGAGGAGTTGATCTCCACCGTCTTCCGGGCGTGCGCGCGTTTCGCCTCGAACAGTTCCAGGGCCGGGTTGACCGCTTGGTCCTGCCTGCCGACGAGGGCGTACACGGGCTTGGTGTGCCAGGCGGCGCCGGTGAGCTTGTCGGTGAACGCCGACATCGCGACCGGGCGCTGGGTGGCCGCCATGACGGCGGTCTGGCTGGTGGGCAGGTCCGCGGCGAAGACCTGGTGCAGTTTGGCCGGCTGGATGTACAGGTCCGTGCCGGTGCTGCCGGCGCCGGCCTGGAAGGGCACCTGCTTCAGGGCCTTGCTGAGGGGCGCGGGGGCGAACTTCGCGGCGAGGGTGGCCTGCGACTCTCCCTTGTCGGGCATGACCGCGTCGATGTAGACGAGGGCCTTGACGTTGTCGTTTCCGACGGCCGCCTGCGAGATCACCTCTCCCGCATAGGAGTGGCCGACCAGGATGACCGGTCCCGTGATGGATTTCAGGAAGCTCGCGAGGTAGGCCGAGTCCTGGGCGACGCCGCGCAGCGGGTTGGCCGGTGCGGCCACCGTGTAGCCGTTCTGCTGGAGCTTCTGCACGACACCGTTCCAGCTCGACGCGTCGGCGAAGGCGCCGTGGAGGAGCACGATGGTGGGCTTCTCCCGGCCGGGGTCGCCGGCCGGACCGCCGGCCTGTGCCGTCATGGGGACCAGGACCGAGGTGGTCCCCGACAGTGCCAGCAGTGCCGCGCCCCAGCGGGCGGCCTGCGCGGTGCGGCGGGGCCTGCCGGACTTGCGGGAGGCACGGGAGACGTGGGGGGAGCGGGATATGTGCATGCCGGTCCTTCGGGGCGGGAGCGTCGGGCGACGCCCGGGATTCCAGCGTCGAGGAGACCCGTCGGCGTGTCCCCGTGCGCGGGCCGTCCGGGTGAACGGCCGACCGCGCCCCCGGGACCCGCGGTCCGGCGCCGCCCGCCGTGCTCAGGTGGAGCCGGCCGTCGTCCCGAAGGTCACCCGGTAGTAGCAGGCGCCCTTGCAGGGCATGGTCGCCCCGTCGTCGAAGGCGTAGGAGTATGCGTAGGGCTCGGCGCGCTTGAAGACCTGCGTGTAGTCGACCGGCCACTTGGCGGGGACGCAGTTCTCGCGGCCCGCCCAGGCGCCGCGGCAGCAGTAGGTGTCGCCGCCGAACGCCGCGCAGGGCGGCTTGCAGCCGATCTCCTCACCGCCGGAGAGGGCCTGCATGGCCTTGGGGCAGTCGACGTCCGTGGTGCAGGTGCCCCGGTAGCAGCCGGAGGCGCTGACCGGGTCGGTGGTCGTGGTGTGGGAGACGTTGATGTACATGGGCAGGTTGGCGCCGTCGACCATGCTCACGTCGTAGAAGTCCATGCCCGCGTAGGCGTCGAAGGTGAACTCGCCGAGGGTGGTGGGCGGGTTGCCGCCGCTGCAGACGCTGGTGCAGTCACCGGAGGCGCAGGGGCCCGCGGCCGTTCCCTCGGTGCATCCGGTGCGGCCCCAGATGCGGCCGCCCCAGGTGTTCGCCACGGTCACCGAGAGGCTCTGGCCGGGGGCGAGCCTGCGGCCGGCCGGGTAGACGGAGGTGTGGGTGACGACCGCCCACACCGTCTGCGGGGTCCTGTTGACGACGGTGATCAGGCGTCTGCCGGCGGCGGCGGCGGTGGTGGGCCGGCCGGCCTGGACGGTGGCCGCGGGGGCGGCCGGGGTCCTCGCCGGCGCCGACGGCTTGGGGCGGGCCGACGCGGAGGGGGACGCGCTGCGGCTCGGCGACGGTGACGGTGACGACGACAAGGCGGGCGCGGTGTCCGAGGGGCCGGTGGGGAGGGCCGCGGCGGCCGTCCGGCGGCCCGGGTGCGCGGTGGGGGTGCCGGCGGGTGTCCCCATGCCGTAGGTGACGATCACGGTGGCGGCCGTCGCGAGGGCGGCCGCGCCGGCGTACCACCAGCGGCGTCGCGGTGGTCTCGCGCCGTGTCTCCTGCGTCCTCGTGCCATCCTGGTGCCTTCCTCGGGCGGTACCTGACGTGTGCCTGCCTCTCGGTGACCTCCTCGGTGGGGGCCGTACAACACAAATCGCGAAGCCGACTCGCCGGTTTTCTGTTGTCCCCGCGTCCTGCGCGGGGTCTCCGTTCCGACAGCCGGACTCTGCGCGGAGGAACAGACCCACATGACCGAGAACCATCGGAGCGGACCCGACCCCGGGGTGGTGACCGCCGCCCGCGCGGGGGACAGAGCGGCTCTGGAGTACCTGGTGACCGCGTGCCTGCCGCTGGTCTACAACATCGTCGGCCGGGCCCTGAACGGTCATGCCGATGTCGACGACGTCGTACAGGAGACGCTGTTGCGCATGGTGCGGGGACTGGAGAAGCTGCGGGACCCGTCCGCGTTCCGGTCGTGGCTCGTCGCCATCACGATCCGGCAGGTGCGCAACCGGGAGCAGTCGCGGGCCACGGACCGGGACCGCCGGGCGCGCCTGGACGACGCGGAGACGATCACCGACCCGGCGCTCGACTTCGCCGGGCTGACCATCCTGCGGCTGGGCCTGACCGAGCAGCGCCGGGAGGTCGCGGAGGCGACGCGCTGGCTCGACCCGGACGACCAGGAGCTGCTGTCGCTGTGGTGGCTGGAGGAGACCGGCGACCTGGAGCGTGCCGAACTCGCCGGTGCGCTGGGGCTGTCCGACCGGCATGCGGCGGTGCGGGTGCAGCGGATGAAGAAGCAGATGGAGGTCTCGCGGGGGGTCGTGCGCGGGCTGGCGGCCGACCCGCGCTGCGCCGAGCTGGACGGGATCGCCGCGCCGTGGGACGGCACGCCGAGTCCGCTGTGGCGCAAGCGGTTCGGGCGTCACATACGCGGCTGCGGGGTGTGCGCGGGCCTGGAGCGGGGGCTGCTGCCGATGGACCGGCTGCTGAGCGGCCTGCCGCTGGTGGCCGTACCGGCCGGCCTCGACCCGGCCCGGGTGCTGGCCCACGTCACCGGGCCTCACGTCACCGGGCCTCACGTCACCGGGCCCCATGCCACCGCACCCCATGTCACCGCATCCCATGTCACCGCGCCCCATGCGACCGGTGCCGCCGATTCCGGTGGTGGGGGCCGTCCGCGGGGTCGGCACGGGCGTGCGGGCCGTCGGACGGGCAGGCGGGCCAGCCGCCGACTCGTGGGCAGGCAGGCGGTGGTGGGCGGTTCGGCGGCGGTCGCGGTCGTCGCGGCGGTCGCACTGGTCGCGGCCCGGATGACGGGGGGCCCGTCCGCCCCGGCCGCGGACACGGCCCCGCCGACGCCGGTGGCCGTCGCGTCCCCGAGCCAGAGCCAGAGCCCGACGCACTCCGCCTCCCCTTCGCCCTCCCCCAGCCGCAGCGCGTCCCCGAAACCGCCGGCCGAGCCGGCCCCGTCGAAGCACACCGCGGCTGAGGTGCGGGTGGCCTCCGGCGCGAAGAAGGGCGTCGGGGTCTGGACGTTCAACGGCGTGAGCCAGGCGCTCGCGGCGAGCGGGGCGACCTGGTACTACACCTGGAACACCCAGCACCAGGGCGTGACGACCCCGTCCTCGGCCTCCTTCGTGCCGATGATCTGGGGCTCCGCGTCCGTCACCGACACCGCACTGGCGCAGGCGCGGGCGGCGGGGCCGTACCTCCTGGGCTTCAACGAACCGGACATGGCGCAGCAGTCGAACATGACGGTCGATCAGGCGCTGGCGCTGTGGCCGAAGCTGATGGCGGCCGGCAAGGTGCTGGGCAGCCCGGCGGTGGCGTACGGCGGGGACACGGCCGGCGGCTGGCTGGACCGGTTCATGTCCGGGGCGAAGGCGAAGGGGTACCGGGTCGACTTCATCACGCTGCACTGGTACGGCGGCGACTTCCGCACCCCGCAGGCCGTGCAGCAGCTGACCTCGTACCTGTCGGCGGTGTACGCGCGCTACCACAAGCCGATCTGGCTCACCGAGTACGCGCTGATCGACTTCTCGCAGGGGACCCGGTTCCCGTCCGCGCAGCAGCAGGCGGACTTCGTCACGGCGTCCACGAAGGCGCTCGACGCGCTGCCGTACGTGCAGCGGTACGCGTGGTTCGGGCTCGGCGCGGACCCGGCGAAGCCGAGCAGCGGGCTGTTCACGAGCGGTACGGCGGCCACGGCGGCGGGCCGGGCCTTCCAGGCGGCGCGCTGAGCGGAGGGGGCCGGTGCCGGCGACGGCCGTACCGGCCCCCTCCGGGTCATGGGCTGACGCCCCAGGTGATGCGGTATCCGCACTCTCCGGAGCAGGTGAGCACGCTGGTGGCGTCGTCGTTGACGTAGGAGTAGGCGAAGGGCTCGGCCGCTTTGAAGACCTTGGCCGAGTCGACCGGCCAGGAGGACGGGACGCACTGGGGGCGGGCCGCGTAGGCGCCGGTGCAGCAGGTCTGGTCGGTGTGGAAGACCAGGCAGGCGCTGAGGCAGGCGACGACGTGGCCGTCGCGGACGCGCTGGAGCTCGGCGGGGCAGGTGGCGTTGGCGTCCCGGGTGCAGCCGGCGGCCGAGCAGCCGTCGGCGTCGATCCTGTCCTTCGACGTGCCGCCGTAACTGTTGATCCACATCGGCAGGTTGGTGCCCTCGACCAGGCTGACGTCGTAGAAGTCCATGCCGTTCCAGGCGTTCAGGTTGAACTCGGCGAGGGTGGAGGGGAATTCGCCCCAGGTGGCGCCGCACTGGAAGTGGCCGCAGCCGCCGGTCAGGCAGTCGCCGTCGCCCGCCGCGTCGAAGGAGCAGCCGGTGCGGGCCCAGAGGCGGACGTCCCAGTGGTCGGGGACGGTGAAGCTGAGGCTGGCGCCGGGGCGCAGGACCCAGCCGGTGGCCTCGACCGGGTGCTTGGGGTCGGCGGCGATGGCCGGCCAGATGGTCTGGTCGAGCCGGTTGACGAGGGTGACGGTGCGTTTGCCGGAGCCCGGGGCGGCGGTTGTCGGCCGCTTCGCGGTACGGGAGGGCGAGGTGGCGATGGTCGTGAGGGAGGAGCCGACGTGCGGGGTCGTCGAGGCCGGTCCGGACGGTGACGGCTTCCCGGAAGGGCTGGCGAGGGGGGTGGCGGCGGCCGTCGTACGGGGTGGGGCCGCAGGTTCGGCGGCTGTGGTCCGCCGGTCCGCGGCAGGGCCCGACTGCATACGGGCCAGCACCACGCCGGTCACCAGGGCGAGGCAGGTGAGGACGACGGCGGCGGTGGCGGCGGGGCCGGAGTACCGGCGGGGTCTGCGGCGGCGGTGGTGCTGCATGTCACGGGGCTCCTGTCCGTTCCCACGGGTGTGGGCTGTCGTAGGGGAGACCTGGACGGGGGTGGTGGGACAACGGAAATGCAAGGGGTGGCTGGTGGGTGCGGTGTGGCTGCGGGTTCGCCGTGGCTGGTCGCGCGGTTCCTCCCCCAGCCTTCGGCCGGGGGTACCCCCAGCGCCCCTGACAGGGCGTGAGCAGTGAGCGTGGGGAATAGGTGGCGGCGGGGTCTCGTTCTGCGGGTATAGTTGAATCGTAAACAACCTGGAGGGTGAGCGAGCATGCAGTTCGGGATCTTCACGGTCGGCGACGTCACGCCGGACCCCACCACGGGGCGGACGCCGAGCGAGCGGGAGCGCATCAAGGCGATGGTCGCGATCGCGCTGAAGGCCGAGGAGGTCGGTCTGGACGTGTTCGCGACGGGTGAGCACCACAACCCGCCGTTCGTGCCGTCGTCGCCGACCACGATGCTCGGTTACGTCGCCGCGCAGACGGAGAAGCTGATCCTCTCCACCTCCACCACCCTCATCACCACCAACGACCCGGTGAAGATCGCCGAGGACTTCGCGATGCTCCAGCACCTGGCCGACGGCCGGGTGGACCTGATGATGGGCCGCGGCAACACCGGGCCGGTCTACCCCTGGTTCGGGCAGGACATCCGCGAGGGCATCAACCTCGCCATCGAGAACTACGCCCTGCTGCGCCGGCTGTGGCGCGAGGACGTCGTCGACTGGGAGGGCAAGTTCCGCACCCCGCTGCAGGGCTTCACCTCCACCCCGCGGCCGATGGACGGCGTACCGCCGTTCGTCTGGCACGGTTCGATCCGCTCGCCCGAGATAGCGGAGCAGGCCGCCTACTACGGTGACGGCTTCTTCCACAACAACATCTTCTGGCCGGCCGACCACACCAAGCGGATGGTCGAGTTCTACCGGAAGCGGTTCGCGCACTACGGGCACGGCACCCCCGAGCAGGCGATCGTCGGGCTCGGCGGCCAGGTGTTCATGCGGAAGAACTCGCAGGACGCGGTGCGCGAGTTCCGGCCGTACTTCGACAACGCCCCGGTCTACGGGCACGGGCCGTCCCTGGAGGACTTCACCGAGCAGACCCCGCTGACGGTCGGCTCGCCGCAGCAGGTGATCGAGAGGACGCTGGGCTTCCGCGAGTACGCGGGCGACTACCAGCGCCAGCTGTTCCTGATGGACCACGCGGGGCTGCCGCTGAAGACGGTCCTGGAGCAGCTCGACATGCTCGGCGAGGAGGTCGTGCCGGTGCTGCGCAAGGAGTTCGCGAAGGGCCGTCCGGCGGACGTCCCGGAGGCGCCGACGCACGCGTCGCTGCGGGCCGCCGCGGCGGCGGAGAAGAAGGCCGACGAGGCTGCGGACGGTTCCGCCGCCAAGGCATCGGACAAGAAGGAGGCCGGGGTATGAAGCTCGTCGTCGTGTCGGCGGGGCTGAGCGTGCCGTCGTCCACGCGGCTGCTGGCGGACCGGCTGGCCGCGGCCGTGGGCCGGCAGGCCGAGGCCCCGGTCGAGGTCGAGGTGGTCGAGCTGCGCGACCTCGCGGTCGAGATCGCGCACAACTTCACCAACGGGTTCCCGGGGCGGAAGCTGGCGGCCGCGCAGGAGGCGGTGACCGGGGCGGACGGCGTGATCGCCGTGACGCCGGTGTTCACGGCGTCGTACAGCGGGCTGTTCAAGTCGTTCTTCGACGTGCTGGACAAGGACGCGCTGGCGGGAAAGCCGGTGCTGATCGCGGCGACCGGCGGTACGGCCCGGCACTCGCTGGTGCTGGAGCACGCGCTGCGGCCGATGTTCGCGTACCTGCGGGCGGTGGTCGTGCCGACGGCGGTGTACGCGGCGTCGGAGGACTGGGGCGCGGAGGGTCTGGAGAGCCGCGTCGAGCGGGCGGCGGGGGAGCTGGCGGGGCTGATGCAGGGGCTGCGCCGGAGCGTGCCCGAGCAGCCCGGGGAGCTGCCGGTCGTGCCGTTCGCGGAGCAACTGGCGAGGCTGACCGCGAGCTGAGGCGGGCCGGCGGTGGGGACGCTCAAGGTGAGAGACACGGCTGGGCAGCGCCCCGTAAGGGGCGCTGGGGGTACCCCGGCCGACGGCTGGGGGAGGAACTGCGCGACCGCCCCCACTGGCCCGCAGCCCGGCGTGCATCCGCAACCGCCCCTGGCGCCTCGGCGCCCTCGGCCCTCCTGCCCCTCGCCCATGCCCCCGCCCAGCGCCCGGTTGCGTCTGTGACGGTGAGAGGCAGGTAAAAAGGGTGATCGTAGGCCCGCTCACCACGGCAGAACCGCCGGAGGCCTTGGCAGACTGGGGAGGTGCCCCAGACTGTGCTGCTCGCCGAAGACGACCGCGCCATCCGCCACGCCCTGGAGCGGGCCCTCACCCTGGAGGGTTATGAGGTGACGGCGGTCGCGGACGGTGTGGAGGCCCTGGCACACGCCCACCGCACCAACCCCGACGTCCTCGTCCTGGACGTGATGATGCCCGGCATCGACGGCCTCCAGGTCTGCCGCGTGCTGCGGGCGGAGGGGGACCGTACGCCGATCCTCATGCTGACCGCGCTCGTGGAGACCGCCGACCGGATCGCGGGACTGGACGCCGGCGCCGACGACTACGTCGTCAAGCCCTTCGACGTCGAAGAGGTCTTCGCCCGGTTGCGGGCGCTGCTGCGCCGGACCTCACCCGTGACCACCGGCGGCAGCAGCAGCGGTGGCGGTGGCGGTGGCGGTGTCGCCGCCGAGCCCGGCCGGGAGCCCCAGATCTCCGACCGGCAGATCGAGGCGGCCGGCCTGCGGATGGACCTCCAGGCCCGCCGGGCCTGGCGCGGCAGGCGCGAGCTGGAGCTGACCCGCACCGAGTTCGAACTCCTCGAGCTGCTCGCGCGCAACGCGGGCATCGTCCTCGACCACTCCACGATCTACGACCGCATCTGGGGCTACGACTTCGGCCCCGGTTCCAAGAACCTCGCCGTCTACGTCGGCTACCTGCGCCGCAAGCTCGACGAGCCGGGCGCCCCGCAGCTGATCCACACGGTCCGGGGCGTGGGATACGTGCTGCGGGAGGACTGAGTGGGCCCTCTCCAGCGGCTGGAGCGGCTCACGCGGGTGCTGGCCCGGCGCCGACCGGGCCTCGTCTCCCTGCGGACCACCTTCGTCGTCTCCTTCGCGGCGGTCACGGCCGTCGTCACGGTCGTCGTCGGCATCCTGTCGTACAACGCCGCCGCCCGGCTGGTCCGCGTCGACCAGCAGTCGGTGTTCACGCAGGTCGTCTCCGACGTCCAGGACGAGGTCAAGCAGCACAGGATGGTGCCGGAGGACTTCTCCTCCTCCCAGCCCGGCCATGATCTGGTCCGGCCCGCCCGCACCGACGTCCAGGTGCTCGGCGCGCGGGGCGAGATCGTCGACCGCGGCAGCCCGGTGCTGCCCGTCACCGCCGCGGACCGGGCGGCCGCCACCGCCGCGGAGGCCGGGAAGACGGTCCAGCACAAGGACGTCCAGGCCGGCGAGGACCTGTTCCGGATCGCCACGGTCGCGCTCGGCGGCGGGCGGGGCGCGGTGCAGGTGGCACAGGAGTTCAGCGACACCGAGGACCTGCTCAACGCGCTCCAGCAGCGGACGCTGCTGCTGATGGCGGCCGTGGTGGTGGCCGCCGGGCTGTTCGGCTGGTGGCTGGCGAGGCGGATCACCCGCCGGCTGGTGATCCTGACGTCGGCGGCGGAGGACGTGGCCCGGACCCGGCAGCTCGGCATCCAGGTCCCGGTGACCGGACTGGACGAGGTGGGCCGGCTGGGCCGCGCCTTCGACCGCATGCTCGGCCGCCTCGCCCAGTCGGAGGAGGACCAGCGGCGCCTGGTCCAGGACGCGGGCCACGAACTGCGCACCCCCCTGACCTCGCTCCGTACGAACATCTCCCTGCTCCGCCGGATCGACGAACTGCCGCCCGCCAGCCGCGACGAGCTCGTCGCCGACCTCGGCCAGGAGGCGCGCGAGCTGACCGACCTGGTCAACGAGCTGGTCGACCTCGCCGCCGGGCAGTCCGACACCGAGCCCCCGCAGCACGTGGACCTGGCCGACATCGCGGAGGACGTGGCGGGGCTGGCCCGGCGCCGCACCGGACGCGAGGTCGTCCTGCGCGCGGCCGGCGACACCACGACCTACGGCAGGCCGGGGATGCTCCAGCGGGCCGTCTCCAACCTCGTCGAGAACGCGGCCAAGTTCGACCGCGACGGCAAGGCCCCCATCGAGATCAGCGTGACCGGCCCCGCCCGGCCGGGCACGGTCCGCGTCGAGGTCCTGGACCGCGGCCCCGGTATCGCCGAGGGCGACCTGATCCGCATCTTCGACCGCTTCTACCGCGCCGCCGACGCCCGCTCCCTGCCCGGCTCCGGCCTCGGCCTCTCCATCGTCCGCGAGGTCGCCATGGCCCACGGCGGCGCCCCGTTCGCCTTCCGCAGGGAGGGCGGCGGCGCGGTGATCGGGTTCACGGTGGGCGGAGGGATCGTGGCCGGCGGGCTGCCGCGCACGTGAACCACATGCCGTGAGCTGCCGCCCGGCCCTCCGCGCTGTCCGTCAGCCGATCAGCGGTCACGAGCCGTTTCCACCCGCCTGAAGCGGTCTTCGGCGGGCGCGACAACGGCCGTACGCGGCGCGCTGGAGGTGGTCAAGGGGAACGCCTTCCCCGCCCGCTCGATCGACCGGAATGCGGCGAGGGCGGTTTCCTTCATGCGTCGGCGAAGCTCGTAGCCCACTCATGGCCGCTCGCGGACCCAGTGCACACGCTGGAGTCTCCCGTGCCCGTCACGACCCCCAAGGCACCGTGAGGAACCCCTCCGCCCGCGCGCTCGCCAGGCCGATCCTCGGGATGTCGCTGGACTTCGCGAAGAGGATGTAGCGGGGCTCCCACACCGGGCGGTACTTCGCGTTCGCGCGGTACAGGGACTCGATCTGCCACCAGCGGGAGAAGAAGGTCAGGGTCGCGTGCCACAGGCGCAGGACCGGGCCCGCGCCGAGGCGGGAGCCGCGTTCGAAGACCGAGCGGAACATCGCGAAGTTGAGGGAGACCCGTTCGACCTTCAGCTCGGCGGCGCGGAGGAGGAGTTCGACGACCATGAACTCCATCAGGCCGTTCTCGGAGTTGCGGTCGCGGCGCATCAGGTCCAGGGAGAGGCCCTGCTCGCCCCAGGGGACGAAGCTGAGGAGGGCGCGGGGGGTGTCGTCCGCGTCCCGGCACTCCAGCATCACGCAGCGGCCGTCCGCCGGGTCGCCGAGGCGGCCCAGGGCCATGGAGAAGCCGCGTTCGGTGGCGCCGTCGCGCCAGCTGTCGGCCCGTTCGATCAGGGTCGCCATCTCGTCGGCCGGGATGTCCTCGTGGCGGCGGATGCGGACCGTGTAACCGGCGCGGCGGACCCGGTTGTGGGCCTGGCGGACGACGCGCATCGCACGGCCCTCCAGGGAGAAGTCGGCGATGTCGACGATGGCCTCGTCGCCGAGTTCCAGGGCGTCCAGGCCGTGCCGGGCGTAGACGGTGCCCGCCTCCTCGCTGGCGCCCATGACGGCCGGCGTCCAGGCGTGCTGCCGCGCCTCTGTCAGCCACGCGTCGATCGCGCCCGGCCAGGCCTCCGGGTCGCCGATCGGGTCGCCGGAGGCGAGGCTGACGCCGCCGACGACGCGGTAGGTGACCGCCGACTTGCCGGTGGGGGAGAAGATCGCCATCTTGTCGCGGCGCAGGGCGAAGTAGCCGAGGGAGTCGCGGGCGCCGTGCTTGTCCAGCAGGCAGCGCAGCCGCGTCTCGTCCTCGGGGCTGAGCAGGCGGCGGCCGCGCGGGGAGCGGAAGCCGGCGTAGAGGACCAGGCAGAAGGCTGCCGCGAGGAGGAGGTTGATGATGATGTCGGCCCAGCGGGGCGCGTGGACCGCGGTGACGTGGTCGGCGAGCGGGCCGACGCTGACACCCCTCAGGAGGGTGTAGGCGATCTCGTCGGGGAGGGTGGCGCCGGGGAGCTTGTTCGTGGCGTGGACGAGGAGGGTGCCCAGGCCGCCGGTCACCAGGACGCCGCCCACGCCCACCGCCAGCGCCGTCTTCGGGTTCGACGGGTCGCCGACGGCGATGAACTCCCGGCGGCTGATCAGCAGCGCGGCCACGAAGAGGCCGGTGACGGCGGCGGAGACCCAGTTGAAGGCGTGGGCACGGTACTCGTGCTGGGTGAGGGCGAGGACGTAGAGGGCGAAGAGCGGGGCGGACAGCAGCAGATTGACCACCCAGGCCGCGCGCTTGCGGCGGCGCATCACCAGCACGAAGAAGATGGCGAGGGCGGCCGAGACCAGGCCCGCCGTGGCCAGGTACGGGGTGAAGAACTGGCCGGAGTGGTGCGCGTGCTGCCGGTGCAGGTGCAGGGTGATGCGGCCGTTGTTGTGCTCGTCGACCTCCTGGCGGAAGGGGAGCGACATCACCGCCACTATGTTCAGCACGGCGATCACGCGCAGGTACCAGACGGTGAAGTCGGCGGCCCGTCTGCGCAGGGCGCCGCCCGGGGCGCCGCTGGGGGCGCGCAGGGCGGCGGAGACGCCGGACGGGATCAGGGTCGACAGCTGTGCGGGCATGGGGACCGGTCACCTTGGGGACGGGGAGCGGGTTGACGGAGGGTTGACCCTACAGTCTGTAGGGTAACGGTGGGAGACGCGGGAGCGGTCCACCGTCGTACGGAATACGGTGTGAAAGGGCGTCCTGCTCTTACGGACGTGCGGGAGCCTGCGCCCGTTCCCGCTCCGCCCGCCGCCGGGCCGCCAGCATCCACGCCAGGTTGCCGATCGCCGCCCCGGCCGCCACCGCCGCCACGATCACCCCGCCCGTCGCCAGCCCGTCGCTGAACAGGTGCGGGCGCCGGTCGAGGGCCTGCAGGCCGAAGCCGGAGAGCTCGTAGACGCCCACGGCCGCGACCAGCAGGCTCGCCACCAGCACCGCCACCGTGGGGGCGAGGCTGCGCCGCGCCTCCTGTGTGTCCGTGCCCTGCATGAGTACCCCCGTGAGCTGACGAGCCGCCGTGGCCGATGGGGCCGATGGGGAACCTACAATACGTAGGGTCTGGATAGCCTCAGGACGTGCGTATTTACATCAGCGTGGACATGGAAGGCATCACCGGGCTCGTCGACCGGGACGATGTGCAGCCGGGCGGGCGGGACTACGAGCGGGGCCGGTCGATGATGGCCGAGGACGTGAACGCGGCGATCCGCGGGGCGGTGGCCGCCGGGGCGACCGAGGTGCTGGTGAACGACGCCCACGGGCCGATGCGGAACCTGCTCCCCGAACATCTGCACCCCGCCGCCCGCCTGGTCCGCGGCAAGCCGAAGAAGATGATGATGCTGGAGGGGCTCACCGCGGAGCACGACGCGGCGGTGTGTGTCGGATACCACTCCCGGGCCGGTGCCCTCGGTGTGCTGAGTCACAGCTTCATGGGCCACGAGATCGAGGACATCTGGCTGGACGGGAGGCCCGCCGGCGAGATCGGGCTCGCGCACGCCACCGCCGCGGCTCTCGGCGTTCCGGTCGTGGCCCTCACGGGTGACGACGCGGCGTGCGCCGAGATGACGGCCTGGGAGGAATCGGTGGTCGCCGTGCCCGTGAAGTACGCCCGGGACCGGTTCGCCGCGGAGCTGCGCCCGGCGGAGGAAGCCCGCCGGGCGATCGAGGAGGGGGTGCTCGCGGCCCTGACGCCCGTGCCGAAGCGGCCCGCCGCCCCCGAGGGCGAGTCGGTCCTCGCCGTGCGCTGGCAGTCCGCCTCCGTCCCCGCCGTCCTCCTCGGCATCCCCGGGGTGACGGCCCTGGACAGCCGTACCGTGCAGGCCCGCGGTCCGCTGCCCGCCCTCTACCGCCAGTTCGGCGTCTGGATGCGGGTCGCCTCCTCGCTCACCAACCAGCCGCCGTACTGCTGACCTCCCACGGCGGGCTCAGCCGAACCGGCCGGCCACGTAGTCGGCCGTGCGCTGGTCCTGCGGGGAGTTGAAGACGGCCTCGGTGTCGCCGTGCTCGACGATGCCGCCCGGCGTGCCCTGCTCCGCCAGGAAGAACGCGCACTGCTGGGAGACACGCGCCGCCTGCTGCATGTTGTGGGTGACGATGACGATCGTCACCTGGCCGGCCAGGTCCTGGATGGTCTCCTCGACGCGGCGGGTGGAGGTGGGGTCCAGGGCCGAGCACGGCTCGTCCATGAGGAGGACCCTGGGCCGGACCGCGAGGGCCCGCGCGATGCACAGGCGCTGCTGCTGGCCGCCGGAGAGGGCGCCGCCGGGCTGGCGGAGCCGGTCGCGGACCTCCTTCCACAGGCCGGCGCGGGTCAGGGACTCCTCGACCAGGACGTCCTTCTCCCGGCGGGTCACCTTCGTGCCGGTCAGCTTCAGGCCCGCCACCACGTTGTCGTAGATCGACATCGCCGGGAACGGGTTCGGCTTCTGGAAGACCATGCCGATCCTGCGGCGGGCGTCGGTCAGCCGCCAGGACGGGTCGTAGATGTCCTCGCCCTCGAAGAGCACCTCGCCGCCGAACTGCGCCGACGGGATCAGCTCGTGCATCCGGTTGAGGGTGCGCAGGAACGTCGACTTGCCGCAGCCGGACGGGCCGATCAGCGCGGTCACCTCGCCCGCGGGCATGGTCAGCGACACCTGGCTGAGCACCTGGTGGGAGCCGAACCAGGCGGAGACCGCACGGGCCTCGAGCGTGGCGGGCGCGGGTCCTTCCACCACGGCGGTGGCGGTGGCGGTGGGGAGTACGGCGGTGTCGGTCATCTCGGCAGTCACGGCTGTCTCGGTCGTCTCGGTCGTCTCGAACGCTTGAGTTGCTTCGGTCACTTCGGTTGCTTCAGTCACTTCACTCACCTCGGTCACAGCAGGTTCGGCAGCAGTTCGGTGGTCCGCGTCGCGACCTGGAGGCCGAGCACCGCGACGACCGGGGCGAAGACGATCCACGTCTGGTGGCGGCCCCAGCGGTGCCAGGTCCAGACGGCGGCCACGGCGGTGAGGAGCAGCGCCTGCAGCCACATCACCAGCGGCCACGGCACCCCGGAGGGGCGGGCCAGCGGTTCCTCGGAGCTCGGCAGGGTGCCGGCCCGGATCACGGCCGACGGGGTCTGGAACGGCGTGGAGACCATGTCGGCGTCGACGCGCAGGATCCCGGAGGGCATGTACTTCGGGCCGGTGGCGGTGATGAGGACGATCCGGCTCTTGCCCGGGGCCAGCGCCGTCGGCGCCGGGTCGCCGGCCCGCCGTACGTCGATGACCTGGAACTTCGCCTTGCCCTGGCCGGTGGTGACGGAGAACGTGTCACCCGTGGCGAGCTGGGAGAGCCTGCCGAACGGGCCGCCGTACGCCGCCGCCCGGCCCATCAGCACGCTGGTGCCGGCCTGGCCGGGCATCGGGGTGTCCCGGCGGTGACCGGGGCCGTCGGTCATGACGGCGGAGTCGGTGCCCTCCAGGACGACCAGGCTCAGGCCCAGCTTGGGGACCTCGACGATCGCGACCGGCGTGCCGGGTGCCAGCAGCTTGCCGTCCTGCCCGGTCTGCGCCACCGGGGCGGTGCCGAGGGCGAGTTGCTCGCGCAGCTGGTCGAAGTCGGCGTGCTGGGCGGAGTGTTCCTGGGCGCCGCTGAACACCAGCAGCTGGGCGGTGATGCCGAGCAGCAGGGCGGCGAGGCTGAGCAGTCCGCCCCGCGAGAGGTGGCGGACGAAGGTGAGGCTGCGGACGGGCCTGCGGGGCACGGCCGGAGCCAGGGTTTTCGGTGTCGGTACGGCGACGGTCATGGCGGCCCGCCTCCTTCGGGGGAATAGGTGAGGGGCCGCCGGGAGCCGTCGAGGCTCCCGGCGGGCCCGTCAGAGGGTCACTTGCTGGTGATGGTGAAGTTGGCGCCGGCCTTCGAGTTCACGGTCGAGGAACCGACGTAGAAGGCGTGCAGGGTGTGCTTGCCCTTGGCCAGCTTCGGCAGGGTGACGGTGACCTTGCCGCCGCTCAGGGTGCCGGTCGCGATGACCTTGGAGCCCTGGTAGATGCGGACGGTGCCGGTCGGGGTGGTGCCGGACGCGGTGACCTTGACGGCGACCTTGGCCTTGGCGGTGTGGCTCACCGAGGTCGGGGCGGAGGTGGAGACCGACGCCGTGGCCTTGGTGATCTTCAGGGAGACGGTCGTCGAGGACGCGTTCAGGCTGGAGCTGCCCGCGTAGGAGACCGACAGGGAGTGCGTGGCGACCTTGAGGTGGTTCGACAGACCGATGGTGACCTTGCCGGACGCGTCGAGGGTGCCGGTGCCGACGACGGTGGTGCCGTCCTTGACGGTGACCTTGCCGGTCGGCTTCACGCCGTGCGAGCCGGTGACGGTGACGGCGACCTTGGGGACCTTGCCGTAGGGGGTGGTGGCGGTGGTGGCGGCCGTCTTGCTGGTGTACTTGACCGCGCCGGTCCAGGTGGCCGCGGCACCGGTGCCGTTCACGTTGTTGGCGGTGACCGTGGCGGTGTAGGTGCCGGTGGCCAGGCTGGCGAAGGAGGCCGACGTGGTGGTGGTCGCGACGTCCTTCGTGGCGACGACGCCGCCGTCCGCGTCGGTCAGCGTGATCCGGTAGTCGGTCACCGGCATGGCCGGGACGGTGCTGCTCGGGGTCCAGCTGAGCTTGAGGCTCGCGTCACCGACCGTGGACTTCAGGGTGGGCGCGTTCGGCACCGAGTGGTCGAAGGTGCTGGACTCCTCCAGGCCGCCGAGCTTGGCGTGCTTGGCGACGGAGATGGAGCCGTTGTAGGACTCGTTGACGAAGCCGAACTTGGCGATGACCGACTCGGCGGCGTCCGACGCCAGCTGCGCCGTGTGGCTGCCGCTGGTGACGAAGACGTCGTACAGGTCCTTGTCGTAGAAGATGCTGGTCGGGTCGATCGCCCGGCTCGGCACGACGTTGTAGACGTCACGGCCGAACGTCGCGTTCTCGTAGTAGGCGTTGACCGGGGCCAGCTTGCCGTTCACCGTGGTGACCGGGCTGGTGGCGCCGTCGTCGCCGGGCAGCTGCACGGAGGCCAGGTGGCCGCCGGCCGCGGCCGCCGTCTTGCTGTAGTCGGGGGAGACGCCGTTGTTCTGGGCGATCCAGGAACCGACCGAGAACGGGACGAGCGCGCCGTCCTCGGTGAGGGCCGCGTTGGCCTGGTTCTCCTGGACGACGCCGATGCTCGCGGGCACGTCGCTGTCGGCCACGCCGATCGCGTTCAGGAAGAACTTGCGGGTGCCGGAGCCGCCCTGCGGGATCTTCGGGTGCACGGTCTGCCCGTTCACCACGGTCAGGTGGCCGATGTAGATGTCGTGCAGCTGCTGCACGGTCAGGGTGTCCAGGCCCGACCCCTTGACCGCGACGCCGACCGCGTCACGCGCCATCGGGATGTAGGTGAGCGCGGAGCCGGAGGCGGACGGACCGCCGGAGGAGCGGGCGAAGTCGACCTGGCCCTTGACCGAGGCGCCGGAGGCGTCCAGGTCACCGGTGAGCGACTCGCTCAGGGCGGTGCGGCCGGCGCCGGACCCGTTCGGGCGCAGGAAGGTAGTGCCGCCGGTGCGGGTGGTGATCTTCGTGCCGGTGGCGCCGGTGCCGGGCTGGATCGCGTCGTACGACGCGATGCCCGCGCCGTTCGTCGACTTCACGGCGGTGGCGGAGTAGCTGGTGTTGTTGACGGTGTCGCCGGCCAGGGCGTTGAGCACGTCCTGGGTGGTGTCCGAGCCCACGCCGACCAGCTGGCGGAAGGTGCCGGAGTCCGGGTCGGCGACCGCCGGGCTGGCGAGGGCGATGCCGCCGGCCACCACGGCAGCGGCGACGAGCGCCGCCGAAGAGCGCAGATTGCGCATCGTGAGTCTCCTGAGAAGAGCGAGCTGGGGTGTTGCTGAGGGATCTGGCAGGGTGGTACGGGCCGTCCGCCCCGACTGCCTTTCGGGGCGGGCGGCCGTCTGTGGGGAGCACATGGGCTCCGGGGGGCTTTCGAACGCCCCTGGATGTGGCGCCCTTTCAGGGGCGCGGAGCTGTATCTGACGTGCGGCTGCCGCCGCGTGGGCGAGACCAGCCACGACGCACCCGCAGCCGGCGTACTGCCGCCGTCACGGAAGCTGTCGACAGCCGACGTCCCCCCGCGAAGGGCGCCCCGGCCCCGGCAACCGCACCGAGCACGGCCCCCGCCGGAACGGCATAACGCAGAGGATTGGCCGGATCGGCGGGTGTGTTGCCGGCCGCGGTGGTCTGCAGTGACTTGCCACCGTCGAACGACGCCGACGCACTCGGCGACGTGCTGCCACCGGCGCCGCCGGAGGCGTCCGTGCCGCCGACGGTGCCGGTGCCCCCGGCGGAGCCGGGTGCGCCGCCCCCGCTCGTGTCGGTGCCACCGCCGTCGGCCGAGCCGCCGTCGCCCGCAGAGCTCGGGCCGGTGTAGGCGAGCAGTGCGTCGGCCGCCTTGACGGTCTGGGCACGCAGCTTCTCGGAGAGCGGGGCGTACCCGTCGGGCAGCTTGCCGGGATCGGCGCCCGGCGTCTGGCCGGTGGCGACGGCATACCGCAGCAGGGCCGCGTAGTCCTGGCGGGCCGTCTTGCTCACCTTGCCGGGCCGGACCGCCGCGTAGACCAGCTCGGCCAGCGGGTAGGCGCCCTTCGCCGTGGCGTTCGCCGGGGTGATCTCGGCGACGCCGGAGCCGGTGGCGGCCGCGGCGGCCGCGGTCAGGCCGGCCGTGGTCGGGGCCACGTACGTGCCCGCGGAGTTCTTCAGTTCGGCCGTCTGGAGGCCGTAGCGGGCGGCCGAGGCGGCGTCCGTGATGGTGATGACGAAGCGCGAACCGACGATCTGCGGGCCGGCGGTCTTGTACGTGGGAGGGGTGGCCAGCGGGTCCCAGGTGGACTTCCACAGCACGTCGGTACGGCGGGCGTGCAGGGCGCCGGCGTGCATGTCCTCCACATAGGGGTGGAAGTCGATCATGCACTGCTTGTTGGTGTCCGGTGCGTCCGAGCCGGGCGGGACCGTGCACCACGGGTCGCTCTTCGGGTAGTCGTCGGTGTTGGACGGGTCGAAGGCGATGTGCAGCGGGTTCAGATCCGCGTTGGTGCTGTAGTACGGGTTGACCCGCATGCCGTCGTCGTCGGGGACACCGGCGAGGAACTGCCGGGCGTCCTTGTCGGCGTAGATCCACTGCCAGATCGCGCGGGCGGTGTCGGAGTGGCCGAGCGAGGTCAGCAGGTCGGTGTCGGTGGCCGGGGTCTCGGCGACCGACAGGTACGCGAACTCCGGGTTCAGCGCCAGGAACTCCGGGTCCGTGGCGAGCCCGGACGGGTTCTTCCGGGCCCAGCCGTATCCCTTCGCCGCCGTGCCGCTGATGACCGAACCCCAGGTGGAGCTGCGGTACGACTCGGTGAGCAGCTTGGCCACCAGGCGGGGGTTCAGCTTGATGGACTCGACCTTGGTGCCGTCGAGTTTCGCCTCGGACGCCGGCGCGTCGGACGAGGCTCTGCGTTCGATGGTGAACCCGATGACGGCTCCGGAGAGTGCGACCGGCGCGTACGTCGTCGTACCCGGGGGCGCCGGCGCGGCCGGATCTGCTCCCAGTTTCCGGGTGGTGAACGCGAGCCCGGAGGAACCGTCCGCGATCAACCGGGACCGGCTGTCCGGCTCGCCGAACTCGGTGTAGCTGAACACCTTGCCGACCGAGCAGAGCCGGGTCTGCCAGCTGGTCATCGCGTCGGCGGCCAGCTCGCTGCCGTAGGTGGGGCGTTCGTCGGCGCCGAGGGCGCAGTTGTCGCCGACGCTGTTGAAGTCCAGCTTGACCGCAATCCGGTTCTGCCAGTTGGTGGAGGAGACCGGGGAACCCGCGTTGACCTGGCTCTTGTCCGCGTACGGCTTGCCGTCCAGGTCCAGGTGGCCCTGCGGGACGATCACCAGCCAGCAGGACCGGGGCTTGGTCACACCGTCGGTGGTGACGGGGATGCCACAGCCCAGGTGGGGTGCCTCGTTGGCGGTCTGGACCTCGAAGAACTCCTTGCCGGTGCCGTCGGCGCCGGTCCGGGCGAAGTCGATCTCGTTGGTGGTGTTGTAGCTGTAGAACTGGTTGTTCTGGGTGTTCGTCGTGATCGTGGTGCCATCGACCGACTTGAAGGGGACCTCGCCGCCGGCGTTCGGGTTGGCGGCGCCGTACCGGTTGTCCTGACCGTAGTTGGTCGGGTCGGCGTTGTAGAAGACCTGCCGGGTGTCGTCCTGGCCGTTGCCCGGCCAGGTGGAGCGGCCGGTGGTCGGGGAGGCACCGTACTGGCACTGGGTGCGCGCCGGGCCGGGGTTGGACGGGACCGTGCCGTCGTCGTCGCCCCAGCACTGCATGATCTGCACGAAGTCGGTGTTGAACGACGTGCCCGCGAAGGTGGTCGGGGTACCGCCGGTCCAGCTGACCGTGACGGCCTGGCTGGTGAGGTTCTTGGTCTGGGAGACCGTGAACTTCATGTCCTTGAACTCGCCGCGTCCGGAGACGGTCACGGCGGAGTCGGTGGCCGCGGCGGCCGTGGGGGCGGTCTGGGCGACCGCGAGCCCGGCGAGGGCCCCGACCGTGGCGCCGGCGAGCAGGCGTATCAGCGCGTTGCGTACACGGGTGCGTCTCATCGCGAACTCCCGTCCTCGGAGCGGCCGTTGCTGTTTCCGTTGCCGTCGGCCCTGCTGCCGACCAGGCGGGAGATCACCGAGGGCAGTAGGAGCAGACCGAAGACCAGGACCGCGGCCAGCAGCATCAGCGTCTGGGTGCCGGTCCAGCCGTGTGCGGTGGCCACGGCTACGGGCTGGGCCAGGGCCACCGTGCCGTCGGCGCCCGCGCCGGTGCCGCCGGAGGCCGAACCGGTGGTGCCGCCGGGGGAGATGGTCTGACCGGTGTCGGGATCGACGGAGGGCTGGCCGCTGTTGCCGCCGGCCGAGCCGGAGCCGCCACCGGTGGAGCCGCCGGCGGTGCCGGTGCCGGTGGCGCCGGTCGAGCCGCCGGAGGAACCGCCGCTGCCGCTGCCGGAGCCGGTGGTCGCGCCGCCGGTGCCGGTGGTGCAGGGGGCCGCACCCTTCTTGTCACAGGCGGCCGGGTAGGGCGCGGTCTGCGCGAGCCTGTTCTGTCCGGTGGTGGTGAAGGTCGGGTTGTTGCAGTTCTTGATGTTGATGTTCTGTGCGTGCACGCCCGGGATCCGGCGGATCTGGTCGAAGCCGGCCTGGACGAGGTTGATCGGGAGCGGCGAGTAGCCGAGGCCCGGCGCCTGTTGCTGGCCCTGGCACATGAAGTAGTACGAGAACGCGCCGAGCGTCTTGCCCTTGTCCTCGGTGAAGGTGCCCTGCACCTTCAGCGGCAGGATCATGTACGAGTAGCTGGACAGCGGGTAGTTGCGCTTGTCGGAGTCGTTGTAGACGCCGTCGAGCTGCTGGGTGAGGTAGTCCGCCGAGCTCTTGTCGGTGTTGATCCTCGCCTTGAGGAGGGAGACCGCCACGTTCTGCGGGGTCGGCTCGGTGTAGTAGCCCGCGTGATTCAGGACCTTGGCGACCGGGTAGTGCGCGTTGCGCGCGTACGAGTAGTTGACGTACCCGATCGCGCCCTCGCCGTAGTTCTGGGCGACGTAGCCGGCGACACCGAGGTCACCGGACTGGGCGATCATGCCGGAGACGGTGGGGTAGTACGACGTCTGCCCGCAGGATCCCGCGCGGCCGACCTTGGCGCAGTAGGCGTTCCACAGGGCCCGGTGCTGGTTCACCATCCACATCGTGAACTGGGCGGTGGAGCCGGAGCCGTCGGAGCGGACGACGGGGACGATGGTGCGGTGCGGGAGCTGCAACCCCGGGTTGTCGGCCTTGATGACCGGGTCGTCCCAGGTCTTGACGACCCCGGTGAAGATCTTGGTGACCACGTCGCCGGAGAGGCGGAGGTTGGTGACCCTCTTGCCGTTGACCGTGAGGTGGTACATGAACACCGTGCCGCCGGCCACGATCGGCATGTAGGCGTACGAACCCTTCGCGGGGCGTTCGGCCGCGCTGCCGTCGGTGGGGTGCGTCTGGAACGGGATGTCGGAGACGGCGAAGTCGACGGTGCCGGAGAGGAACTGGCGACGGCCGTCCGACGAACCGCCACCGGCGTAGCTGATGCGCATGCCGTTCTTGTTGACGTCGCGCCGCCACTGGTCGATGGCGTTCTCGGCCCAGGTGGAGCCGGCGCCGGCGATGGGGGTGTAGCTGTCGGCGACGGCCGGGGTGCCGGCGAGGGTGCCGAGGATGCCTACGAGTGCGGCCAGGATGCCCAGCCGTCTCAGGGCGTTGATGACAAGGCTGGACATCAGTGCGCGTCTCCTGTAGCGGGGTCTGTGTTCCCACCCGCACCACCCGTGCGAGTTTCGTTGTCAGGTGCGGGCCCCTGCGGGGGGCCTTCGCCGTCGGCGGCTGCGGGTGCGTTGTCTTCGGGGGACTGTCCGCCGTTTTCGGCTGCGGGTGCGTCGTGGCCGGTCGCGCCGTTCCCCGCGCCCCCGGGTTCGTTGCTCTCGCCGGAGTCGTCACGGTCACCGGTCTCGAACAGCTCCAGCCCCGGTGTGTGGAGGTCGGCGAACCTCGTCACGTCCCGGCGGGAGGCGCGGGCCGCCCGCCTCGCCTGGCGCTTGTTCTGGTGGCCGGGGCCGCGGCCGCCGATCACGCGGGCGATGACGAAGAGGATCAGGACGAGGGCCATCAGGACCGCCGCCGCGCCGAAGCCGCGCGCGATCATCGTGGGCTCGGGGGACTTGACGAAGTTGAAGACGGCCAGCGGGAGGGAGACCATCGGGCCGTTCGTCGGGTCGGTGTTGAGTGCCGCCGTGAAGCCCGCCGTGAGCAGGACCGGGGAGGTCTCGCCGATGCCGCGGGCGGTGCCGAGGATGACGGCGGTGGCGAGGCCGGAGCGGGCCGTCGGCAGGACCACGTGCCAGACCGTCCGCCAGCGCGGGGCGCCGAGTGCCTCGGACGCCTCCGTGAGGGTGCCGGGGACCAGGCGCAGCACGACGTCCGCCGCACGGATCACGATCGGCAGCATCATCACGCTGATCGCGAAGCCCGCCGCCAGACCCGACTTCTGCATGCCGAGGTTGAGGATCCAGACGGCGTAGACCATCAGGCCGGCCACGATGGACGGCAGCGCGGTCATCGCCTCGACGATCGTGCGGACGAACCGGGAGAAGCGGCCGGGTATCTGGTTCAGGTACACCGCGCAGGCCAGGCCCAGCGGCACCGTGATCGCCAGTGCGATGGTGATCATCTCGAGCGTGCCGAGCATGGCGTGCGCGATGCCGCCGTCGGTCAGCGGGTCGAGCGGACCCGCCGCCTGCATGTCCTGGGTGAAGAAGTTGGCGTGCGGCAGGGCCTCCCGGCCGCGCCACGCGGTGAAGCCCACGACCATGGTGAGCGCGGCGAACATCAGGCCGCCCGCCGACCACAGGACGACGGTCATCACCCGGTCCCGTACGGCCTGCCCGTCCTCCTCAAGGCCTGTCAACACCGCGTAGATACCTAGGAATGACAGGTAGGCGGTGACGAAGAACCCCAAGGCGCCGGAGAACGGAGCGAGTTCGCCGAAGAGCAGGACGGCGACGCACAGCCCGGAGGCGGCGGCGCCGAACACCGACAGCACACCGGAGCGGGTGACCCCGCCGATCCGGCGCGGCACGTCGGGGACCGTGACGGGGTCCGCGGCGAGGGAGGTCCTCGCGGCAGGGCTCACGGGGGCGTCCTGCGGGGCGTCCCGGGGAGTGTCCTTCTCAAGGTCTACGACGGTCATCGTCAGGCCTCGCTCTGTGCGCCGGACCGTGACCGCGCCACGATCGAGGAAGCGGTGAAGTTGACCGCCAGGGTGAGCAGGAACAGGGCCAGGCCCGCCGCCATCAGCGCCGACATGCCGAAGGTCGAGGCATCGCCGTAGTGCAGGGCGATGAGGGAGGAGACGGAGTTCGAGCCGGTCTGCAGGATGTGCGGCTGGATGGTGAAGACCGGGGAGATGATCAGGTAGACCGCGATGGTCTCGCCGAGGGCGCGGCCCAGGCCCAGCATGGTGCCGCCGATGATCCCGCCCATGCCGTACGGCAGCACGACCGAGCGGATCATGCCCCAGCGGGTGGCGCCGAGCGCGTAGGCGCCCTCCCGTTCACCGGCCGGCGCCTGCGCGAACACCTCGCGCATCACCGAGCACTGGATCGGCGCGACCATCAGGGCCACCACGATGCCGGCCACGAAGGTGGAGGCGGTGTAGACGCTCTGGGAGGCCAGCGGTTCGCCCGGCTGGGTGCCGTCGACGTGCAGGAAGGGGATCCACCCGAACCAGTCCGACAGCCAGCGGGAGAGGCCGATGACGTGCTGCTGGAGGAAGAACAGGCCCCACAGGCCGTAGACCACGGACGGCACGGCGGCCATCAGGTCGACCATGGAGACGAGCGTGCGGCGCAGCGGGCGGGGTGCGATGTCGGAGATGAACAGGGCGGTCCCCAGGGCCAGCGGCACGCTGATCGTGACGGCGACGGCGGCGATGAGCAGGGTGCCGGTGAGCACGGCCGCGATGCCGAAGCGGTGTACGTCCGGCTGCCATTCGGCGGTGGTGAGGAAGCCCCACACCCCTCTGGTGCGCAACGCCTGCCCGGCCCGGAGCAGCAGGAACAGCCCTACGGCAGCCATGATGGCGAGGACGGTGACGCCGGAGGCCGTCAACTGGACCCGGAAGATCCGGTCCCCGAGCCCCCGGGCGGCCGACAGCTGCCTGGGCACGGGTCTTTCGGATTCCGCCCCTGCGGAACCCTTGAGCGCGGACACCACTGTGCCCCCCCTATACGGAAACGAATTGCCCCCTACGCGACTCCAATGGGTTGCCGCGCGGGTTGAGTCAATGGCCGGTTCCTTGCGCACCAACACGTCGAATGTGGAGAACAGGTGAACTGTTCATGCCATTTCGGTGGGGGAGATGTGGGTGCCTGTGTACTGGAGGGTCAGGCGGGACGGGTGCCGCGATATGCCCGTTCCGCCCAGGGGGTGGGCGGGCAGGGGGAGTTCGGTCGCCTCGTGTCCGGCGGGGCGGGGCTCGGGGACGTCGTACCACCTGCGCGGCCGGGGTGTGGCGGGACGTGGCCGGATGTGGCCGGACGTGGCCGTGCGAGGAACCGGAGTGCGGGGGTCAGCCGCGGGCCGCGCGGTCCAGGGCCCGCTCGGCGGCCTGCTCGTCCTGTCCCAGCAGCGCCTTCTCCAGGCTGTGGTCGTCGTGCCGGGAGAAGCGCTCGCCCGCGGCGACGTCCTCCTTGCTCAGCACGCGTCCGCACCACTCGCCCTGGTCGCCGGTGTGGTCGTCGAAGGGCACGGCCGCGCCCTCGCCGAGGACCACCCAGCCGCCCTGGTCCCGGCGCAGGGCGAGCAGGTACGTGTGGCCGGTCTGGAAGCGGGGCGAGTCGGTGGCCATCTCGGCGACGCGGGTGCCGGAGGACCGGTAGACCTCCCAGCCGGGGGCGACCAGGTCGAAGGTGGTGCCGAGGGCGTGCCGGGGCGAGGGGCGCGACCACAGCGTGCGCTCGGTCCGGAAGGTCACCAGCCGGTCCGTCGCGTACGCCACGGCCCCCTTCGGGTACGTCCGCCGGTTCGTCTCCCGCTCCCCGGTCGGGTCGGCGACCACGACGTGGTCGGCGTACGACACCCAGTCCTTCGCGGTCTGCGACGGGTACAGGTCGCCGGAGCCCCCGCACCCCGTCACCGTCTCCAGCCCCGGTTGACCGACCAGCACCCCGGCGACGACGCCGACGGCGGCCAGCAGCGCGGCCAGCAGCGCGGCCAGCGGCCGTGCCGACCCGCGCCGAGGCATGGCGAATCGTTCCCTCATGTCGGTGCAACTCCCCGTGGTCTCCGTCTCCCCTGTGCGGCGGCGGAGGTGGTCGGGCTCCGCGGGCCGTGTTGATCACCTTAGGCACGGCCGAACACAGGTGATCAAGGATCACCGTGACCCGGCACAGAACTGTGACGCGGGTCCGCGGGGCGCCGGTGACGGGCGGCTCAGCAGCCCTCGCGGGCCGCGGTGAACTCCAGCCGGGCGTGGTCGGCCGCGGCCACGGCGTCGCCGTAGACCGAAGTGCTGACCTGGTACCAGACGTCGTCGCGGCGCCGGTCGCCGTTCACGTCGTCGAGTTCCACGCACCACTTCTCGGTGCGCACGGTCTTCCGGTAGGTCTCGGTGCCGCTGCGGACCCGGGTGCAGGACCGGTACCGCTCGGTCGTGTACCAGGTCCGGGTCCTCCGCCTGCTGCCGGTGCCGCTGCTGGCGGTGTGCCGCTCCCTGCGCGTGGCGGTGGAGCACTTCTTGACCAGGTGGGGGCGGGTGGCCCGGGTGGTCTTCGCGGTGACGTGCCGGACGGTGTCCTTCAGCCCGTGGACCGTGTCCTCCTCGGCGGACGCGGCTCCGGCAGTGCCGGAGCCGGAGGCGGAAACGGCCCCGGTGGCGTTCCCGTTCCCCTCGCCGTTCCCACTCCCGCCCCCGGAGCATGCGCCGAGCGTGCCGATCAGAATCGCGATGGCTCCGCCCACTATGAGCCGTTTTCCGAACATGAATCCCCCGCCTCCGAGAACCGTGCCGATCACCATGCGGTGATCGCGCCGATTCTGCACGAGCCCCGGTGCGGCGGCGGGGCGGGACGGGTATAGCGTCGCGCAGTGGACTGACCTGACCCGTTTCGTCCCCGACCGAAGAAGGAGGGTGAGCCGGATGGCCGAGCTGACCGTGGGCCGGCTGCTGACGTCGTGGCAGCTGGACGTGCCGGCGCTGCTGCTGGTCGTGGCCCTGGGCGGGCTGTACGGCTGGGGCGTGCGGCGCGTGCGGGCCGGGGGCGGGTCCTGGTCGCCCGGCCGGTCGGCCGCCTTCGCGGTGCTGGGCCTGGGCGTCCTGGTCGTCGCGACGATGTCGGGCCTGGCCGTCTACGACCACGTGCTGTTCTGGCCCGCGGCCGTGCAGAACATCCTGCTCGACCTCCTGGCCCCGCTCGGCCTGGCCCTCGGCGACCCCCTGCGGCTGGCGACGGAGGCGCTGCCGGAGGGCGCGGCGGCGCGGGTCCGCCGCGCGATGACCGGGCGCGTGGTCCGCCTCCTGACCTTCCCCCTGGTCAGCACGGCCCTCGTCCTCGCCACCGAGCTGACGGTCTACTTCACCCCGTACTTCGCCACCGCGCTGCGGGTGGGCTGGCTGCACGAGCTGATGTACCTGCACCTGCTGGTCGTGGGCTGCCTCTTCGTCGTACCGGTGCTGACCCGCGAGGAGACCCTGCCGGCCTGGTGCACCCACCCGGTGCGGGCGGCCCTCGTCTTCCTGGACGGCGTGATCGACGCGGTCCCCGGGGTCGTCGTGATGACGCACGGCACGCTGATCGCCGGCGCGTGGTACCTGCACCACCACCCGTCCTGGGCCCCCGACGTCCGGCACGACCAGCAGATCGGCGGCGGGGCGATGCTGAGCATCGCCGAGCTGGTCGCCCTGCCGTTCCTGCTGGCGCTCCTGTACCAGTGGGCGCGCGCGGAACGCGTCCAGGCGGCGGCCCTCGACCGCCACCTGGACGAGCAGCTCGCCGTGGTTCCGGTGACGGCCGGCCCTGCCCCCGCCTCCGCCCCCGGCCCCGCCGCCGACCGGGTCCGCCCCTGGTGGGAGACGGAGGACAACGAGGTGGCCGCAAGGCTCCGCCGCCAGCACGGCGAGAAGTGACCAGCGCCGGCCGGTGCGGAAGGCGCCCGGCGTGCGGCCGGTCTCGCGGGTGAAGAACGTGCCGAAGGTGGTGGGTTCGGTGAAGCCGAGCCGGTGGCTGACGAGCCGGTGGCTGGCGGCGGCGACGGGCAGGTCGGTGTGGGCCGGCAGCCGCTTGGCCTCCAGGGTGACCCGCCGAACTCCCGCACTCCAACGGGCTGTTCTGACCGACCGCGCGCGGTCAGGCGGTCGCGAGGGACACCTCGGTCGCCTTGATCAGCGCCACGACCGGGGCACCGGCCGTCAGGCCGAGATCGCCGACCGCGTCCCTGGTGATCGCCGCGGTGAGGTCCTGGCCTCCGTCCACGGTGACCTTGACCGTGGCCATCGCCCCGCCGGTGGCCACGTCGCTGACGGTGCCGGGCAGCTGGTTGCGGATGGACACGCCCGGCACCTGGCCGGTGGCGAGCGCGACCTCGGTGGACTTGACCATCGCGCGTACGGCCGAACCCGAGGCGAGCCCCAGCTCCCGGACCGCCTCCAGGGTGATCGCGGCGGTCAGTTCCTGGCCGCCGTCGAGCCGGACCTTCACGGTCGCCATCACCTCGCCCGAGGTGACGGCGGTGACGGTGCCGGGGATCTGGTTGCGGATGCTCAGGCTCATGACGGGCCGCCTAACGGGGGGAAAGGGGATGGATTGCCAGGGTTCGTCCTGACGTCGGTTCCACAAGTTAGCCGGTCGGGCACGGCGCGCCCGTCAGGCACCGCGGGGGGTGGCCGTGCTGCGCACACGCCGGCGTACCCCCTGCGTACACGTCCGTGTACGCACCGCATTACCCCGGCCGTGCTGGGTACGTGCAGCTCATGAGAGTTGGCCTGGTGGACGCGGGGTCGAACACGGTGCGACTGGTGGTGACCGACGCGACAGGCGGGGTGCCGCTGCCGGTGCACACCGCCAAGTGGAAGCTCCGCCTGTCCGAACAGGTCGGAGCCGACGGCCGCTTCGGGGAGGAGGCCACCGAGCAGCTGGTCGAGGCGCTCCGCAAGGCCGTCGAGGTCGCCCGCGGGTGGGGCGCGCCGGAACCCCTGGCGTTCGCCACCGCCGTCGTACGCAACGCGCCCGACCGCGTGGCCGTTCTGCGGGCCGTGGCCCGGCGCACCGGGGTACGGCTGTGCGTGCTGCCCGGCGAGGTGGAGGCCGAGCTCACCTTTCTCGGTGTCCGGCGCTGGATGGGCTGGCGGGCCGGGCCGCTGGCCGTCTTCGACATCGGGGGCGGCTCGTTCGAGGTGGCCTTCGGACGGGGCCGGATGCCGGAGTTCGCGGTCGCCCTGCCGCTCGGGGCGGGCCGGCTCACCGACGAGTTCCTCGGCCACGACGGGCCGCCGACGGCGGACGAACTGCGCGCCCTGCGCCGCCGGGCCCGCCATCAGCTGCGCGACGCCACCGCCCGCATCCGCTGGGAGCACCCGCACACCGTCGTCGCCACCTCCCGCACCTTCCAGCAGCTGGCCCGGCTGTGCGGCGCGGCCCCGGGCCGCAACGGCCCGTTCGCCGAGCGGATCCTGCGCCGGGGCGACCTGCGCCGCGCGATCGACCGGCTGGCCGCCCTGCCGGCGACCGAGCGCGCCGGCCTGCCCGGCATCTCCGCGCCCCGGGCCCGGCAGAGCCTCGCGGGAGCGGTCGTCGGCCACACCGCGATGAAACTGAGCGGCGTGCGGACCCTCTCGATCTGCCCCTGGGCCCTGCGCGAGGGCATCCTCCTGCGTTACCTGGAGGACGGCGCCGACTGGTGGGCCGACATCGAGGCGACACACGACACGAACGGGGGCGGCGCGGGCCTGGACGAGGGGTGGGGCGGCGCGTGCCTGGACAGAGGGGAAACCGACGGGGACGGGAACGGAGTCCGGGACAGTCCTGCCCCCCAGACCGTCAGCCTCCTGCCACTCCGGAGCACCCCGCCGACGCCCACGGCCTGACACCGCCCGCCCGGCCCTGGCGGTCCGCTCCCGGGTGCCCGACTCTGGCCGCGCGGTTCCGACGGCCTGCGTCCGCCCGCCTGGCCTCGACGGCCCACCCTCGGCGCGCCGACCCTTGGTCGCCTGGCCCCGGCTGCCCGGCCCTGGCGGTCCGCTCCCGAATGCCCGACTCTGGCCGCGCGGCTCCAACGGCCCGCGTCCGCCCGCCTGGCCTCGCCGGCCCACCCTCGGCGCGCCGACTCTTGGTCGCCTGGCCCCGGCTGCCCAGCCCTGGCGGTCCGCTCCCGGGTGTCCGACTCTGGCCGCGTGGCTCCGACGGCCCGCGTCCGCTCGCCTGGCCTCGACGGCCCACCTTCGGCGCGCCGACTCTTGGTCGCCTGGCCCTGACCGACTCTGGCGGCCTGCCCGTGACCCGCCCGGCTGCCCCGCCCTGCGGTTCCCCGGTTCAGCGGCGCAGCCCCAGTGCCTCGGTGCCTGCGTAGCGGGCCTGGGGGCCCAGTTCCTGTTCGATGCGGACGAGTTGGTTGTACTTGGCGGTGCGGTCGGCGCGGGACAGGGAGCCGGTCTTGATCTGGCCGCAGCCGGTGGCGACGGCGAGGTCGGCGATGGTGGTGTCCTCGGTCTCGCCGGAGCGGTGGGACATCACGACCGTGTAGCCGGCGCGGTGGGCGGTCGCGACGGTGGCCAGGGTTTCGGTGAGGGTGCCGATCTGGTTGACCTTCACCAGGACCGAGTTGGCGATGCCGTCGCGGATGCCGGCCCGCAGCAGGGTCTCGTTGGTGCAGAAGACGTCGTCGCCGGTGAGCTGGCAGCGGTCGCCGAGCCGGGCGGTCAGGTCGCGCCAGCCCTCGTGGTCGTCCTCGGCCATCGGGTCCTCGATCGAGGCGACGGGGTAGCGGTCGACCAGCGCGGCCAGGTACGCGGCGTGTTCGGCGGGGGAGCGGCGCACGCCCTCGCCCGTGTAGTCGTACACCCCGTCCCGGAAGAACTCCGAGCTGGCCGGGTCCATGACGAGGGTGATGTCGGTGCCAGGCTTGTAGCCGGTCTGCTCGACGGCGCGGACCACGAAGTCCAGGGCCTCCTCGGCGGTGCGCAGGTCGGGGGCGAAGCCGCCCTCGTCGCCGACGTTGACGCTGTGACCGGCGGCGAGCAGGTGGGAGCGCAGGGTGTGGAAGACCTCAGAGCCCATCCGGACGGCCTCGGCGAAGGTGGCCGCACCGATCGGCGCGATCATGAACTCCTGGAAGTCGAGCGGGTTGTCGGCGTGGGCGCCGCCGTTGACGATGTTCATCATCGGGACCGGCAGGAGCCGGGCGTCGACCCCGCCGACGTAGCGGTACAGCGGGAGCCGGTGGGCGGCGGCCGCGGCCTTGGCGGTGGCCAGGGAGACGCCGAGCAGGGCGTTGGCGCCCAGGCGGGACTTGGTGTCGGTGCCGTCCAGCTCGGTCATCGTGCGGTCGACGGCCGCCTGGTCCTCGGCGTCGAGTCCGACGACGGCGTCCGCGACGGTCTCGTTGACGGCGTCGACCGCGCGCAGCACCCCCTTGCCGTGGAAGCGGGACGGGTCGCCGTCGCGGAGTTCGACGGCCTCCCTGGCCCCGGTGGAGGCCCCCGACGGGACGGCGGCGCGGCCCAGCGAGCCGTCCCTGAGCTCCACGTCCACCTCGACGGTGGGGTTGCCCCGGCTGTCGATGATCTCCCGTGCGACGACGCGGCTGATGGCGGTCACGGTGCAACTCCTCACGCCTGGCCCGCGGTTCTTCGCACCGGCGGGCGATAAGTTCCGTACAGAAACAAAGTGAGTCCCGAAAGGGAACTTACTATGGGCGCATGAGGATGCACAACGCCGACGAGACGTGTGGCGTCGCCCAGGCCGCGCTGGTCCTGGGCGACTGGTGGAACGTGCTGGTGCTGCGCGAGGTCGCCCGCGGGCACGTCAGGTTCGACGCCCTGGCCGCCGAGATCGGCCTGTCCCGGAAGGTGCTCACCGAGCGGCTCGGCGGGCTGGTCGCCCAGGGCGTCCTGCGGCGCGCCCTGTACCAGCGGCGCCCGGTGCGCTACGAGTACCTGCTCACCGACGCCGGTACGGCCCTGCTCCCGGTGCTCGTCGCCATGCAGGACTGGGGCGACCGGTGGGCCCTCGGTGACGGCACGCTCACCGCGACGGCGGAGGCCGACGGCGCCGAACACGCCCGCGTCCACGCCCTGCCGGGCACCCGCCTGCCGGAGGGCCTCGACCTGCCGGGAACGGTGGGGACCGGTCCCGGCACCGAGGGGGCGGACGTTCCCCTGATCTCCCCGGACGCGCCCGCCACCGTCCTGTTCGCCTACCCCGGCACCGGCGTCGAATGGGGCCCGATCCCCGGAGCCGCCGGCTGCACACTGGAGAACCGGCTCTTCCGGGACGCCTGGCCCGACTTCCACCGCGCGGGCCTGGCCGTACGCGGCACGAGCACCCAACTGCCGCACGAGCAGCAGGAGTTCGCGCGCCCCGAGCAGCTCCCGTACCCGCTCCTGTCGGACGCCGCCCACCAGCTGGCCGCGGCCCTGCGGCTGCCGGTCTTCCGTGGCGCCGGCCGGCTGCGGCACAAGCGCCTGATCCTGGTCGTCGACGCCGAACGGACCGTACGGCACACGCTCTTCCCGGTCACCGACATTGCGCACGCCGTCGAGGAGAGCCTGCGGCTGGCCACGGCCCTGCGGAACCCCGTTGCCCGGGACGACCGGAGCTGATGGGATGCGGCCCATGGCGGACGACGAACCCACGCGCGCGGCGCGCCTGCTCGAAGCCCAGGACAAGGCCGTCCGGCTGTTCGCGGAGATCGAGGAGCGCGGGCTCGTCGCGCCCGGCGAGGGCGAGCGGGCGGTCAGCGACCGGATCCGGAACCTGGCGAACGAGATGTTCGGCACGACCCGGCACTGGCACAAGCGGATCGTGCGCTCGGGCCCGAACACCGTGCTGCCGTACCGGGAGAACCCGCCGGACCGGGTGATCGCCGCGGACGACATCGTCTTCGCCGACTTCGGGCCGATCTTCGAGGAGTACGAGGCCGACTTCGGCCGGACCTTCGTCCTCGGCCACGACCCGGCCAAGCACCGGCTCCGCGCCGACCTCCCCCGGGTGTTCGCGGCGGGACGGCGGTTCTTCGAGGCCGCCCCGGAGATCACCGGCGCGCGGCTCCATGCCGAGGTCGCCCGCCTCGCGGCGGAGGCCGGCTGGGAGCTGGGCGGCTGGCACGCGGGGCACCTCGTCGGCGAGTTCCCGCACGAGACGATCGACGGCGCCGACGTCGAGTCGTACATCGCGCCGGGCAACGACACCCCGCTGCGCCGCACCGACAGGGCGGGCCGCACCTGCCACTGGATCCTGGAGATCCATCTCCTCGCCCCGAAGCGGCAGTTCGGCGGCTTCTACGAGGAACTGCTCGACCTCTGACCGGTCCAGCCGCCGGGTCCCGGCCAAGTCGCCCCGTGCACAGGGCAGATGAGTCACCCGAGTACGATCACCACGACCTCGGACCCTCACCGTCTCCCCCGGCGCGATGGAGTTTCCATGACGACCAACCCACAGCCGCCCCTGCCGATAGACACCAGCAGGGCACACCCCGCGCGGGTCTACGACTGGCTGCTCGGCGGCAAGGACAACTACCCCGTCGACGAGGCGGTCGGTGAGAAGCTGCCGCCCGAGGCGCGGGACGCCGCCCGGCAGAACCGCCAGTTCATGCACCGGGCCGCCGCGTGGCTCGCCCGGCAGGGCGTCGACCAGTTCCTGGACATCGGCACCGGCATCCCCACCGAGCCGAACCTCCACCAGATAGTCCAGAACGTCGTGCCGTCGGCCAAGGTCGTCTACACCGACAACGACCCGATCGTGCTCCGGCACGCCGAGGCGCTGCTGGTCAGCCGCCCCGAGGGGGCGACCGACTACATCCAGGCCGACGTGCGCGACCCGCAGGCGATCGTCCGGCACGCCCGGCACGTCCTGGACTTCGACCGCCCGGTCGCCCTCTCCCTCATCGCCCTGATGCACTTCATCAGCGACGAGCACGACGCCCACGGGATCGTCCGTGCCCTGGTCGAGACCCTGCCGTCGGGCAGCTACCTGATCCTCTCGCACGCCGCGTCCGACCTGTACCCGGAACTCGTCGAGCAGGTCGTCGCCGAGTACGCCAGGGGCGGCATCAGGCTCGCCTTCCGCACCCGCCCCGAGGTGGAGCGTTTCTTCGACGGCCTGGACCTGGTCCGCCCCGGCCTGGTCACCGCCACGGAGTGGTTCGCCGGCACCCCGGCCCCGGAACCGGAGGGCAGCGGCATCTACGCGGGAGTGGCCCGCATCCGCTGAACCTCCTTGCGGGGAACGGTTGTTCAGTTCACCCCGGCCGCGGTGGGTGCCGTGGCCGGGGTGTGTGCCGTCGCGGGGGTGTCGCGCAGGCCGAGGCGCAGGTGCTCGACGTGGTAGAGGGCCTGCTCCAGGAGTTCGGCGACGTGGTTGTCGTAGAGGGCGTAGATGACCGAGCGGCCCCGGCGCTCGGTGGTGACCAGGCCGAGGTTGCGCAGCAGGCGCAGCTGGTGGGAGCAGGCGGACTGCTCCATGCCGACGGCGTCGGCGAGTTCGGTGGCCGCGCACGGGCCCTCCTGGAGGCGGGTCAGGATGCGCAGGCGGGACGGGGTGGCCAGCGCCTGGAGCGTGGCCGCCACGTCGGCGGCGCCGACGGCTTCCAGGCGCTCGCGTGCGGTGGCGGTGGTCCGTCCGTCAGCTCCATGACCCATGGGCCTCATCCTACGGAGAACCATTCATGAACGCATGAATGGGTCTTCATGTGATCCTGTACGGTGGAGAGTGCGGTACCGGGGTTCCGGTTGCCGCAGCTCCGTCGTGCCCTCGTGACGGGCCCGATCCGCCATGCCGTCCGATCCGCCATGCCGTCGTGAAGGACCCCGATGACCTCCACCCTCGTCACCCCGCCGGTCCCGGCCGGCCGGACCGCCGATGCGCGCGGCGCCGCGGTGCCCCGGCGCCGTACCCGGGTCCTCGCACTGCCCGAGGCGCGGTGGGCCGCGGTGGCCCTGGTGCTGTTCCTGGTGGCGCTGCCCCTCCGGCTGACCGGCGCCCCGGCCTGGACCTGGGGCCCGCTCTACGCGCTGACCTACGCGGCCGGCGGCTGGGAACCGGGCCTGGCCGGGCTCCGGGCCCTGAAGGAGAAGACCCTCGACGTCGACCTGCTGATGGTGGTCGCGGCGCTCGGTGCCGCGGCGATCGGGCAGGTGACGGACGGCGCGCTGCTCATCGTCATCTTCGCCACGTCCGGCGCCCTGGAGGCACTGGCCACCGCCCGCACCGCCGACTCGGTGCGCGGCCTGCTGGACCTGGCACCGGCCACCGCCACCCGGATCGCGGGCGACGGCACCGAGACCGCCGTCGCCGTTGCGGAGCTGCGGGTCGGCGACACGGTCCTGGTACGGCCCGGTGAGCGGATCGCGGCCGACGGCCGGGTGGTGGACGGGGCGAGCGACGTCGACCAGGCGACCATCACCGGCGAACCCCTGCCGGTGGCCAAGGAACCGGGCGACGAGGTCTTCGCCGGGACCCTCAACGGCACCGGTGCGCTGCGGGTCCGGGTCGGACGCGTCGCCGCCGACTCGGTGATCGCGCGGATCGTGCGGATGGTCGAGGAGGCATCGCAGACCAAGGCGCCCACCCAGTTGTTCATCGAGAAGGTCGAACAGCGCTACTCGCTCGGCATGGTGGCCGCGACGCTCGCCGTCTTCCTGGTGCCGCTCGCCTTCGGCGCCGACCCGGCCGGCTCCCTGCTGCGGGCCATGACCTTCATGATCGTCGCCTCGCCGTGCGCGGTCGTCCTCGCCACCATGCCACCGCTGCTGTCGGCGATCGCCAACGCGGGACGGCACGGTGTGCTGGTCAAGTCCGCGGTGGTCATGGAGCGGCTCGGAGAGGTCGACGCGGTCGCCCTCGACAAGACCGGCACGCTGACCGAGGGCACCCCGCGCGTCACCGACGTCCGGCCGCTGCCGGGCTCCGGTCTGGACGAGGCCGCGCTGCTCGCCCAGGCCGCCGCGGCCGAGCACCCCAGCGAGCACCCGCTGGCCCGCGCGGTGGTTCAGGCGGCACGGGACAGGAACCTCGCCCTGCCGGCGGCCGGGGACTTCGCCTCGACGCCCGGGGTGGGTGTCCGGGCCACCGTGGGCGGGCGCGCGGTCGTGATCGGGGCTCCCGCTCGGCTGCTCGCCGGTGGCGAGGACGCCGACTCGGTTCGTGCGTCGGTCCTGGGCGCCGAGCTGGAGAACGGCGGCCGGAGCGCCGTGGTGGTCATGGCGGACGGCAAGCCCGTCGGGCTCCTCGGGATCGCCGACCGTCTCCGCCCGGACGCCACGCCCACCGTGGCCTCGCTCACGGCACTGACCGGAACGGCACCCCTCCTGTTGACCGGCGACAATCCGCGCGCGGCGGCCCTGCTCGCCGCCGACGCCGGCATCGCGGACGTGCGTGCCGGGCTGCTGCCCGAGGACAAGGTGCAGGCGGTCCGGGAGCTGCAGGCATCCGGCCGCAGGGTGATGGTCGTCGGCGACGGCGTCAACGACGCGCCCGCGCTGGCCGCCGCCCACACCGGTGTCGCGATGGGCCGGGCGGGCTCGGACCTGGCGCTGGAGACCGCCGACGCGGTCGTCGTCCGCGACGAACTCGCCACCGTCCCGGCCGTGCTCTCGCTGTCCCGGCGGGCGCGCGGGCTCGTCGTCCAGAACCTGGTGATCGCGGGAGCGTTCATCGCCGCCCTGGTCGCCTGGGACCTGGCCGGGACCCTCCCCCTGCCGCTCGGCGTGGCGGGCCACGAGGGCTCCACCGTCGTCGTCGGGCTCAACGGACTGCGCCTGCTGCGCGAGGCCGCCTGGAAGCGGGCCGCCGGATGATCCGCCGCAGGACGTCGGCGGGCAGGCGGACGGGCCTGCCCTTCAGGGGCGGCTCCGGGGCCCCTTAGGGTCGGCGGCATGACGACATCCCCTGCCGGCAGTGCCTTTGACTCGCTCCGTCTCGACGCCGTGTCCGACCCGGAGGCGCTGCGCCGGGTCTACGCACTCCCCGGCGCCGCGGCCGTACGCAAGCAGATGACCGAACTCACCGAGCAGACCCGGCGGTTGATCGGATGCTCGTCGCTGGTGCTGGTCGCGAGCGCGGACGCCGAGGGCAACTGTGACGTCTCCCCGCGCGGCGGGCCCGCCGGCTTCGTCGCCGTCCTGGACGCACGGACGGTGGCGATACCGGACGCGACCGGCAACAAGCGTCTGGACACCCTGCAGAACGTCGTCGCCACCGGACGGGCCGGGCTGCTGTTCGTCATCCCCGGGCGCACCACGACGCTCAGGGTGAACGGCCGGGCCTGCGTCTCGACGCGGCCGGAGCTGCTGTCGCAGCTGACCGCCGTGGGCAAGCCGCCGGCCAGCGCGCTGGTGGTGGGGATCGAGGAGGTCTACCCGCACTGCCCCAAGTCGCTGCTGCGCAGCGGGGCCTGGAAGCCCGAGCAGTGGCTCCCGGCGGACGCCCAGCCGACCTCGGCCGAGGTGACGCTGGCCCAGCTGCGGATACCGGAGCTGACGATCGCCGACATCGAGCGGACGGAGGCGGAATCGCTGAAGTACCGGTACGAGTGACGGGCCGGGGCGGGGTCCCACGGCCGTCCGGGGCCGCCCGAGGGAGCTCAGAGCGGGCTCAGAGCGCTCCCGGCGATCAGCCGTGCCGTCTGGAACGGCCGGCTGACCCCCGAGGGTTTCGCCCCGTACGCCGCCGCCATGCGGGCCAGGAAGACCCCGGTCAACTTCGTGGCCCTGGAGAAGGGCACCGTGGTGTGGCCCGGCCTGGAGGAGAGCAGCGTGGACAACCACGTCTGTACCTGGCGGGCCGCTTACACCATCGAGGGAATCCGGGACTGGCTCTTCGAACAGAAGCGGTGACGGTGGCCCGCCGGAAAAGCCGTAGTGGATCTGCTGCCGGCAGGCCCAGGCGGAGCCGCTGCCGACCGAGGAGCGGGCGGCTTGGTGCGGGCGCCGTCACGGTCGGCAGGCGGTCAGCACGTCGGCGAGTTCCCGCAGGTCTCGCGCGCTGTAGCTGGGCCGCGTCATCGTCTGCGGGTACACGCAGGCGCCGCGCCGCAGCCAGGCGCCGGCCAGCCCGGCGCGCCGGGCTCCGTCGATGTCCCAGGGGTGCACGGCCACCAGCACGGCCTGGTCGGGCGGTACGCCGGCCCGGTCGACCGCGTAGTGGTAGGCGGCCGGGCCCGGTTTCCAGCAGCGAGGGCTTCGTACGTCCCACAGCGCCTCGAAGCGGTCCAGCAGTCCGGCCTTGTCCAGCAGCCGCTCGGCCAGGTCGGCGCTGCCGTTGGTCAGCGCCGTGAGCCGGTAACCCGCGTCGCTCAACTTCCGCACCCCGTCCGGCACATCGGGATGCACGTCCAGCTCGGTGAAGCCGTCGAGCACATGCTGGACCGCGCCCTCCTCGTCTCCCGACCAGCCCGCCACCCCGGACAGCACCGTCCGGACACCGTCCAGGGCGATGTCCGCGAAGTCCGCGTACCCACCGGCGGCCGTCAGCGCGAACCCGTCGCGCAGCACCGCGGCGAACCAGCCCGGCATCAGGTACCCGGGAACCCCGATGTCCTCGAAGCGGCTGCGTAGCGGGTCGAGATCGCTGAGGGTCTCGTTGACGTCGAAGACGATGACCTGGTGCTGGTCGGCAGGCATGTTTCCTCCGCTTCACTCGCCGGGACGGCGCCCGTCAAGGTGCGAGTACCCCGTGTGCCCCCGGACGCCCGACGACCTCCGAGGTCATCGGGCAGCGCCTCGTACCGCTCCTCGTGAGGACGGAAGACCAACGAGCACTCCGGGCACTGACAGCCCCTGGCCGTCGGAGGGCATGCTGACCCGCACCTCGGACGAAGCAGCCTGTCGGCCGACGAACTCCACGCGGTCGAACAGCACGTCACCGTCACCGTGGCCGGTGCCCTCGTCGGCCGTATCCGGGCGAGCGCAGGCGCCGCCTGGCCACCGCGCCTGACCGGACCGGCGTGAGGGTCCCCGCAGAGGCGCCGACCGCGGCGCCGACCCGGCGACAGGTGACAGGCGCTACATTTCCCTGTGTGTCCAGCAGGCCCAGCAGGTCCGGCGAGTCCCCGAAGCAGGCGGCGACGGAACGAGGCCGCCGAGGCCGGCGAACGGCTCAGGGAGTGCGCCGCGGCCTGCGAGGACTGCGCCGAGCGGATCCTGGCCGCGTTGCACCAGACCCCGGAGGGGCACCGGTGACCGCGCCGCCCGCTCCGGCCCGGCAGATGTGGCCGCTGTACGCGGCGGGGTTCACCACCGCCTTCGGCGCGCACGGCATCGCCGCCAACCTCGGCGGCCACGGCACGGGCGCGGTCACCTCGTTGCTGGTGCTGGGCGGCCTGCTCGCGCTGTACGACGGCGCCGAGGTGCTGCTGAAGCCGGTGTTCGGCACCCTCGCCGACCGCGTCGGCGCCCGCCCGGTCCTGCTCGGCGGGCTCGTCGCCTTCGCGCTCGCCTCCGCGCTGTACGTCCTCGCCGACAGCCCCGGCTGGCTGTGGGCCGCCCGCCTCGGCCAGGGCGCCGCGGCCTCCGCCTTCTCCCCGTCGGCCTCGGCCCTGGTGGCCCGGCTCAACCCGGCCGCCAAGCACGGGCGTGCCTTCGGCAGTTACGGCTTCTGCAAGTCGGTCGGATACACCCTGGGCCCGCTGCTCGGCGGGGTCCTGGTGTGGGCCGGCGGGTTGCGCCTGCTCTTCGCCGTACTGGCGGTGCTCGGCGTGACGGTCGCCGTCTGGGCCGCGGTCGCCGTCCCCGTCGTACCGCCGCTGCCCAAGGCCCGGCAGACGCTCCTGGACCTGGGCCGCCGGCTGGCCGACCCGGTCTTCCTCGCCCCGACGGCCGCGCTGGCGGCAGCGACCGCCGCGCTGTCGGTCGGCGTGGGCTTCCTGCCGGTCTCCGGCCGGGCGGCAGGGCTGGGCACCGTCGCGACCGGGGCGGCGGTGTCGGTGCTCGCCGGCTGCGCGGCCGTCGTCCAGCCGCGAGCCGGGCGGGCTCTGGACGACGGCCGCCTCACCACCCGGACCGGCCTGGCCGCGGGGCTGCTGGCCACCGCCGTCGGTCTGGCCTGCGCGATGCTGCCGGGGCTGACCGGCATCCTCGTCGGGGCCGCCCTGGTCGGCGCCGGTACGGGGCTGATCACTCCGCTGGGCTTCGCCGCGCTGGCTGCCGGGACCCCCGCCGAACGCCTGGGTCAGACCATGGGTGCCGCCGAACTCGGCCGCGAACTCGGCGACGCGGGCGGCCCGCTGCTCGTCGCCGTCGTCGCCTCACTCGCCACGCTCACCTACGGCTACGGGGCGTTGGCGGCTCTGACCGGGCTGGGTGCGGTGGTCGCGCTCGCTCGCCGTCGCCCGGTGCCGGCCGCACCCGGACCGGACGGATGAGCAGTGGTCAGTCCTGGTGCCGGCGGCGCAGAACGTGCCGGAGGACGAGTGCGGCGACCAGGACGACCAGGGCGACGAGCGCGTAGAGCTGGTAGCGGCTGATCTCTTCGTAGAGGGCGGTGATGTGGCTGCCGGCCACATAGGCGAGGCTCGCCCACAGGCCGACCCACAGCGCGGCGCCGATGGCGTTGAAGACGAGGAAGCGGCGCCAGACCATGCCGCTGGTGCCCGCGATGATGCCGTTGACCTGGCGCAGTCCCTCGACGAAACGGGCGACGACGACGATCTTGCCGCCATGGCGGGTGAAGAACTCCTCGGCCTTCTGGAAGCGCTCCGGGGTCAGGAACACGTACCGGCCCCAGCGGTGGACGAAGGCCCGTCCGCCGGTGTGGCCGATCAGATAACCGATGTTGTCCCCGACGACGGCGGCGGTGAACGCGATGACCGCCACGGCCACGATGTTCAGCTGCCCTGCCCCGGCGTAGATCCCGGCGGCGATCAGGATGGTCTCTCCCGGCGCGGGGACCCCGAAATCCTCCACCAGGACGAAACCCCCGACGGCCCAGTAGCCGTAGTGGGTGAGCAACGGAGCCAGGTGGGCCAGAGGGCCCGGGAGCGGCGGGGCGGCCATGCGCCCACCCTACGGGGCCGCCGGGGCCGGGTTCCGTCAGCAGGGCAGGGCGAGGACGACGCGGACCCCGTGCTCGGTGTTCTCGGCGAGTGCGGTGCCGCCGTGGGCGGCGGCCACCGCCTGGACGAAGGCGAGCCCCAGGCCGGATCCCTCGCCGGTGCGGCTGGCCTCTGCGCGGGCGAAGCGGTCGAACGCCCGGGGCAGGAACTCCGGCGGGAAGCCGCTCCCCTCGTCCGTGACGCACAGCTGCATCCCGCCCTCGTCGACGGTGGCCGTGAGGCGGACGGTCCCGGCGCCGTGCCGAAGGGCGTTGTCGAGCAGGTTGCCGATGGCGGGCCGCAGCCAGCGATCGTCGACGTCGACGATCGCGCGGACGGCGTCGACGGTCAGGGCACGCCCCTCCCGCTCGGCGGTGCGCAGATGAGGCGCGGCGGCAGCGCCGACGAGGTCGGCGAGGTCGGTGGGAGCCCGGCTGACGTGCTGGGCGGTGCCGAGTTCCTCCAGGTCCAGCAGGGCGTTGGAGAGCTCGATCAGGCGCTGGACCTCGGTGTCCACCGAGCGGAGGGTCTCGGTGAGTTCGCCGGGGGAGCGGGGGCGGTGCAGGGCGACGTCGAGTTCGGCGCGGATCAGGGTCAGCGGGGTCCGCAGTTCGTGACTGGCGTCCGCGACGAACCGCCGCTCGCGTTCGGCGGACGCCGCCAGGCGGTCGAGCATGTGGTTGAGGGTGTGGCCGAGCCGGGTGATCTCGTCGTCGCGGTCGGCGGGCACGTCCAGGCGCAGGTTCTGGGCGCCGTCCGCCAGACCGGCGGCACCGCCGCGGTAGCGCTCGACGGGACGCAGGGCGGCGCGCGCGGTGCGGTAGCCGACGTAGGAGGCGGCGATCAGGGTCAGGCCGGAGGCGAGGGCCAGCTGGGCGAGGAGTTCGCGCAGCGCTTCGTCGCGGTGGCCGCGCCGGACCGCGGCGATCACGATCCGGGTCCTCCCGTCCGCCGTGACGTGCCTGGCCTGGAGACGCAGGGTGTTCGAGGTGATCGGCAGGAGGGAGCCGACGTCACGTCGTACGGCGGCGCCGTGGGCGGCGGCGCTCAGCTCGGCCGGGGTCAGCAGTGACCGGTCGTGGAGACCGTCGCTGGAGACGAGGACCCGGCCCTGCGCGTCGAGGACCTGTCGAAGGCTGCCGCTGGGGCCGGGCGGGAGCTGCCCTCCGGCCCGTACGGCCTGGTCGAGGCTGCGTTGGTACGTGCTCAGGTCGTCGTTCAGCTGCCGGTCCAGGGCAGCCTGGACCCGCCAGTAGACCAGGCCCGCCGCGCCCGCGAGCACCAGGGACATGGTGACGGCGACGGCCAGCACCAGGCGGACGACGACGGGCAGTCGCCGGAACCAAGGCCATGGCCGCAACCGCCCGGTGAGACGGTTCACGGCGCGGTCTCCAGGCGGTAGCCGCGCCCGCGCAGGGTCGTGATCGTCGTACGGCCGAAGGCCCGGTCGACCTTGCCGCGCACCTTGGAGACGTGCACGTCGATGGCGTTGCTGCGCAGGTCGGTCTCGCCGTCCCAGACCTCGTCGAGCAGCTGGAGGCGGGTGACCACGCACCCGGCGTTCTCCATGAGCACCCGCAGGACGTCGAACTCCCGCCGGGACAGCTCCAGTTCGGTGTCCGCCCGCCAGGCCCGCTGCTGCTCGGGGTCGAGGACGAGGTCACCGACCGTCAGACGCCCGGAGGGCTCGGGGCGCCGCCGGGATATCGCCCGCAGCCGGGCCAGCAGCTCCTCCATGGCGAACGGCTTGACCACGTAGTCGTCGGCACCGGCGTCCAGCCCGGCCACCCGCTCGCTGATCGCGCCACGCGCGGTGAGCAGGATCACGGGAACGTCGATGCCCTCACCGCGCAGCGTCCGGCACACCTCGACGCCGTCCATGCCCGGCAGCATCACGTCCAGCAGGACGGCGTCCACCCGCGGATCGCGGGCGGCGGCGAGGCCGGACGGCCCGTCGTGACGGCCTTCGGCGGTGTGACCGGACTCGGTCAGGTAGCGGACGACCAGATCGGTCAGGCGGGTCTCGTCGTCGACGACCAGGCAGTGCATGCCGGCCAGGCTAACCATGTGCCGGGCACAGCAGAGTCACCAGGAAGGCTTCATGGTGTGTTCATGTGACATCCCTACCGTCCTTCAGGTCGCGGTGTTCCGCGGACCGCGACCGGTCCCCGTCCGACGTGCCGTGACGGAAGGGACCTTCCATGCACGCCTCGGTGCTCGCCGCCAAGGGCATCACGGACCACCTCTCGGTCACCGATCTGATGACCCGCGGCGGTCTCGACGTCATCGCCCTGCTGCTCCTGGTCGGCTGGCTCTACCGACGCCGGCCCAGTGTGCCCGCGATGCCGCTGGTGCTGGCCGCGCTGAACATCGGGCTGTTCGCCGCGCTGAGCACGATCAGCGCCGGCAAGTTCCCGGCCGGGGTGGGGTTCGGGCTGTTCGGGATCCTCTCCCTGGTCCGGCTGCGCAGTGCCGCGTTCACCCTCCGGGACGTCGCCTACACCTTCGTCAGCCTGGTGATCGCCCTGTGCACGGGTCTGCCGCAGCGGCAGTCCTGGCTGGTGGTCGCGCTGGACGTGGTGGTGCTCGTCGCCGTACTCGTGGTCGACGACCCCACGTCGTACGAGCCGCCGACCCGGACCGTGAAGCTCACCCTCGACCGGATCTACCAGGACCCCGCCCTGATCGCCGCCGACGTCGCCTTCCGCTTCGGTCAGACGCCGCTGTCGGTGGTCGTGGACGAGGTCGACTACGTCCGCGAGACCACCCGGGTCTCCGCCCGCTACCCGGCCGAGCCTCGGGAGCCCGCCGCGGTCGCGGACCCGGAACCGCGGGAACCGGTGATGGCGCCATGACCGTGGCCCCGCCCCTTGCCGCCCTGCCGGGCCTGGCGGAACTGCGCGGAGCGACCCTCGCCGAGGTGGACGCGGCGGCGGCGCTGCAGCACCGGGTCGACCGCAAGTACCTGGTCCCGCTCGACCGGGCGCGCCGCCTCGTCACCCGCCTCGCCGACAGCCACCACGTCCTGGACCTGGGCGAAAGCCGTCGTACGACGAGCTACCTCAGCACGTACTTCGACACCCCGGAGCTGGGTTCCTGGCGCGCCCACGTACAGCAGCGGCGGCGGCGCTGGAAGGTCCGCACCCGCCTGTACGCCGAGGACGGTCTGTGCCGGGTGGAGGTGAAGACGAAGGACGGCCGCGGCGCCACGGTCAAGCACGCCCTGCGGGTCCCGGCCGCCGAGTACGGCGAACTGACTGCCGCCGCGGCCGCGTTCGTCGACGAACTGCTGGAGCGTGCCGGCGTCCCCGTCACGGCCGGGGCCCTGTCCGCCACCGTCGAGGTCCGCTACGTCCGCGCGGCCCTCGCCGACCTCCGCCACGGCAGCCGCGTCACCCTCGACTCCACCCTCAGCTGCCGTCGGGACGGCCGGACCGCCACGCTCGACCCCGGGCACGTCCTGATCGAGACCAAGGGCGAGGCACGCCCTGCCCCCGCCGACCGCCTGCTGCTCGGGATGGGGGTCCGGCCGGTCTCGCTCAGCAAGTACGTCATCGGTCAGTCCCTGCTCACCCCGGGCCTGCCCGACAACGACGTACGCCGGCTCGCCCGCGCCCACTTCACCACCGAGACGCACCGGGCATCGCTCCCGGCACAGCATCAGGCACCGCTCCCTGAAAGGGTCCCCACCGCATGAAGGTCCTGCGCGGCGTCACATGGCGCTACCCCCTGATCGCCCTGCTCGCCGTCGCGGCCGTGGCCGTCGGCACCCTGCGACCGCAGCTGGTCACGGCCGTCACCGCCGCGGTGAAGAACCCCAGCGCGACGGACCTGATCAAGCAGGACCCGCCACCCACGCTCTTCACCGACGCCGAGATCGCGGCGATCGGCAAGGCGGCCGACGCCCAGCGCACCCAGGCCGACACCGTCTTCGCCCAATGGCAGCAGGCCCACGGCACCACCCGCGACGACAAGGCGTTCACCGCCTGGGCGGCGCAGCAGGTCCCGGCCCCACCGTCGGCGAAGGAGCGCACCGCCGAACTCCACCAGGACCAGGCCCTCGCCAAGGCCCGCACAGCGGCCGGGAAGAAGGCCGCGACCTGGCTGGAGCTGCACGGCAAGAAGGACATCTGGCAGCTCTACCTCCACGACCAGCGCGAACTGATCCCCACCGCGCGCGGCAAGACCGAGAAGGCCGAGCTGAAGGCGGCCCTGAAACTGGCCAAGACGATCAGCGACCAGCTGGCGGCCGAGGACAAGCAGCCGGCCCCGTTCGTCCTCGACCCGACCCTCCGCCCCGACAAGCACATCACGCCCGGCGCCAAGGGCCCGTACTCCTACCCCTCCCGGCACGCGACCCGCTCCGCCGCGGCCGTCACCTTCCTCAGCGCCCTCTCCCCGCACCGTGCCGCGGACTACCGGTGGATGCAGGACGAAGTCCTCTACTCCCGCCTCTACATGGCCGGCCACGTCACCAGCGACCTCACGGCCGGCACGCTCCTCGGCGACCTGATCGGCGACTACGAACTCGCCGTCAGCGGGCACTGACCTGGCCGGGGCGGCGGCAGCGCCGCGCCGGCTGCTGAGCCGTCAGGCAGCTCGCGGCACTCCTGCCGGAGCCGCCCGAACCGGTCGAGTGGGTGGCTCGGCCGCCGGCTGGTGCTGCTGGGCGTCCTCTCAGAGGCCGCCGGTGTTGAGCAGCCGGTTGGGGGTGTCGGATCGGATGCCGTGCAGGGCACCGCGGGTGGCCGTGTGGTCGAGCCAGACGTGGACCTGGTCGGCCGTGGCGTGGGGGTGGGCCGACAGGTACAGGGCGATCACGCCGGTCGCGTGCGGCGCGGCCCAGGACGTGGCGCCGTCGTTCTCCGTGGTCGTACCGCCGCCGGCGAGGGCGGCGGTCACCTCCTGGCCGGGGGCGTACAGGTCCACGCACCGCCCGTAACCCGATCCGTAGGAGCCGCCGTCGCTCCATGCGCGGTCGTTCGAGGTGGAGGCCGCGACGACGATCGTGCCGGGGACACCGGCCGGGGAGTGCTTGCAGGCGTCGTCGTGGAAGTTGCCGGCCGACACCACCGTCGGGATCCCCGCGTCGACCATCTGCTTCACGGCGGTCTCCAGGGCCGCCGACCGGTGGTCGAGGTTGAGCGACATGTTCACCACCGCGGGCTTCTGCGCGTGCGCGGTGACCCACTTGACCGACTTCACCAGGGCCGCCTCGGCCGCTGCCGGGGAGCCGCCGCCGTCGCTCTCGCACAGGATGCCCTGCACCCGCACGAGCTCCGCCTTGGGTGCCACCCCGTACTTCGCCCCGCCGATGATGCCCGCGACGAACGTGCCGTGGCCGACGCCCGCCTCGCTGAAGCAGTCACCGGAGTCCTTCGGGCCCACGAAGTCGGCGCCGAGGTGGGCGCGTCCGCCGAACTCCTTGTGGCCGATGTCCATCCCGGTGTCGATCACGTAGACGTGAACGCCCTTGCCCGTGGCGGTGGTGGTGAACTTCCCGTCCAGGGGACGCGACCGCTGGTCGAGAATGTCCAGGTTCCAGGGCACGTGCCGGGTGATGGGCGACGCTGCGGTCCGCGCGACCCCGGACAACGTCCCCACCGTGCCGGGAGACGTCGGCACCGAGCTGGACGGCGCCCGGTCCCCGGAGGGCGCCACGGACTCCGTCGTCCCGCGCGCGGGGAGCGATCCGCCGCCGCTCCCGGCGGCCGCGCCGGCTTCCCCGCCGCAGGCCGAGACCCCGACCACTGCAGCCATGGCCACCACCAAGAGACGAGTCTTCGTCATGTTTCGCGCCACTACGTCCCCCACAGTCCCGCTTCGTGCACAGTCAGCGCACAAGACGACCACAGGGGGCGGACGGTTCCGGCGGGGCGTGCGAGTGGGGCGGTCCACGAGCTCGACGAAATCCCGTCCGGCCGCCCGCCGGCCCCTCCCCGGCACCCAAAGGGGCGAGGCCCGAAGACCCCGCCCGCCACCTGCGAGACCTCAGCTCACGGCCACGCCAGGCAATAGGATTGGTGCCCCGCCTCACGCAGCCGGTGCGATAAGTCCTGCCACTCGTGCAGCGATTGGGGGCGGGAGGGCGCTGACCTGGGGATTCGTAAGAAAATGTGCGTTGACCTGGGGAAACTCGTCTCCGTAGTTCTCACGGGTCAACGCCGTTTCCCGGGCTCATGTGCCCTGGATGTGCCCTGGGACCTTTCGCCAGGCGGCGCCATGTCCGGTGGGTCGCAGGCGTAGCCTCTTCGGATTCCTCGTAGCGGTGAGATTCAGCCAAAGAACCCAGGATTCCCTCTGGTTGGGCACATTGGGAGAGGTGGCGCACCAGGTACTTCTTCTTCGGGAAAGTAGTCGGCCACACCTGGCGCTACTGGGACTACTGGGGATGGGACTACGGGCCGCACATCGGAGCCTCCGTCCGCGTCTACTTCAACTGGTGGGCCACGAAATGGCTGTCCGACCAAGGCCCGTACGCACTCGGCGTGTACGCGTTCATCGCGGCCATCGTCTCGGTCATCAGCCTCGACGCCGGCCTCGTCATGGCGGTCGTGGGTGCCTACGCCGCGTGGATCGTCTGGTGGGCATACCGGGCGAAGCAGCGGAGCAAGTGCCTCCGAGTCTTCGCTACCTACAAGTGGGTGGGCTCGTGGTACGAATCGTACGCATATCCGTCGTACTACAGCTGCTGAGCACCTGAAACAGTAGAAGCAGCACATTCGAGAAGCCCGGTCGGCGATCATCCAGGTCGCCGACCGGGGCATTGCAAGGCCATGCCCGCAGGAGGCGTCATTCATGAAGAAATATCCCGCCCTCATCGTTGCGTCGACCGTGCTCTTCCTGTTCGGAGCCATACAAGCGGTCATCTATTTCCTGGAACTGGCCGACAGTGGCGACCGCGCGAGCGCATTCCTCGAATCGGCTGTCGTTCTGTTGCTCACGGCGTGGGCGCTTGCCGCGCCCCATCTGTTCCGTGCCGCTCGGACAGCCCGCGAACCGGCCCGCTTTCCAAGAGCCGAGTAGCCCGAACGAAGGTGAGCGCTCAGGCAGCAGACGCGTTTCAGAAGGCTTCGTGGATGTCGGGTCAACAGGACTCCTGACCTGCTGCCCAGAGCGCCGTACGTGCAGCACAGCAACTCGACCGTCAACCGCCAGGTACGGCTCATCGGCCCGAAGCCTGTCTTCGCGCTGCCCAAGGGCAACAGGATCCGGTCAGTGCCCCTGTCGGCTCAGCTGGTCTCGGCCCTCAAGGCTCACATGAAGGAGTTCCCGCCGGTCGAGGTCACCCTGCCCTGGGGCAAGCCGGATGGCGAGCCGAAGACCTTCCGCCTTCTCTTCGTCGACGAGAAGAAGCGGGCCTACAACCGCAGCGTGTTCAACATGGGCGCCTGGAAGCGTGCCCTTGCCGCCGCCGGCGTCATACCTCCCCGCGAGCGCGGCACGCGCTACCTCCAGGCGGCCCCGGTAGACGGCATGCACGCCCTCCGGCACGCCTACGCCTCTGTGCTCCTGGACGCGGGGGAGAGCATCAAGGCGCTCTCCGAGTACCTCGGGCACTCGGACCCGGGCTTCACGCTGCAGACGTACACGCACCTGCTGCCGTCCAGCGAAACCCGCACACGCAAGGCGATCGACGACGGCCGCCCGCCGGCCCCTCCCCGGCACCAAAAAGGGCGAGGCCCGAAGACCCCGCCCGAAACCGCCGTAAGCTCAGGTCAGGGCCACACCAGGCAGTACGGCTGATGCCCCGCCTCATGCAGCCGATGGCTGAAGTCCTGCCACTCGTGCAGCAGCTGGTACACGTTGAACGCGTCCCGCGGGCCGCCCCGGTCCGGGACCGTCGACCAGATGAAGGCCGCCGCGCCGACCGCTTCCTCGCCTATGCCGCGCAGGGGGTCGACCACCGTCATGGGGAGCTTCACGACCGCGTAGTCGGGGTGCAGCACCACCAGCTCCAGCGGCGGCACCTTGTGCAGAGGCACGCCTTCGATGCCCGTCAGCACCATCGCGGCCATCGTCTCCGGCTTGATCTTCGTGAACATGCCGTTCATGCCGAGCTCGTCGCCGCCGAGTTCCTCGGGGCGCATCGAGATCGGGACCCGGGCCGCGGTCGCGCCGTCCGGTGCGCCGAAGTATTTGTACGTCACCCCCACCCGACCACCATTCCTGCTCCCGGTCTGCAGACGGTCGATCCGCCGCTCGCTCCGCTGGCCGCGATCCCTCTGATCGCGGTCCCGCTGATCGATACGTCGGTCGCGCCGGTCCGACTCACTCGGTACGCCCTGTTCCTGACGTGCTGCTTCGGCCGATTCCTCCGCGTCGCGCCGGTGCCTTCCCCGTTGGGCACGTCGAGGACCCAGGTCATCGGTCCCCTCGCCCAGTCCGCCACCGCGATGCATATCTCCACCCGACTGCTTTTCTAGGACGCGTGGCCCCCGCCGCGCAACCCGATCATCGTGTCAGTGACCTCCCCCACGGCCGCCCGCCGAAACGTGCGTCGAAACATCAGTCCGCAGGATCTTTACAGCCTCCGGCCGCCTGCGTACCGGATGAGCTGGGTGTATCGGATCACAGTCTCGCAGATGCCCCGGGCGCTGTGCGGGGAGCGCGGTCCTCCGCTGCGAGGAGACCGCCGCCTTCCGCCTACCCTGAGGAGGTCACCACGCATCCGGAGTCCGAGAAGTCGGAGAAGCCGCACGTCATGAGTGCCCAGAGCGAAACGCCCTATCCCTACGACGCGCCCGTCTCACAGGCGCTCTTCGACCGCGCCTCCGCCGTCACGCCCGGCGGCGTGAACTCCCCGGTGCGCGCCTTCCGCGCCGTCGGCGGCACCCCCCGGTTCATGGTCTCCGGCAAGGGGGCCTACCTGACGGACGCCGACGGGCGCGAGTACGTCGACCTCGTGTGCTCGTGGGGGCCGATGATCCTCGGGCACTCGCACCCCGAGGTCATCGCCGCCGTCCAGGAAGCAGTCTCCCGCGGTACCTCGTTCGGTACCCCGGGTGAGGGCGAGGTCGCCCTCGCGGAGGAGATGGTCGCGCGGATCGGGCCCCTGGAGCAGGTCCGGCTGGTCAGCAGCGGGACCGAGGCGACCATGTCCGCCATCCGGCTCGCCCGCGGGTTCACCCGGCGCACCAAGGTGATCAAGTTCGCCGGGTGTTACCACGGTCACGTCGACAGCCTGCTGGCCGCCGCCGGTTCCGGCGTCGCCACCTTCGCGCTGCCCGACACGCCCGGTGTCACCGGTGCCCAGGCCGGCGACACGATCGTGCTGCCGTACAACGACCTGGAGGCGGTGCAGGAGGCCTTCCACCGGCACCCCGGGGAGATCGCGTGCGTGATCACCGAGGCCTCGCCGGGCAACATGGGGGTCGTGCCGCCGCTGCCCGGGTTCAACCAGGGGCTCAAGGACACCTGCGCCAGGAACGGCGCCCTGTACATCTCCGACGAGGTCATGACCGGGTTCCGGACCAGCCGGGCCGGGTGGTTCGGGATCGACGGGGTGGTGCCCGACCTGATGACCTTCGGCAAGGTCATGGGGGGCGGCTTCCCGGCCGCCGCCTTCGGCGGGCGGGCGGACGTCATGGCGCACCTCGCCCCGGCCGGGCCCGTGTACCAGGCCGGCACCCTGTCCGGGAACCCGGTCGCCACCGCCGCGGGCCTCGCCCAGCTGCGGCTCCTCGACGACGCGGCGTACGACAAGGTCAACGCCGTGTCGGAGCAGATCCAGGGGCTGGTCCGCGAGGCGCTGAACAAGGAGGGCGTCGCGCACCAGGTGCAGACCGCTTCCAACATGTTCTCCGTCTTCTTCGCCAACCGTCCGGTGCGCACCTACGAGGACGCGCGGCGCCAGGAGTCCTTCCGGTTCACCGCCTTCTTCCACTCCCTCCTCTCCGACGGCGTCTACCTGCCGCCGTCGTCCTTCGAGTCCTGGTTCGTCTCCACGGCCCACGACGAGCGGGCCATCCAGAAGATCGCCGACGCCCTCCCGGCGGCGGCCCGAGCGGCCGCGGAGGCCACGGCAGCATGAGCGTGCAGAGTGAGAAGAGCGGGCAGGGCGGGCAGCAGGACATCACCGTCGTGCATGTGATGCGGCACGGGGAGGTGGCCAACCCGGACGGGGTGCTGTACGGGAGACTGCCCGGCTACCACCTCTCCGAGCTCGGGCGGCAGATGGCCGACCGGGTCGCCGAGCACCTCGCGTCGCGGGACGTGACGTACGTCGTCGCCTCCCCGCTGGAGCGCGCGCAGGAGACCGCGACCCCGATCGCCAAGGCGCACGGGCTCGACCTCGCCACCGACGAGCGGCTCATCGAGGCCGAGAACATCTTCCAGGGCAAGACCTTCGGCGTCGGCGACGGAGCACTGAAGAAGCCCGCCAACTGGAAGTACCTCGTCAACCCGTTCCGGCCGTCCTGGGGCGAGCCGTACGTCGACCAGGTCGTGCGGATGAAGAGCGCTCTGGACACGGCGAGGGACCGGGCCCGCGGGCACGAGGCCGTGCTGGTCAGCCATCAGCTGCCGATCTGGATCCTGCGGTCGTACGTCGAGAACCGCCGGCTCTGGCACGACCCGCGCAGGCGGCAGTGCACCCTCGCCTCCCTGACGACTTTCACATACGAGGGCGACAGGATCGTTTCCGTCGGCTACTCCGAGCCCGCCATCGACCTCGTCCCGGCCCACCTCCGCGCCGGCGCCAAGCCGGTGCAGGGGCAGGGGAAGGCCTTCGGGGCGTGAACTCGGTGCCGTTCAAGCCGGCTTCAACCGGCTGCAGGCAGCTTCACCTGGCTTCATGAGAATAGTCTGAAAATATATGGTTCCTTCGGGAACCTCCCCGTTCGTCCCGCCCTCTGAGTGGGTGACCACCAGAGGACGTGACGAATCGGGGAACCATGCGGACCTTCACCCGAAGGGGAATGCTCGGCGCCGGCGCGGGTGCCACGGCCGGACTCGCACTCGGCCTCGCCGGCTGCGGCACACTCACCGGTTCGGACGGCTCGACCCATGCCGCCGGTTCCACCAAGGAGCCGTCGAAGAAGCCGTCGAAGACGCCGAGCGCCCGCCCCCTCGGCGACGGCTCCACCGCCGACAGCGGCAAGCAGCCCCACCAGCCCGCCGCCCCCGAGCCGCTGGAGCCCGGCCAGACCCCGCCGCAGTTCGTGATCTTCTCCTGGGACGGCGCCGGCGAGGTCGGCACCGGCCTCTTCCCCCGCTTCCTGGACCTGGCCAAGGAGCACGGCGCGTCGATGACCTTCTTCCTCTCGGGGCTGTACCTGCTCCCTGAGTCGAAGAAGCGGCTCTACGACCCCCCGAACAACCCCCGCGGCGCCTCCGACATCGGTTACCTCACCGACGAGCACATCAAGGCGACGCTCGCCAACGTCCGCCGGGCCTGGCTCGAAGGGCACGAGGTGGGCACCCACTTCAACGGCCACTTCTGCGGCGGCTACGGCACCGTCGGCAACTGGACGCCCAAGCAGTGGCGCAGCGAGATAGACCAGGCCAAGGCGTTCGTGAAGGAGTGGCGGACCAACTCCGGCTGGACCGACCTGCCCCCGCTCCCCTTCGACTACGACAAGGAGCTGGTCGGCGGCCGTACCCCCTGCCTGCTCGGCCAGAACAACCTGCTGCCCACCGCACGCGAGCTCGGCTGGCGCTACGACGCCTCCTCGCCCGGCGGCCGCCAGGTCTGGCCGGAGAAGAAGCTGGGCATCTGGGACCTGCCCCTGCAGCAGATACCGTTCCCGGGCCGCTCCTTCGAGGTCCTCTCCATGGACTACAACATGCTCGCCAACCAGTCGGTCAACTCGACCAAGGCCCCCGCCTACAACTACCCGCACTGGCGGACCCAGTCGGCCCAGGCGTACATAGCGGGATTCCAGCGGGCATACACGACAAACAGGGCGCCGTTCTTCATAGGCAACCACTTCGAGCAATGGAACGGCGGCATCTACATGGACGCCGTCGAGCAGGCCTTCAAGCACATCGCCCGCGAGAAGGAGAAGGGCGCCGACGTCCGCCTGGTCTCCTTCCGCCAGTTCGTGGACTGGATGGACGTACAGAAGCCGGAGGTCCTGACGAAGCTGCGCACCCTGGACGTGGGGCAGCGGCCGGCCGGTGGGTGGAAGGCCTTCCTGAAGCAGGGTGCGGCGGCCTGAAACAAGCGGGGTGCGGCGGCCTGAAAAGGGGCGAATCCCGGACCCAGGGGGGTGCGCAAGATCCCCAGAACGGGCATGCGAAACTTTTCACATGAGTACCCGTAGCCGCGCCCTCCTGCTCGGCGCCACGGCCGCCGCGGCAGCCCTGACCCTGTCCGCGTGCGGCAACGGCGGCACGTCCGGCGGAGGCGGCAACACCAACTTCGTCACCGGCAAGGACGGCATCGACACGGTTGCGGAGGGCCACCGCGCGGCGGCCCCCGACCTGTCCGGCAAGACCATCGACGGCGGCACGCTCGACGTCGCCGACTACAAGGGCAAGGTCGTCGTCATCAACGTCTGGGGCTCCTGGTGCAGCCCCTGCCGGGCCGAGGCGCCCAACTTCGCCGCCGTCTCCAAGGAGTACGCGAGCAAGGGCGTCCAGTTCGTCGGCATCAACACCCGCGACACCAGCACCGGTTCCGCGGTCGCCTTCGAGAAGCAGAACGGCATCGACTACCCGAGCCTGTACGACCCGACGGGCAAGCTGATGCTCCGCTTCAAGAAGGGCACGCTCAACCCGCAGGCCATCCCCTCCACCCTGGTACTCGACCGGCAGGGGAAGATCGCGGCGCGCTCGCTGGCGGCGCTCAGCGAGGAGAGCCTGCTGAAGATGGTCAAGCCGGTCGTCGCGGAGAAGTGACGTGAGCGCACTCCTCACGGTCGCGGCCGCGACAGACGGACCGAACACGACCGTCATGAACGGCGCCCTGCTGGTCGCCCTCCCGATCGCGCTGCTCGGCGGGCTCGTCTCCTTCTTCTCGCCCTGCGTGCTGCCCCTCGTCCCCGGTTACCTCTCGTACGTCACGGGGGTCGCCGGCACCGACCTGGCGGAGGCCCGGCGGGGGCGGATGGCGGTCGGCGCCTCCCTCTTCGTCCTCGGCTTCACCGCCGTGTTCGTGTCCGGCGGGGCCCTGTTCGGCTACTTCGGTCAGACCCTCCAGGAGCAGTCCGGCATCCTCAGCAGGGTGCTCGGGGTGCTGATGATCGCCATGGGCGTGTTCTTCATGGGCATGATGCCCTGGTTCACCCAGCGCGAGTTCCGCTTCCACAAGCGGCCGGTGGCCGGTCTGGCCGGGGCGCCCTTGCTGGGCGCGCTGTTCGGCATCGGCTGGACACCGTGCATCGGCCCGACCCTGTCGGCCGTCACGAGCCTGTCCTTCAGCCAGGCGAGCGCCGGCCGCGGCGCCATACTGACCGTCGCCTACTGCCTCGGCCTCGGTGTCCCCTTCGTGCTCACCGCGGTCGCCTTCCGCAAGGCGCTCGGCGCCTTCGGCTGGGTCAAGCGCCACTATGTCTGGGTGATGCGCATCGGCGGCACGATGATGATCGTGACCGGTGTGCTGTTGCTGACCGGGGCCTGGGACAGCCTCGTGCAGGAGATGCAGGGCTGGTCCGACGGCTTCACTGTGGGGATCTGATCGATGAGCAAGACCGAAACCGACAACAGCGAGCCGGACCTCGGCGCGGCGGGCTCGCAGCTGTCCACCGCCCCGGCCGAGCCGCCGGCCGCCCCCGGGCTCGGGGTGATCGGCTGGGCCCGCTGGTTCTGGCGGCAGCTCACCTCGATGCGGGTCGCACTGCTGCTGCTCCTGCTGCTGTCGCTGGGCGCGATCCCCGGCTCGCTGATCCCGCAGTCCGGCGCCGACATCAACAAGGTCGCCGAATTCCAGAAGTCCCACAAGACGCTCGCACCGGTCTACGACAAGCTCGGCCTCTTCCACGTCTACAGCTCGGTGTGGTTCTCGGCGATCTACATCCTGCTGTTCGTCTCGCTCGTCGGCTGCATCATCCCGCGCGCCTGGCAGTTCGTGGGCCAGCTGCGCGGCCGTCCGCCGGGCGCCCCCAAGCGGCTGGACCGGCTCCCGGCGTACACGACCTGGCGGACCACGGCCGCGCCGGAGGAGGTCCGCGAGGCGGCGCTGAAGCTGCTGAAGAAGCGGCGCTTCCGGTCGCACCTCGCCGGGGACGCGGTCGCCGCCGAGAAGGGCTACGTCCGCGAGTTCGGCAACCTGGTCTTCCACGTCGCGCTGATCGTGCTGCTGATCGCCTTCGCCTCCGGCCAGATGTACAAGTCGGACGGCACCAAGCTGGTCGTCGAGGGCGACGGGTTCGCCAACTCGATCCTGCAGTACGACGACTTCAAGTCCGGCTCCATGTTCAGCACCGACGACCTGGTGCCGTTCAGCTTCGACCTGAAGAACTTCCACGCCACCTACCAGACCAGCGGTCCCAGCAAGGGCACAGCGGTCTCCTTCGCCGCGGACGTCGACTACAGCGTGGGCGCCTACGGCAAGTCGAAGCGGACCACCATCAAGGTGAACGAGCCGCTGCACATCGACGACGCCAAGGTCTACCTCGTCAGCCACGGCTACGCGCCCGTCATCACGGTCCGCGACAGCAAGGGCAAGGTCGTCTACCACGACGCCGTCCCGCTGCTCCCGCTCGACAGCAACGTCACCTCCCAGGGCGTGGTGAAGGTGATGGACGGCTACCAGGACGCCAAGGGCGTCAGCGAGCAGCTCGGCATCTCGCTGTTCTTCCTGCCGACCTACGGCGGCGGTTCCTCGGTGCTCTCCAGCTTCCCGGCGCTCGACAACCCGGTGCTGAACCTGACGCCGTACCACGGTGACCTGGGCGTCAACTCGGGCATCCCGCAGAGCGTGTACCAGCTCGACAAGACCCACATGAAGGAGTTCAAGGACTCCAAGGGCGCGCAGTTCCGGGACAACCTCAAGCCGGGCCAGACCATGCAGTTGCCGAACGGCGCCGGGTCCGTGACGTTCGGGAAGGACGTCAGGGAATGGGCCGGCTTCGAGATCGTCCAGGAGCCCGGCAGCGGCTGGGCGCTGGGCGGCGCGCTCGCCGCGATCTTCGGCCTGGCCGCCTCGCTGTTCATCCAGCGCCGCCGCGTGTGGGTGCGCGCGGTGCAGGGCCCCGACGGCGTCACCGTGGTGGAGATGGCCGGGCTGGGCCGCAGCGAGTCCGCGAAGGTGCCGGAGGAACTGGGCGACCTCGCGGGAATCCTCTACGACCAGGCGCCAGGGGCCCCCGACGCCGAAGAAGACGACGAACCCGTCACCTCCCCCAACCCCGAAGTCGTACCTGCCGAAGGGCCTGAGAAGCGATGACTTCCCCAGCCGTGACCACGCTCGCCGCGACCAACGAGCATCTCGCGAGCATGAGCAACACGCTCATCTACTCCTCGATGGCCGTCTACACGCTGGCCTTCTTCGCCTACATCTTCGAGTGGCTGCTCGGCAGCCGCAGCCGGGTCGCGCGCACCGCCAACGCGCTCACCACCGACGCGGCGGCGAAGAAGGCGCCCGCCGTGACGGTCAAGAAGGCCGGCGGCACCGCCGTGCTGGAGCGCCCCCAGGTCGTGGTCCGCTCCTCGGCGGGCTCGCGGGACGTGCCGGACGGGCCCGGCGCCCACGGCGGCGACGAGCAGGGCGACCTCTACGGCCGGATCGCGATCTCCCTCACGGTCCTCGCCTTCCTCGTGGAGCTGGCGGGCGTGGTCACCCGCGCGGCCTCCGTGCAGCGGGCGCCGTGGGGCAACATGTACGAGTTCAACATCACGTTCTCCACGGTCGCGGTCGCCGTCTACCTGACGCTCCTCGCCCTGAAGAAGAACGTCCGCTGGCTCGGCCTCTTCCTGATCACCACGGTCCTCCTCGACCTCGGCCTCGCGGTCACCGTCCTCTACACGGCGAGCGAGCCGCTGGTCCCGGCCCTGCACTCGTACTGGCTGTACATCCACGTCTCGACGGCGATCTTCTGCGGCGCGGTGTTCTACGTCGGCGCGGTGGCCACGATCCTCTACCTCTTCAAGGACGCCTACGAGAGCAAGCTGGAGAACGGCGGCAAGCCCGGCAGCTTCGCCACCTCGGTGCTGGAGCGCCTGCCCGCCTCGGCGTCCCTCGACAAGTTCGCGTACCGCGTCAACGCGGCCGTCTTCCCCCTGTGGACCTTCACGATCATCGCGGGCGCGATCTGGGCCGGCAGCGCCTGGGGCCGCTACTGGAACTGGGACCCCAAGGAGACCTGGTCCTTCATCACCTGGGTCGCCTACGCCTGCTACCTGCACGCCCGCGCCACCGCCGGCTGGAAGGGCCGCAAGGCCGCCTACCTGGCGATGATCGCCTTCGGCTGCTGGCTCTTCAACTACTACGGCGTCAACATCTTCGTCACCGGCAAGCACTCCTACGCGGGCGTCTGATCCCGCCAGGGGCGACACTGGTGTCATGACCGGTTCCATAGAACAGGGCACCAGTCAGACCCACGGGAGAACGCACATCCTCCACTTCCTGGTGCGCCTCCCGAAACCGGCGGACCGGGTCTGGCCGAGCCTGTCCACCCCGGCGGGCCTGGCCGCCTGGTTCACCACGGCCGACGTCCTGCAACCGCGCCTGGGCGGCACGGTCACCCTCGGTGACCTGGGCACGGGCACGGTGACCGCCTGGGACGTCGACCGCATCGCCGAGTACACGGTGGAGGGCGGCGGCAGAATCCGCTTCCACCTGGAGCGCGACGGGGAGACCGGCAGCGCCCTGCGCTTCACCCACGAGTTCAAGGGCGAGGTGGAGACGGAGCCGGCGTGGCGAGCGCGTTTCGAACGTTTGATTGAAACCCTGGGTCCTTGAAGGAGCGGTAGCTGCGCGACCAGCCCCCACCCACCCGCACCGCCTACGACGGCGGCAGACACTCCGCACTCGGCGGCTTCCCCTCCGGCCACGCGATGGTCACGAACCTGGACCCGCCCTCCGGCCGCAGCTCGACGATCGGTACCGCCTTGTCGTACGGATTCCCGTGCGCGTCCAGGCAGATCCACCCGCTCGCCCCGTCCACCCGCAGCGACCCCTTCACCTGCGGCCACTGCAGCCCCACGTCGGCGAGTACCGGCACGGACCTCCCCTCCGGCACCGCCTCGCGAATCCCGTGCACCGCGAGCCGTATCGCGTCGTAGGCGATGATCAGCTGACCGTCCTCCAGGGCCACCGGCCCGACCGGCCCCACCGGTGCCTTCGCCGCGCTCTTCAGCAACCCGCTCAGCGTCGCCATGTCCGCCGCCGAACCGCCCGTCCGCGGGCTGCCCCTGCCCCACGCGTCCGGATGGGCAAGGGCGGTGTAGCGGACGGAGAGGTTGTGCCGCAGGGCGCTGCGGTCCAGTTTCGCCTCGCCGGTCAGGTACGACCCCTCGTCCCCGGTCAGCACCGTGAACTTCCGGTCCTGGCAGCCTCGTCCGCCCAGCGCGTTGACGAACTGCCGCAGCTGGGTGTGGCGCCCCGCGAACAGGATCGTGTCCGTCGTCCGCGAGGTGTCGCAGACCAGGTTGGTGATCTGCCGGAAGGTGTTCGCGGTCGTCCCCTCCTTGCTGCGGTCGGCCGGCGGCGTGAACGGCTGCGGCTCGTACGGCGAGCCGTTGATCAGCGCCGCGAACGACGTCTGGAGCGTGCGCGTGTACGGGTCGCCCGGCTTGTCGTAGACGAGCAGCGCCCGGCCCGCGCTCACCTTCGCGAAGGAGGTTAGGGCGCGGGCCTCGTCGGTGTTGGTGGGAGAGACCCGGGCGAGGCCGGGGTAGGGGTCCTTGCCGTCCTGGCCGTTGGCGAGGTCGTCCGCGGTGATCGACGAGCCGACCACCGGGATGCCCAGCCGGGTCAGCTCCTTGACGGCCTTCTTGTTGTCGTCGGTGCTCTGCCCGACGCCGGCGACCGCCCGCAGCCGGTCCGTGCCGCCGGTCATGCCCGCCAGCTGTGTGACCATCCGTTGCCAGTACTGGCTGGTCGCCCCGGGGTTGGCCAGCACCAGCCGGATCGCCGGGGACTGGCCGTTGGACTCGTGGTTGGCCTGGTACTGGGCCAGGTAGGTGCCCTGCAGCTCGTGCTGGATGTCGGCGAGGCTGGCCGCGGCCGTCGCGGTGTAGGGCAGCATCACCGCGACCGTGACGTAACTCCCGGGCCTCAGGCGGGCGTTCTCGCGGGCGATCGCCTGCACGGTGTTCCGCAGCTGCGGATGCCCGAAGTCGTACGCGGTCGTCGCCACGCCCACGCACTCGTCGCTGCCCTCGGGGCGGGCCACCCCCGGCGCGCAGGACCGCTCGTCGTGGACGGCCGCCCGCACCCCGACGACCAGCCCGGCGACCACCGCGGCCGTCACCAGCAGGGCCAGATAGCGGCGGAGCGGAATCTCCCAGACGCCCTCACGCAACCACGTGCCCACGCCCCGCCCCGCCATCACGCCACCCCGCTCCGCTCGTCGTCGCCCGCGTCACCCTCGTCGTCCCCGTCCTCCGCCGGCGGACGTCCCGCCAGCGCGGCCGCCGGCCAGTCCCGGGAGGCCCGCCACAGCAGCGCGTTGCCGGCCGGCCGCAGGTTGGACAGCTGCTCCAGCTCGAACCGCAGCCGGTCGGCGACCTTCGGGTCGGGCAGCACCAGCGGGTCGGTCAGCAGCCACACCGCGTGCAGCAACCGCCGTATCCGCAGGTGCAGTACGCCGTCCACGCCGTCCGGCACCCGCTGCTGGGCGTCCGTGCGGCCGAGCGCCACCGCGGCCCGCCGGTCACCGTGGCCGGTGAAGTCGCGGCCTTCGGCGTCGTGGGCGTGGAAGTAGGGCGCGGCGGCGACGAAGCGCAGAGTGTGCAGCCAGCCGCGGGTGTCCAGGACCGGGAAGCTGTCGCGCAGGTGGGCGACGGCCGGTCCGGTCCGGCCCAGGGCCAGTTGGTGGTGGAGCCGGAAGCGGGCGTGCGCGTCCGGCCGGTCCTCGGTGTAGTACGCGACCAGCGTCTCGTGGGCGGTGCGCCAGCCACTGTGGTCGGCGTCCCGCAGGTGCAGCCGGAGCAGCAGCAGGGTCCGCACGAAAGGGTCCCCGACGAACTGGCCGGGCACGGTGGGCAGTCCCTCCTCGGCCAGCCGGTTCTGCAGGGCGCGTACGTCGGCCGGGCCGAAGTCGTCCGGGAGCAGCGCGGCGGCCAGCGCGCACGCCGAGTCGTGGTCGTGGGCGGCGGCGAGGACGGTCAGCTCGTCGAGGCGGTCGGCGGGGACCAGCCGGTCGAGGAGCCGGAGGTAGGCGGGGGCGGCGGGGCCGTCCTCGACCGGCCGTACGTCGGCGGTCAGCAGGTCGGCCAGCGATCCGGCCCGCTCCGGGTGCTGCGCCGCGGCCTCGGCGAGCAGGGCGATGCCCAGCGGGTTGCCGCGGGTCAGCCGGTGCACGGCGTGCGGGAGCTGCGGCGCGGCCGGGGCGCCGACCAGGTGCAGGGTGTCGTCGGGGGTCAGCGGCGGGAGCGCGACCAGCAGCGCCCGCGAGGAGGGGACGGCCGGGTCCGGCGTCCACTCGCTGCGCCGGGCGACCCCGGCCAGCTCCCGCCGGGTGCCGCCGCGCAGCAGCTCCCGGCCGTCGCCGCGCAGTCCGGCGACGAAGGCCACCTGGTCGGCGACGCCCTCGGCGCGGTCCCTGAGCACCGCGTCCAGCAGGCCGGGCCCCGGCCCGGTCTGGACGTTGTCGACGAGCACCAGCGGCCGGCCGAGCCGTTGCATCCGCGGCAGCACGCCCGCGTACGCCTCGGTCAGGTCGGCGAGCAGCGCCCGCACGAGGTACCGCTCGGCGTGCTCGCGGGAGGTGCCGCCCGCGCGGAAGTGCCCGGAGAGCAGGATCAGCCCGCGCTGGGCGTGGCCGCCCGCGTTCGGGTACGTCCGGTACCAGACCGACGCCTTCTGGTGGCGGCGGCTGGCGAAGCCCTCGGCGACCGACTCCAGGGTGGCCTCGATGGCGCCGGAGACCAGCGGCCCGGTCCCGGTCGCGGCGGCGACCACCTTCGCCGCGACCTTCCCGGCCCACCGCCCGGCGAAGCCGGTGATCCACGAGCCGCTCTCGTTCAGCAGCAGGATCCGCTCCACCTCGCGCCGGATCCGCTCCGAGTCCGCGTCGCCCCAGCCGCCGGCCGCCACCGCGACCAGACCGGACATCAGCCGCGGGAAGGTGATGCGCCCGGCGCCGGTGACCGGTTCGGCGAGCTGCTCGGCGACGACCAGGAGCGCCTGTGCGACCGGCGACCAGGACTCCGCGGGCCGTTCCGGCGGCGGCCCCGCGAACTGCGCCTCCGCGCAGTCGGCGAACGCGACCGGGGTGTGCCCCTTGTACGCGTCCCGCAGCTCGCCGAGCACCGCGCTCTTGCCGAGCCCCCGCGCCCCGGTCAGCACGACGAACGGCAGCTCACCGGGGTGTTCGAGGGGAAGGGCACGATGCTGGTACGGCCGTAAGCCGACGATTCTCGGCACGAGCCCGGCCGGCTCGACGTCGAACAGCGCCCCGCGCCCGTGCAGCCGTCTGTGCAAGGCAGTCCCCCCTCAACACGAGTGTAGGAAGGGGGAGTTGCTTCAGGCCAGATCGCATGATGACTGTTGGGTCACGAATCCTGACGCTGTGGGATCAGCCGACGGTGATGGAGTCCAGCTTCTCCCGCAGGTAGACGTGCGAGTCGACCGGCGGGTACGCGACCCGGCCGACCGGCGCCGGGACGGACTCGACGAGGGTGCCCGGGGTGCACTCGCCGAAGTAGACGAGGGACATCAGCTCCTCGGCGGGCGCGTCGGTGGGCGGCGGCAGCACCCGGTGCCGTCCCGACCGCCACCGGTCGCCGGTCCAACGGGCCATCAGGTCACCGATGTTGATGGTGAAGGCGGCCGGGTCGAAGGGCGCGTCCTCCCACCCGCCCTCGTCGGTGTACACCTGCAGCCCGCCCTTGCCGGCCTGCCGGTCCAGGATGGTCACCGTCCCGAAGTCGGTGTGCGGCCCGATCCGGAACTGCCCGGGCTCGGGCTCGCCGACCACGTCGGTGCCCGGGTACCAGTTGATGTTGAAGCCGTACGTCGGATGGTCCATGTGCCTTGAGAAGAAGTCCCGTTCGAGCCCGAGCGCGTACCCGAGCAGGGACAGCAGCTCCTTCTCGAGGTCGGCCATCCGGTCCAGGTACTCCTCGCACAGGGTGCGCAGCTCCGGCACCTCGGCCGGCCACACGTTGGGCGCGTACCACTCCGCGTTGACCACCGGGTCCTCGAACGGCTCGTGGGTCGCGAAGGTCAGCGACTCCTTCAGGTCGGGCGGGGTCTCGGTACCCTCCGAGTAGCCGTTGGCCTCCGCGCCGGGCCCGAGCCAGCCGCGCCCGCCGACCTTCGCCTCGTACACCCGCTTGGCCTCGGCGGGAAGCGCGAAGAACCGGCGCGCGGCCTCCCGGACGGCGGTGCGCAGCTCCGGGTCGACCCCGTGCCCGGTGACGAGCAGGAAGCCGGCGGTCCGCAGGGCGGAGTCGACGGTCCGGGCGAGGTCCTCCCGGGCCGCCGGGTCACCGTCCAGCCAGGGACGCAGATCGATGGTGGGGATACGGGGCCTGGGCTCACTCACCGATGTCCTCATTCCACAGAGCGGGGTTGTTCTCGATGAAGTCGTGCATCAGGGCGACGCACTCGGCGTCCTCCAGCAGGACGATCTCCACGCCGTGTTCGGCCAGCCACTCGTGGCCGCCGTGGAAGGTGACCGCCTCGCCGATCACGACCCGGGAGATGCCGAACTGGCGGACAAGACCCGAGCAGTACCAGCAGGGCGACAGGGTCGTCACCATGGTGGTCCCCCGGTACGACCGCTGCCGGCCCGCCGCACGGAAGGCGGCCGTCTCCGCGTGCATCGAGGGGTCGTCGTCCTGCACCCGCCGGTTGTGCCCGCGGCCGAGCAGGGCGCCGTCGGCGCCGTAGAGCGCGGCACCGATGGGGATGCCCCCCTCGGCGAGCCCCGCACGGGCCTCGGCGACGGCGGTGGCGAGCCAGGTACGGGCGGTACGGGCTTGCAATGGGTCCATGACGACACTCTCCCGTGGCCGAAACACGTGGGCAACGTGCGGAAAGTAGCCTCCGGGCAACCCCCGGCCGGACGAAATGTCAGCGGCCGTGCCCGTCCCCTGGAGGCCGCCGTGCCCGCACTCACCCTCCGCGAAGTCCTCGCCCTCGACCCCGTGCGGGCGGCCCGCCCCGAACTGCTCGCGGGCGACGGCGCCCTCGACCGCCCCGTCCGCTGGGTGCACTCCAGCGAGGTCTACGAGGGCGCCAACTTCCTCGACGGCGGCGAACTGCTCCTCACCAACGGCTTCGGGCTGACCGACGCCGGCGACGAGGTCCGCCGCCGGTACGTGCGGGAGCTTGCGGCGCGCGGTGCGGCCGGTCTCGCGGTGGAGGTCGGGCGGGCCCTGCCCAGCATGCCGCCCGAGGTGACCGACGAGGCCTGCCGCCTGGACCTGCCGCTGTTCGCCCTGCACCGGGTGGTGCCCTTCGTCCGGATCGCCGAGGCCGCGAACCGGGCGATCGTGGCCCGGGGACTGTCCGGCCGCCGTACGGTCGTCCGGCCCTGGGGCGACGACCACGCGGCGGCGCTGCTCGCCGACCTGGCCGACGGGCAGGCCCTCAACCAGCCCGAGGTGGAGGCCCGGGCCGCCCTCGCCGGGTTCCACCCCGGCCCCGGCGCCCGGCTGCTCGGCGTCTCGCTGCACGGCAGCCGGGGCGTGGGCGCGGTGGACCGGGCGGCGCGGGCGCTGGGCGGGGCCGGAGCGCTGCGGGCCGTGTTCCCGGGGGACGTCCTGGCGCTGCTCGCCGTACCGGCGGCCGTCCCCGGCGATCCCGTGCGGGCCGTGCAGGAGGCGTTCCGGGGCGCCGCCGAGGCGGGGGCGACGGTCGCCGTCGGCCACGGGGTCGGACCCGGCGGCTGGCTGCACTGGAGCGAGACGCTGCGCGCGGCCCGCACCACCCTCGAACTCGCGCTGACCGTGCCGCCCGCCGAACCGGCCGTGCCCGAGGGTCCGGCGGTGACCTCGGCCCGCGCCCTCGCCCTGGAGCGGGAGCTGACCCGGGGCGGCGTCGCCGCCAACCGCGACCGCCTCGCCGCGCTCGTCCAGCACACCCTCGGCCCGCTGCTGGCCTGGGAGGCCGCCCACCCCAGCGACCTGGTCCGCACCCTGGAGGTGCACCTGCGGCACGGCTGCTCCCCGACCCGCACGGCCGCCCTGCTGCACATCGGCCGCCAGTCCCTCTACCAGCGCCTGGAGCGGATCGAGTCCCTCCTCGGCCTGGAGATCGACGACCCGGACCTGCTGGGCGAACTCCTGACGGCGGCCTGCGCGCACCGGGTGGTGCGGCAGCGCCCTGAAGGGGCGCGGGGAACTGCGCGACCAGCCACGACGGTGCGGCAGTCGGCAGACGACATGGCGCGGCACCTCTGGCGGAGCGCCTAGGCGCGGAGCGCCGCGGCTGCGGGCCGGGCCATCGCCTCGCCCGGACGGCCCGCACCTGGTCGGGGGGCAGCGGGTGCGCGTACCGCGGGCCGCACGCAGGCTGGGAGCGTGGGCGACGGGATCAGCGGTGAGGGCGATCGATGATCGTGACGGTGGTGTCGGTGCCGGACGGGGGTACGACGACGGTCCCCGTGCCGGAGGCACGCCGGCGGCTCGCCACGGACCGGTTCCTCCTCCTCGGCGTCGAACTGCCCGAGGAGGAGGAACCGGCGGAGGGCCCGGCCGAGGAGCCGGTGGTCCGGCAGCTCGGCCTCGACGACGAGGACCTGGAGTGGTTCGGCCGGCCGGGCGGGTCCCCGCGGGCCGAGTTCCTGGGCGACACCGCCGGGTTCGTCGTGCCGGTGGTCCGGGCCGGCCAGGTCCACCATGTGCACGCCCTGGCCTCCGAGACCTTCCTGGTGGTCGTCCACTGGGGCCGCCGGGCCGGCCTGGCGGGGGACATCAGGGCACTGGTGCGGCGGGAGCGGCCGCGCGACGCGGTGGCCGCGCTGTTCCTGCTGCTCCAGGAAGCGCTCTCGACGTTCCGGCGGGCCGCGGTGCAGGCGCTGCTCCAGGTGGAGGAGCTGGAGGACGACATGTTCGAGGCGCGGCGCCCCGAGCAGGTCTACCGGCTGTCCCAGCTGCGCCGCCACTCCGCCGTCCTGCACCACGCCCTGCTGCCCTACCTCCAGGGGGTCGACGAGGTGATCACCCGCAGGATGCTGAGCCCCGACTTCCCGGTGGAGCGGCAGCGGCTGGCCCAGGAGTTCCAGCGGGCGTCACGCCTGGTCCTCGCGGACATCGAGTCCCTCCAGGACGCGAGCCGCCGGGCCTTCGCCAGCTACGGCTCGCTGGTCGCGGGCGAACAGAACGGCGTGATCAACCGGTTGGCCATCGTGTCGGTGATCTTCCTGCCGCTGTCGTTCCTGACCGGGTTCTTCGGCATGAACTTCGAGTTCCTGACGAACCGGCTGGAGACCCGCGACGAGTTCTGGCTGCTCGCCGTGGGTCTCCAGTTGATCGCTGTGGTCGGGTCGCTGTTCCTGCTGCACCGGAGCCGGATCTGGCGGCGGTTGCGGGACGACGACTGAGGGCGCCGGGGGTACCCCCGGCGCCGCTTTGGGGCGCTAGACGCGAGGGCGCTTTCGCAGCGCGGCGTAGAGGAGGGCGCTCAGCGCGAAGCCGACCAGCGGGGTGATGTCGCCGAAGGACGGCCAGTGCTTCGGGACGTAGCCGACGTAGTCCTCCTGGTTGGAGAAGAGGGGGACGGAGACCGCTACGCCGATCAGCAGGGCGGCCAGCCCCGGCCAGTTGGTGAAGGTGCGGTCGGTGAGGCGGGCGGAGAGTTCCGCGTCCGTGGCGGTACGGCGCTGGAGCCACCGCTCCACCAGGACGACGCCCAGCCAGGGCGCCACCCAGTAGGCGATGACGAGCAGGAACGCCTCGTAGGCCGCGCCCGCGTCGTCCAGCGAGGCCCAGGCGGCGGCCGTACCGGCGATGCCGGAGACCACGACCAGGGCGCTGCGGCTCAGCCAGGTGGGGAGCTTGAGGCCGAAGGAGGCGATGGAGATCGCGCCGGAGTACACGTTGAGGGCGTTCGCCGAGACGCCGCCGAGCATGATGGCGAGGAGGACGAGGTCGCCGAGCCAGCCGGGGAGGTGGCCGGTGAAGGCGGCCGTCGGCGTGGCGTCCTTCGGGGCGATGATGGTCGCCGAGGCCGCGCCGATGACGGCGACGATCGACACCGACACGAACAGGCCGACGGCCGGCCACAGGACCGTCTTCACCTTGTTCGCGGTGCGCGGCAGGTAGCGGGAGTAGTCGGTGGCGTACGGGTTCCAGCCGGCCGCGTAGCCCCAGGCCGCGCTGAACGCGAGCAGGAAGCCGCCGACGCCGCCTCCGGAGCCGCCCCCGCCGAGGTCCGCGTCCTTGAAGGTCCACACGCCGGCCAGCAGGAAGATCACCGCGAGCGCCGGGAACGCGTACTTCTCGAAGGTGTGCACGAAGTTGTGGCCGATGAAGCCGATCAGGATCTCGGCGACCACGACGAGGAGGAGGGAGGGGAGCGGGCGCAGGCCGGTCAGGGTGTTGAGGGCGAAGGCGGCGCTCACGCTGTTCACCGCGAACCAGCCGACGCCCGCGAGCAGGCCGTTGGCGGCGGAGGGCAGGATGTTGCCGAGGAAGCCGAAGGAGAAGCGGCCGATCACCATCTGCGGGACGCCGAACCGTGGCCCGTCGAGGGACAGCACGCCCTGGGTGACCGCGCCGATCGCGGTGCCCAGCAGGATCGCGGCGGTCGCCGTCCAGAAGTCCAGGCCGAAGAAGAGGACCGCGATCACGCCGATGTAGACGGTCGCGAACTCGATGTTGGGAGAGGCCCAGGTCCACAGCAACTGGAGCGGGCTGCCGTGGCGTTCGGCGTCGGGGATCGGTTCCGAGCCCGCCGCCTCCACGGCGATGACCCGGTCGCCGTACTCGGGCGCGATGCTGGTGGTGGAACCGGCGGGAGCAGTCGTCATACGAGGTAAGTGTCGGGATCGCTCCCGGTGCGGCCCAGGGGCGCACTGTCCGCTTCGGGCGGCTCACCGGCGTACAACCTGCACGCATGCGGGAGCTTCCGGAGGTCTGGCGTCCTCCGGAAGCTCGGTGCGCAGCGCTTCGACCGGGTCAGCCGTTGGTGCAGGCGTTGGCGGCCGCCGGGTTGAGCAGGCCGATGACGTCGACGCTGTCGCCGCACAGGTTGATCGGAGTGCTGATCGGCACCTCGATGAGGTTGCCCGACAGTACGCCCGGGCTGTTGGCCACGGAACCGGTGGCGTCGGCCCCGTTGTCGGCGAACGCGGCGGTGGTGCCGCCGAGGACGAGAGCCGTGGCGAGGGCGCCGGTGGCGGCGAGGGCTCGGATGCGCATGAAAGCCTCCTGGTAGGGGGTGCGAACGCGTCCATCACAACCGCCCGTCACCGGGCCCGCACGCGGTGCTGGTCCGATCGGCGCAACCGGCCCCGGGGCCGGTGCTCACGTCACGCGGCGAGGCGGTCCGCCAGCTCCTTCGCCTTGCTGGCCGCGTCCTGGAGGGCGCGGTCGCGGGAGGCCTCGTAGAGCGGCACGAGCTCGGCCATCGCCGGGTTCTGCGGGGCCATCGTCAGCTCCGGCACGATGAAGTCGACGTCCAGGCCGAGGCCGTCGCCGAGCAGCGCGGACAGGTAGTTCTGGACGTACTCGTACGGCTCCCGCGGGGTGCCCGGCGCGTACGAGCCGCCGCGGCTGGCCACGACGGTGACCGGCGTGCCCTTGGCGGACGGCGTCTCGCCCATCGTGCGGCCGAACAGCACCACGTTGTCCAGCCACGCCTTGAGCGTCGAGGGGATCGTGAAGTTGTACATCGGGGCGCCTATGAGCACCGCGTCCGCCTGCTCCAGCTCCTCGATCAGCCGCACGCGGGCCGCGAAGGCGTCCGCCTGCTCGGGGCTGTGGGTGGCGGGGTCGGCGAAACCGGCGGTGTGGGCGGCCGCGTTCAGGTGCGGTACGGGGTCGGCCGCGAGGTCGCGGTAGATCACCTTGCCGTCGGGGTGCTGCGCCAGCCAGGCCGTGCGGAAGGCGTCGGTGACGGCACGGGAGGAGGAGGCGCCGCCCGGGAGGAGGGACGAGTCGATGTGGAGAAGCGTGGCCATGAGAGGTCTCCGGATACACGGGCCCAGGACAGAGCCGCAGGGCTGAGAATTCGTACTCAGCTATAGATAACACAGGTGCTTACTTTTTTGCAGCTCCTTCCTTCCGGTGGGGCTGTACCCTGATGCCATGGCGGTGGAGCAGGTCCATGACCCGGAAGCGTGCAAGGGCGTCGATGACGGCATCACGCGTGTCTTCCAGGTGCTCGGCAAGCGCTGGAACGGCCCGATCCTGTCCGTCCTGCTGGATCAGCCCACCCACTTCGCCAGCCTGCGCCGTGCCGTTCCCGGCATCAGCGAGCGCATGCTCTCCGACCGGCTCGCCGAACTGGGCGCGGCGGGACTCGTGGTCCGCGAGGTCGACGAGGGCCCGCCCCTGCGGGTCTCGTACCGGCTCACCGCGGCGGGCGCCGCGCTGGAGCCGTCGCTGAAGGCGCTCGGGGAGTGGGCGCGGGAGCACCTGCCGGACTCGCCCTGCTGACGGCCGGCTACGGGGCGCCTGTCACACTGCCCCGGCACTGCCCCGGCAAGGAAGAAGATCCGGGCCGGTGGGCTCCGGCGCGTCTCCCGCAAGCGGACAATTCCTTGGGACAGCAAGGTTGGCCGTCGCAGGTCAGCGGAGTACCCGCGGGCGACTTCGCGGCCCGTGGGCAGCTCGTCGGCAGGGCCGCAGCACAGACTGCCGGACTGCCCCTCATCCTCCGGTGAAGTAGGACGGCTGACGGACGCTCATACTCCGCGCGATCGAGGTCAGCATGGCCGCGCTCACCGGCGGCGATGTTGCCTGGATGTCCGCCACCGTGTCGCCGACCCGGATGTAGTAGGAGACGTACTGCGAGTTCCCCGAACGCCACACCCCCGGTGCGACGGCGGTACAGGCGGGGGCCGGGACGGGATAGCTGGAGTTGACCGCGGCGCAGTGCGACGGTGGGGTGAACTGCGGCTGCACCGGCGCGACGACGACCTGGACCTCCCGGTGCAGCTCCGCCATGGTGGTCGCCTTTCGGCCGTCGGGGGCGAGACGGTAGAAGAAGGTGGGCGCGGTGAGGGTCTCGGTCCCGACACCCTCGATGTGGTAGCCGCTGGGGACCCGCGGTCCGAGCAGCGGGACCCGGCTCGCCGACAAGGCCGCATCCTGCCGGCTGTCGTCGGCCTGCGAGACGGCGAACGTGTTCACCGGCACCACCAGCGCAAGCGCCACCACCGTCGCCACGCGCGGCAGCCACGGGCGCAGAGACGCGGTGAACCACGCAGCGAGGGCGAAGGCGGCGGTCGGCAGCGCGAACTGGACCCAGCTGATGCCGCCCGGGAGCGCGGGGAGTGTGTCCAGCGCCGTCAGATACCGCAGCAGGTACCAGCTCAGACCGACGCCGAGCAGCGCGGTGAGCCACGCCGGGCGCACCCCGAGCATCCGCAACACCGGCCACCCGACGACAAGCAGCACGAACGGGATGGCGTCGCCCCACAGCACGACCACCCCGACGCAGCCCCAGTCGGGGGCGTTCCGGCAGGCGGAGGAAGAGACCAGCAGCCACTCCGCGAGGAACAGCGCCACCGTGAGGCCGAACCCCACGCCGGCCGCCCGCAGCGTGCGCCCACGCGGCCGCCGCAGGCCTGGTACCGGTTCAGCTGCCCCCGAGCTCGTCACTGCGCACCCCCGTGATCGCCTTCCGCAACGGGAGCACTCTGCCTCGCCTCGCCCACCCTCCACCTGAGCACGCGTACTCAGATGAAGGCCGCTTCCTGAGGATGTCCGAACCCTGGGTCCGGCCGCCAGGGTGACAATCAGTCGGTGCGCGGATCGTCCGGTTTCAGGGACTTCAGGAACTCCGGGTTGTCGTCCGGGGCGATCCAACGCTCGCGCGGCTGCCGGGTCCTGCCCGCCACCAGCCAGGCCACCGGGCCGACCAGGACCTCGCCGAAGAGCAGGATGACGAACACCCACGCCAGCTTCGGCAGGGCGCGGACCTCGTCCTCGGGGGTGTTCAGGCAGTCCACGAAGGCGTAGATCCACAGGGCGAGGACCAGCAAGTAGGGCAGGTACCTGAGCATGGCGGCCAGACTACTGAAGTCGGCCGCTCGATGTCGGTGGGGGCAGCGGGTCGGGCAATGGACGGACGCCTCCAGCGTCGGCGGATCGGCGTCCCGGCATCATGGGGTTCCTTCGACGGGAGGGGGAGCGGTGGGTGTGCGCAGGGGGCGGGTCGCGGTCGGGGTGGTCGTGGTGGGGCTGGGGGCCGGCGGTGGGCTGGTCGCCGGTGAGCTGGACTCGCCGGTGTTCGGGCTGGCGCAGGGGCCGTTCGCGCGGGACCCGGCGTGTGCGCGCCTCGCCGACCGGTACCCGGACCGGCTCGGAGGTGCCGCCCGGGACCGGGTGACCTTCGAGGGACTCGCCGTGTGGGGGCACGGGACCGTGGAGCTGCGGTGCGGTGTGAACCCGCCGGGGCCCACCACCGACGCGTGCGTCGGCGTGGACGGTGTCGACTGGGTCTGGCGGCAGGCGGCGGGGACCGGCCGCAAGGAACTGGTCACCTACGGCCGCAGCCCCGCCGTGGAGGTCTCCGTCGCCGGCTCCGTGGCGGGTCTCGACGCGGTGCTGGTGGACGTGAGCCACCTCGTGGCGCCGATCCGGTCCGGCGACAAGTGCCTTGCCTCCGGCGGCGGGTGACCGGGCGCGCTACTCCGCAAGCAGCGGCCGGGTGATGGTGCGCACGTCGGCCGCCGTGAGGGGGCTGAGGTACTTCGCGGCGATCTTCCCGTGCCGGTCGACGAAGAGCGTGTACGGCAACGCCTGCGGCAGGTACCCCTTGGGCAGCCGGACGAGCTTGCGGCTGCCGGGGTCGTGCAGGCTCGGGTACACCAGGTGGTGCTCGTCCTGGAACGCCCGCCCCCTGTCCCGCCGGGCGTCCGTGTCCACCCCCAGCACCTGGACGCCGTTCGCCGCCAGCGCCTGCTGCGCCCTGGACAGTTCGGGAGCCTCGGCGCGGCAGGGCCCGCACCAGGACGCCCAGACGTTCAGGACGACGACCTTGCCGCGGTAGCGGGAGAGGCTGACCGGCTTGCCGTCGAGGCTGGTGCCGGTGAGGTCCGGGGCCGGCTCGCGGTCGGCGGCCGGTATCCGGGTCAGCGGGGAGACCGGCGGGCCGGCCGACTCCCGTACCGGCGTGCAGCCGGACAGCGCGACGGCGACGAGCAGGGCGAGCAGCGGTAACCGGGGATGACGTCTCACGGCCGACGAGTATGCAGGGGGCGGTGGCCGGGCCCGGACCCCGGGTGGCCGATACTGGGACACATGGCTTACGACGATCTTCGCTCCCTGCTCCGGGCACTGGAGCGCGAGGGAGACCTCAAGCGTGTCAAGGCCGAGGTCGACCCGTATCTGGAGGTCGGGGAGATCGTCGACCGGGTGCAGAAGTCCGGCGGACCGGCCCTGCTCTTCGAGAACGTGAAGGGGTCGAGCATGCCCCTCGCGATGAACGTGTTCGGCACCGACCGGCGGCTGCTCAAGGCCCTCGGCCTGAAGTCGTACGGGGAGATCTCCGAGAAGATCGGCGGGCTGCTGCGCCCCGAACTGCCGCACGGCTTCGTCGGTGTGCGCGAGGCGTTCGGCAAGCTCGGCGCGATGACGCACGTACCGCCGAAGAAGGTGAAGTCCGGGGACGCTCCGGTCCAGGAGGTGGTCCTGACCGGCGACGACGTCGACCTCGACCAGCTGCCGGCGCTGTTCACGTGGCCGCAGGACGGCGGCTCCTTCTTCAACCTGGGGCTGACCCACACCAAGGACCCGGAGAGCGGCATCCGCAACCTGGGTCTGTACCGCCTCCAGCGCCACGACCGGCGCACCATCGGCATGCACTGGCAGATCCACAAGGACAGCCGCAACCACTACCAGGTGGCGGCGCGCAGGGGCGAGCGGCTCCCGGTCGCGATCGCCTTCGGCTGCCCGCCCGCCGTCACCTACGCCTCCACCGCCCCGCTCCCCGGGGACATCGACGAGTACCTGTTCGCCGGGTTCATCGCCGGCCGGCGGATCGAGATGGTCGACTGCAAGACCGTTCCGCTCCAGGTCCCCGCCAACGCCGAGGTCGTCCTGGAGGGCTGGCTGGAGCCGGGCGAGATGCTGCCCGAGGGCCCGTTCGGCGACCACACCGGCTTCTACACGCCGCAGGAGCCGTTCCCGGCGCTGACCATCGACTGCGTGACGATGCGCAAGCGCCCGCTGCTCCAGTCGATCGTCGTCGGCCGCCCCCCGACGGAGGACGGACCCCTCGGCCGCGCCACCGAGCGCTTCTTCCTGCCCCTCCTGAAGATCATCGTCCCGGACATCGTGGACTACCACCTCCCCGAGGCCGGCGGCTTCCACAACTGTGCGATCGTCTCGATCGACAAGAAGTACCCGAAGCACGCGCAGAAGGTCATGCACGCCGTCTGGGGGGCGCACATGATGTCGCTCACCAAGCTGATCGTGGTCGTCGACTCCGACTGCGACGTCCACGACCTGCACGAGGTCGCCTGGCGGGCGCTCGGCAACACCGACTACGCCCGTGACCTCACGGTCGTGGAAGGCCCCGTCGACCACCTCGACCACGCCTCCTACCAGCAGTTCTGGGGCGGCAAGGCGGGCATCGACGCGACGAAGAAGTGGCCCGAGGAGGGCTACACACGGGACGGGGGCTGGCCGGACATGGTCCTGTCGGACCCGGATACGGCGGCTCTCGTGGACCGCCGCTGGAAGGAGTACGGCCTGTGAGCTCCGCCTCCGCAGCACTCCCGCAGCCGGGACGCACGAAAGCCTTCCTGCGGCTGGTGATGATCGAGCACTCGGTCTTCGCCCTGCCCTTCGCGTACATCGCCGCGCTGACCGCGATGTTCGAGCTGGACCGGAACATCCACTGGGGCAGGCTGCTCCTGGTCACGATCTGCATGGTCGGCCTGCGTACCTTCGCGATGGCCGTCAACCGGATCATCGACCGCGAGATCGACGCCCGGAACCCGCGCACCGCCCACCGCGAGCTGGTCACCGGCGCGATGAGCGTCAGGCATGCCTGGACCGGCGCGCTGATCGCGGTCGCCGTCTTCCTCGGCTCGGCGGCCCTCCTGAACCCCCTCTGCCTGGCCCTGGCCCCCGTCGCGGTGATCCCGATGGTGGTGTACCCCTACGGCAAGCGGTTCACGAACTTCCCGCAGGCCATCCTCGGTCTCGCCCAGGCCATGGGCCCGATCGGCGGCTGGCTCGCGGTCACCGGCGAGTGGTCCTGGGACGCGGTGATCCTGGGCCTGGCCGTCGGCATCTGGATCGGCGGCTTCGACCTGATCTACGCCTGCCAGGACGTCGAGACCGACCGCGAGATCGGCGTCATGTCGGTCCCGGCCCGCTTCGGCATCCCGGCGGCGATCTGGGGGGCGCGGGTCTGCCACGCGGTGGTGACCGGCCTGTTCGTCTGGTACGCCGTGGTCACCCACGCGGGCGCGTTCTTCTGGCTCGGCCTGGTGATCGTCGCCGGCGCCTTCGCCTACGAGCACTCCATCGTCCGCCCGCACGACCTGTCCCGCCTCAACCGCGCCTTCTTCAGCGTCAACGGGTTCATCGGGATTGCCCTGTTCGTGTGCGCCTTGCTGGATCTCCTGGTTCGGGGTCTGACCGTCTGAATACGGTGCGGCCTACCATCGAGTGCAGAGAGAGGGAGGCCGACGTGACCGTCTCGGACAGCGACCGCCTGCACTCGCAGCTCGCCCGGTACGAGGACATGTTCCGCGGGTACCGGATGGAGATTGTCGAGGGCAACATCGTGATGAGTCCGCTCCGGCCGTTCCACAACGAGACCATCGTGAGGGTGTGGACGCAGCTCGAACCCCAGTTGGGCCCGGAATGGGGCTTCATCAGCGACGTGGCGATCCCGTTCAGTGACGACTTCGAGTTCTGCCCCGATCTCGCGGTCATTCCCGAAGCCGAGAAGAACCGCAACCTCACCTCCTACCCACCCGACCTGGTGGAGCTGGCGATCGAGGTGGTCTCACCAAGCAGCGTCCGCAACGACTACGAGGTGAAGAACAAGCAGTACGCGGCTCGCGGTATCCCCAACTACCTGATTTTCGATCCGCGCACGGGACACCTTGTCACGTTGTGGAACCCCGGCCCGGACGGATACCTGGGCCGGGACACGCTCTCCTACGGGGGCAAGCTGACCGTGGAGACGAAGCTCGGCAGCCTCACGGTGGACACGTCCCGCCTCCGCGTCGACCCCGAGGCCCCCCACCCGGCCTGAACCTCGCCCGGCGCGCCGGTACGCTCAAGATGTGAACGCAGGAGAAACGCAGCGCGTGCCTTGGATCGTGGGGGTGTCCGGGGCGTCCGGAACGCCCTATGCCGCTGCTGTGCTGCGTGCCCTGCTGGACGCGGGGGAGAGCGTCGACCTGGTGGTCAGCCGGGCCTCGCGGCTCACCCTGCTCGACGAGACCGGGATCTCCTTCCGGGACGCGCACTGGCGGGACGACCTGGGGGAATGGCTGGCGCGGGGGGCCGACGGCAAGCCGGGGACCTTCCGGGTGGACCTCGCGCGGGTGCGGTACTGGAGCGCCGGGGACCTGGCCGCGGGGCCGTCCTCCGGGTCGTACCCGGTGAAGGGCATGGTGATCGTGCCGGCGTCCACCGCCGCCGTCGCCGGGGTCGCGCTCGGCCTCTCCAAGGACCTGCTGCAGCGGGCGGCCAGTGTCACCCTGAAGGAGCGCCGCCCTCTCGTCGTCGCCGTCCGCGAGACCCCGCTGAACGGCCAGACCCTGCGCCACCTGGTCACCCTGGACGACCTCGGGGCGGTCGTCGTCCCGACCTCCCCCGCCTTCTACGCGGGCGCGACCCACATCCAGGACCTGGTCGACTTCGTCGCCGGGCGGGTGCTGGACGCGGCAGGTGTCGGGCACCGGCTCTACCGCCGCTGGGAAGGGGACCTCGGCGGCGGAAGCAAGTAGCACCATCCCCCGGCACCACCCCGGCAGCACCTCTGCACCACCTCTCATCTACTTCGGGAAATCTTCAGCGGAAGGCTTCGATCGCATGGACGCCGTGGACAGGCAGCTCATCCAGGCCCTGAGGGAGAACGGCCGGGCCTCGTACGCTGAGCTGGGCCGCCTCGTCGGACTGTCGGGACCCAGCGTCACCGACCGCATCAACCGGCTGGAGGCGGCCGGGGTCATCACCGGCTACCGCGCCACCGTCAACGCGGCCTCGCTCGGCCTCGGCGTCACCGCCCTCATCGGCATCTCCCTCTCCGACGCGGCCGACCACGAGGACGTGGCGCAGCGGCTGCGGGACCTGCCGGAGATCGAGGACTGCTGGTTCATCGCCGGCGACGACTCCTTCATGCTCAAGGTGCGCTCGTCGGACGTGGACGGCCTGGAGAAGACCATCCGGCGGCTGTCCGGGACGAAGGGCGTCTCCCGGACCCGTACCACGATCGTGCTGTCCACGAAGTGGGAGAACCGGGTCGGGGAACTTCCCGAAGAGGCGTAGAAGTACGGTGGTCGGAGTTGTCGTAGAGAGGTGTGGGCATGGACGTCGGGCTCAAGCGTGAGCTGGAGGAGAAGGTCAGGGCCGGTGAGCGGCTGACCCGCGAGGACGGCATCGCGCTGTACGAGTCGGACGACCTGGCCTGGCTGGGCGGCCTCGCCCACGAGGTGCGCACCCGCAAGAACGGCGACGTCGTCCACTTCAACGTCAACCGCCACCTCAACATGACGAACGTGTGCACCGCGTCCTGCGCGTACTGCTCGTTCCAGCGCAAGCCGGGCGAGAAGGACGCGTACACGATGCGCATCGAGGAGGCGGTGAAGCTCGCCAAGGCGATGGAGGGCGAGAACCTCACCGAGCTGCACATCGTCAACGGCCTGCACCCGAACCTGCCGTGGCGCTACTACCCGCGGTCGCTGCGCGAGCTGAAGGCGGCTCTCCCGAACGTCTCGCTGAAGGCCTTCACGGCGACGGAGATCCACCACTTCGAGACGATCTCCGGGCTGTCGGCCTCCGAGATCCTCGACGAGCTGATCGACGCGGGTCTCGAGTCGCTGACCGGCGGCGGCGCGGAGATCTTCGACTGGGAGGTCCGCCAGCACATCGTGGACCACCGCACCCACTGGGAGGACTGGTCCCGGATCCACCGCCTGGCGCACGAGAAGGGTCTCAAGACCCCGTGCACCATGCTGTACGGCCACATCGAGGAGCCCCGGCACCGCGTCGACCACGTGCTGCGCCTGCGCGAGCTCCAGGACGAGACGAACGGCTTCCAGGTCTTCATCCCGCTGCGCTACCAGCACGACTTCGTGGACATGAAGGACGGCAAGGTCAGGAACAGGCTCCAGGCCCGGACCCAGATGGCGACCGGCGCGGAGGCCCTGAAGACCTTCGCGGTGTCCCGGCTGCTGTTCGACAACGTTCCGCACGTGAAGGTCTTCTGGGTCATGCACGGCGTGCAGACGGCGCAGCTGGCGCTGCAGCACGGGGCCGACGACATGGACGGGTCGGTCGTCGAGTACAAGATCACGCACGACGCGGACAACTACGGCACGCCGAACAAGCTGACCCGCGAGGACCTGCTGGACCTCATCCGCGACGCGGGCTTCCGCCCGGTGGAGCGGAACACGCGGTACGAGATCATCCGCGAGTACGACGGCCCGGACCCGGCCCGCCGGGAGTCCCCGCAGCCGATGCGGGTGTGAGGCGGGCCGACGGTGCGATGTCGGGTGCGGGTGCGTCGTGGCTCGTCGCGCAGTGCCCCGCGCCCCTGAAGGGGCGCGCACTGCAGCGCCCCTTCTTCCAGGGGCGCGGGGAACTGCGCGAGACGCACCCGTGCACCCGCAGCCGGCATGACTCCGCACCCGTCACGGCGGGTACCCGGCCCCCATGTCCACCACCGGCGCTCCGGAGGACGCGTACACCGCCACCCCCTTCCTCCCCGAGCGGCTCAACCTCTCCGCGCTGCGGCGGGCCGCCGCCGACTGCCGTGGCTGCCCCCTGCACCGCGACGCCACCCAGACCGTCTTCGGGAAGGGCAAGGCGCACGCCCGGGTGATGCTCGTCGGGGAGCAGCCCGGTGACCAGGAGGACCGGCAGGGCGAGCCCTTCGTCGGGCCCGCCGGGCGCCTGCTCGGCAAGGCCCTGGAGGAGGCCGGCCTCGACCCGGCCGACGCCTACGTGACCAACGCGGTCAAGCACTTCAAGTTCACCTGGGCCGCAACCCGCAAGCGCCGCATCCACAAGGCCCCCACCCTGCGCGAGATGTCGGCCTGCGGCCCCTGGCTCGAAGCCGAGCTGAGCGTCGTGGCGCCGGAGCTGATCGTCGTCCTCGGCGCCACCGCCGGAAAGGCGCTGCTCGGATCGTCGTTCCGGGTCGGCGAGGTACGCGGGACCGTGCTGGAGCGGGAGATCCACGACCGGCCGGCGCGGCTCGTGCCCACCGTCCACCCCTCCTCCGTCCTGCGCGCGGACGACCGGGAGCAGGCGTACCAGGGCCTCGTCGCCGACCTGGAAGTGGCCGCCAGAGCACTGTCGTGACCGCCGGCGTAATAGATATGATGCGGCCGTGCCCCTTACCTTCACGCTCGACCCCGCCATCACCCCGGCCCTGCGCGACGGCATCCTCGACCTGTGGACGGACGTGACCAACGCCGGCGGAGCCGTCGGTTTCGTCGCCCCCGTGACCCCCGAGGAGATCCGGCCGGAGCTGGTCAGGCACTTCGTCGCGATGGCCGAGGGCCGCCACCGCCTGCTCGTCGGGCACGACGAGGCCGGTGAGGTCGCCGCCACCGCCTTCTTCTCCTTCAACACGCACCGGCTGATGACGCACTGGGTGTGGCTGTACACGGTGATGGTGCACCCGAGGCACCAGGGCCGGGGCTACGGCCGCGACCTCCTCGCGGCCGCCGCCGACGCCGCCCGCGGCTTCGACGGCATCGACGCGATACGGCTCAGCTGCCGCGGCGGCCTCGGCCTGGAGAACTTCTACGGCTCCTGCGGCTACAAGGAGGTCGGCCGGGTCCCCGCAGCCGTCCGCGTCGCCCCCGGCGACGACCGCGACGACATCACCATGCTGCTCCCGCTGACATGACCCGGCCCCACCCGACCCCGGTGAAAGATCCGCCCCGCGGCGTGCTTCACTGGACGGTGCCCCTTTTCGTCATCGGAAGACTGGATTGAGATGCTCCGCTACACGCTGATGCGCCTCGGTATCTTCGCGGGCTGCCTCCTCGTCGTCTGGGGCCTCGTCTACGCCGGCGCGTTCCCGCGTGGCTTCGGCGACTCCAACTTCCTGTGGGTCCTGCTGCTCTCCCTCGTCCTGTCGGCGCCGATCAGCTTCGTCGTGCTGCGCAAGGAGCGGGACCGCGCCTCGGTGCAGGTCGCGCAGCGGGTCGAGCGGATGCAGGCCAACATCGAGGCCAACCGGAGCCAGGAGGACGCGGCGGTCGATGCGGCGGACCAGGCCCAGACCTCCTCGTGAGCTCCTGAGCGACTCCCGCGGTCGCGGCGCCAACTAGGCTTTGTCCCATGGGGACCGTCAAGACCAAGCGGATGCCGCGCGCGGTACGTGAGCGGCAGATGCTGGACGCCGCCGTGCGGACCTTCGGCCAGCACGGCTACATGGCCGCGTCGATGGACGAGATCGCCGAACTCGCCGGTGTCTCCAAGCCGTTGGTCTACCTGTACCTCAACTCCAAGGACGACCTGTTCACGGCCTGCATCCGCCGTGAGGCCGGTGCCCTGACCGAGGCGGTCCGCGCCGGCGTCGACCGCGCTCTGCCCCCCGACCGGCAGCTCTGGGACGGACTGCGGGCGTTCTTCACGCACACCGCCGAACACCCCGACGGCTGGTCGGTGCTGCACCTCCAGGCCCGTACGCACGGCGAGCGGTTCGCCTCCGAGGCCGCCGCGATGCGCGAGGAGATCGTCGCGTTCGTGACCCAGCTCATCGTCGCCGCCGCCCGCGCCGCCCACCGTGATCCCGACCTGGCGGAGGGCGAGGTCGCGGGCCTCGCCGAGGCACTGGTGGGCGCGGCCGAGTCCCTGGCGACCTGGGCCAACGCCACCCCGGGAGTGACGGCACGCCAGGCGGCCGCGACCCTGATGAACTTCGCCTGGGCCGGCCTGGGCGACCTGATGGAGGGCCGGCCGTGGTCGCCGCCGTGACCGGCCCGGTCCGTCACACGGCGCCCCAGCGGCGCAGCGCGGGCGCCAGTCGCCGGTGGCCCACGTGGTACAGCTTCTTGGCGCCCCGCCCGGCGACCCGCCGTACGGCCGGCCGCACCCGGCCCCGGCCGCCGGCCCCCGGCGCCACGGGCAGCGGGCGGCCCTGCTCGTCGAAGCCGTTGCTGCGGAGGATGCCGGTGAGGTAGATGCCGGCGGTCTGCGGCGTGTAGTACGGGCGCAGCGACCGCAGGGGGCCGGCGGCGCGCAGTTCGGTGACACGGGCCCGGGCCGTGGCGTACGGGTCGCTCCTGCCGATGCCGTGGGCCGCCGCCCACTCCGGGCCGGGCTGCGGGAGCGTGCCCGCGTCGATGTCGTCCCAGGAGGCGAGGCAGCCGGTTGGCCGATCACTGGGCAACGCGCGGGTGCACGCTGCCCGCCACGTGCACCCGGTCGCCGCTCCGCAACTGGAAACGGCCGTCCGCGGCGGCGTATGCGACCGTGCCCGGCAGCAGCACCGGCGCCCGGAACTCCGCCCGTACGACGGCCGCCGTCGGCACCCCGTGCGCCGCCAGACACCGGGCCACGGTCCACATGCCGTGCGCGATGGCCCGGGGGAAGCCGAAGAGGCGGGCGGTGAGCGGGTACAGGTGAATGGGGTTGCGGTCCCCGGAGGCGGCCCCGTACCGACGGCCGACGTCCCCGGCGATCCGCCACTCCTCGACGACGGGCAGCGGCCGGCCGGGCTCCTCCCGGTCCGTCTCGCCGGGGTGCTGCCCGGGGTGCCGCGTGCGGTGCCGTGCCAGATAGGTACTCCGCGACTCCCACACGACGTCCTCGCCGACCCGCACCCCGGTCACGACGACGGCCTCGGTGCCCCGCCGGTGCGGCCTCAACTCCTCGACGTGGACCGCGATGTCGTACGTACCGCCGCCCGGGAGCTCGGCATGCCGCTCGATCTCGATGGAGGTGTGCACCAGCCCCAGCAACGGCAACGGGAACTCCCGCGCGCTCATCAGCCGCATCGCGAGCGGAAACCCGAGCACGTGCGGATAGGTCACCGGCAGCCCGTCCTCCCCGGTGGCGAAGCCGCAGACGCGCTCGTAGGCGGCGAGCTTTTCGAGGTCGGGGCGGACGCCCGGCAGTACGAGGTGGGTACGGGGGAAGGAGGCATCGGCGCCCGGCTTCTTGAAGGGCGACCGCAGCGCTCCGCCCACGAGCAGAGGCCCGAGAGAAGGAGGGCTGCCGAGGGTGATCACAGGGCTTTCCTTTCACGTTCCGGTGCCGAAGGCGCGCCCCTTTGGGGGCGCGGGGCTGTGTTTGACATGCGGCTGCCGCCGCGTGGGCGCGACCAGCCACGACGCGCCCGCAGCTTGAAACGTTGCCGACGCCCCCCATCTCGCCCATTTCCTGACTCTAGAGTAAGGTTACCGTAGGTAAGCCTATGTCACAGCTGTCAAGTACGAGGAAACGGGCCGAACGTGAAGGACCCTCACGTAACCTCCGGGATTGCACAGGCCCGTCCCCGGACAACCCCCGAAAACCCACAAGCCCGCCACAGCGGCCCCGTACGATCTCCAGCCTGAACCGCCGGTAACCCCTTTCCGAGGGGCGGTGCCGGTGAACGCCTCGGTGCGCGAGGCACGTACGTCATGCAGCAAGCAGTTCACCGCTGCACGCCCGAGGAGCCGCCCCGTGTCCACGTCCTCTTACCCGAACGCCATGCCCGTCTCCTCCGGCGCGGCGATCCAGGCCACGGACTACGACGGGAACCCGATCCTGGTCGAGCCCCTCGTGCAGCGGCTGGACGGGGTGGTCCGGGAGGCGTACGTACCGCCGTTCGCGCCGCCGGTGCGGCACGGCTCGCTCGCCGACCTGCCGTTCGAGAACGCGGAGGCGGAGCCGGGTGCCGTGGTCCTCAGCCGCAAGTCGGCCGGGGGCGAGGGCCCTTGGGAGCACGTGACGGCCGCTCAGTTCGCCGCGCAGGTGCTGGCGGTGGCCAAAGGGCTGATCGCGGAGGGGCTGATGCCGGGCGACCGGATCGCGATCATGTCCCGGACGACGTACGAGTGGACGCTCCTCGACTTCGGCGCCTGGGCGGCCGGCCTGGTGACCGTGCCGATCTACCCGACCTCCTCGGTCTTCCAGACCCGCTGGATCATGCACGACTCGGGCGCCGTCGCCCTGGTCACCGAGACCAGCGCGCAGGCCGCCGCCCTCGGCCCCGAACTCGACCGGCTGCCCGACCTCAGGCACCTGTGGGTGATGGAGAAGGGGCACGTGGACCGGCTCGCGGAGGCCGGCGCCCCGGTGCCGGACGGCGAGGTGGGCGTCCGGCGGGGCATGCTGGGCCCCGACACCCTCGCCACCCTGATCTACACCTCGGGCACTACCGGCCGCCCCAAGGGCTGCGCCCTCTCGCACGGCAACTTCTTCGCCGAGGTCGACAACGCGATCGAACTCCTCTACCCGATCTTCAAGGCGCGCAACGACGAGGAGGTCTCCATCCTCCTCTTCCTCCCCATGTCCCACGTCTTCGGCCGCATGGTGGCGATCGCCTGCGTCCGCGCCGGGGTCCGCCTCGGCCACGCCCCCAGCCTCAAGGCCGAGGACCTGCTCCCGGACCTCGCCGGGTTCAGACCGACCTGCCTGCTCACCATCCCGTACATGCTGGAGAAGGTCTTCAACACCGCGCGGGCGAAGGCGGAGTCCGGCGGCCGGGTCTCCGTCTTCGACCGGGCCACCGGGGTCGCGCAGCGCTACGGCGAGGCGCTGGAGGCGAAGCAGACCGGCACCGGCAGCGGGCCCGGACGCGCCCTGAAGACCGCCCGCTCCTTCTACGACCCGCTCGTCTACCGCCGTATCCGCACCGCCATGGGCGGCCGCGTCCGGCACATCATCTGCGGCGGCTCCCCGCTGGGCCGCCGCCTCGCCGCGTTCTACGCCGGGGCCGGCATCGAGATCTACGAGGGCTACGGCCTGACCGAGACCACGGCGGCCACCACCTGCACCCCGCCCCTCAAGCCCCGCCTCGGCACGGTCGGCTGGCCGATGCCCGGCACCAAGGTCCGGATCGCCGCCGACGGCGAGATCCTGGTCGCCGGCGAGCACGTGCTGCGCGGCTACTGGGACCCGGCGGCCGGCGGTGTCGTCCCCGCCACCCGGGACGGCTGGCTGGCCACCGGCGACCTCGGCGAACTCGACGACGAGGGCTACCTCACCATCACCGGCCGCAAGAAGGAGATGCTGATCACGGCCGGCGGCAAGTCCGTCGCCCCTGCCCCGCTGGAGAACTGGCTGCGCTCACACCCCCTCATCTCCCAGGTGATGCTGGTCGGCGACGGGCTGCCGTACGTCAGCGCCCTCATCACCCTCGACCGGGACGGCCTCACCCACTGGCGCCAGATGAACGGCAAGCACCCGGTGCCGCCCGAGCTCCTGATGGACGACGCCGATCTGCTGGCCGTCCTGCAGCGCGCCGTCGACGAGGCCAACAAGCTCGTCTCCCGCCCCGAGTCCATCCGGCGCTTCGCCATGCTCCCCGTCGACTTCACCGAGGAGGCCGGGCATCTGACCCCGTCGATGAAGCTGCGCCGCGAGGCGGTCATGAAGGACTTCGCGACGGAGATCGAGGCTCTGTACGCGAAGTGATCCGCGGCCGTCGCGGAAGGTGTTCCGCGGTCGCCGCGGACGGTGTTCCGCGGCGGCCACGCAGAGTGCTCCCGCTCCGTGCCAGGTGATTTGCGTTGGTCCACCTGGCCCCACTGGTGCGATGAAATCACGGGACCCGCCCGGAACCCGTGATTCCATCGCGCCAGGAGGTGCACCATGGCTGACGACCGGCAGCAGGAAACCCACCCCAGACCGGCCACCACCCGTCGCCGCGTCCTCGCCGCGGGTGCCGTGGCACCCGTCCTCGCGGGCGCGGGGATCCCGCCCGCGCGCGCCCTCTCCCACGGGCACCCGCGCACCCTCGTCGAACCCGAGTTGACCCAGCTCGCCGACTGGGCGGACGTGACCAAGGTCCTGGGGCGGCCAGGCGACATGAAGCGGTACATGTACCACACCGGCCTGCCCCGCCGGGACCTCAAGGTGGTCTCCCGGGGCGTGCGGATCGAGACCGCGCTGGCCCTCGGCACCCACACCGCCTTCGTCCGGTACAAGGACGGCAGCCATCTGCTGATGGGCGACGCCGTGGTCACCGAGCACGAACTGGACGGCTTCACCGACGCGCTCCTCGAGCACGACATCGCCATCAACGCCGTGCACAAGCATCTGCTCTCCCATCAGCCGGCCCTGTGGTGGCTGCACCTGCACGCCCACAGCCACGACCCGGTACCCATCGCCAAGGGGCTGCGCAAGGCCTTCGACCGCACGGGCACCCCGCCCGACCGGTCGCCCACCACCCCGACGCTCGACCTGGACACCAAGGGCATCGACGACGCCTTCGGCAGCAAGGGCTCCCAGGACGAGGGCGTCTACAAGAGCGTCTGGGCGCGCGCCGAACAGATCGTGGACGGCGACATGATCCTGCCGGCCGGCCTCGGCTCGGTGACCACCATCAACTTCCAGCCGCTGGGCCGGGGAAGGGCCGCGGTCAACGGTGACTTCGTGATGACCGCGGACGAGGTCCAGCCGGTCCTGAAGCTCCTGCGCAAGGGCGGGGTCGGCATCGTCGAGCTCCACCACCACAACCTGATGGACGAGCCGCGCCTGTTCTTCCTCCACTACTGGGCGATCGGCGACGCCGTGCGGCTCGCGAAGGACCTGCGCGCCGCCGTCCACGCAACCAACGTCGTGCCGTTCCACTGAGCGGCCGACCGACGAAGGAGAAGAACGTGCAGGCGATCAACTGTCCCTTCGGTTACAGCGAGGCCCTCGACTTCGATCCGGCCCTGGCCGGCTTCATGGAGCGTGAGTCCCTCGCCACCATCCGGCTGCCGTACGGCGACGCGGACGCCTGGCTGGTCACCAGGTTCGACTCGGTGAAGCAGGTGACCACGGACCCCCGGTTCAGCCGGGCGGCGATCATCCAGTACGACTATCCGCGCATGACGGCCGAGCCGATCGTCTCCCCGGAGTCGATCAACGTGATGGACCCGCCGCACAGCGGGCGGATCAGGCACCTGGCCAGCCAGGCCTTCACCCCGCGCCACGTGGACCGGATGCGGGGCCGGATCGGCCTCCTCACGGACCGGCTGCTGGACGAGATGGAAGACGCCGGTCAGCCGGCCGACCTGGTCCGGTACCTGTCCGACCCCCTTCCCCAGCACACGATCCTGGACCTGCTGGGCATCGACCGCGCCGAGTGGCCCCGGATGCAGGAGCAGGTCCAGCGGCTGCTGGTGGTCGGCGCGGGCAACCGGGACGTCGCACGCGCGGCCAAGGAGGACCTGACCGGTTACTTCACCGAGCTCGTCGCCGAACGCCGGAAGAACCCCGGTCCGGACATCATCAGCGTGCTCACCGAGGCACGGGACGGCACGGACCAGCTCGACGACCGGGAACTGGCCGTCCTGGCACTGACGTTCACGCTGAGCGGCCAGGACACGGCGACCTGCCAGATCAGCGACATCGTGTATCTGCTGCTGACCCGCCCGGAGTTGCTGGAGTACGCCCGCGCGCACCGGAAGGACCTGACGGACTTCATCCACGAAATGCTCCGGTACATCCCCTTCCGGAAGGGCGTGGGCATTCCCCGGGTGGCGCTGGAGGACGTCGAGATGGACGGGGTGGTCATCCGGCGCGGCGACTTCGTCCACGTCTCCTACCTGACGGCCAACCGCGACCCGGAGCGCTATCCGGACCCCCACGAGATCGTGCCCGACCGTCCCGTCGCTCCCCACATGACCTTCGGCTGGGGCGGCCACCGGTGCATCGCGGTGCCGTTGGCGATGGCCGAACTGGAGGTCGCCCTGGAACGCCTCCTGGACCGCTTCCCCACGCTCCGCCTGGCGGTGCGCCCGGAAGAGGTCCGCTGGGACACCGAGACCATCCGCCGGTTCCCGCTGGAGCTGCCGGTGGCCTGGTAGCCGGGACACCGCCGGGCGCCCGTCGTCCGGCGGTGCCTCAGGCGTCCGCGGCCAGGCGGTCCAGCCACTCGCCCAGAAGGTGCTGTTCGGCCGGGCTGAGGGCCGTCTGGTCGGGGAGGCCGGCGCGCAGGGCCCGGGCGGCCCCGGCCGGGCCGGCGGTGCGTACGGCGGGTTCCTCCGTGGTGATGGCCGTGACCATCGCCTCGCGGAGGGTGGTCAGCAGGGCCGGGTCGCGGTCGGTCTCCGGCATGGACAGCCAGGTGAGGACGGCGCCGCGGGCGGTGGCGTGGATGACGTTGGCCGCGAGGGCCTCGCCGACCCGGAGCCGGCCGCCGAGGGCCAGCCGCCGGACCCGGTTCCGGAGGATCTCCAGCCCGGTCCGGAAGGCCGGCGAGTCGCTGCGTGCGACGTCGCCGTACATCAGCGAGTACAGCGCCGGGTTCTCCAGGCCGAACCGGACCGCCAGGTCCCAGCCGTCCCGCAGGTCCTGGATCGGGTCCTCGGGGTCCGGGACGATGCGCTTGCTCGCGAGAAAGGCGGCGAAGCCGTGCTCGGCGACCGCCTCCAGCAGCCCCTCCTTGTCGCCGAACAGCCGGTAGATGGCCGGGGGCTGGAGCCCCGCCGCGACGGCGACCGCACGGGTGGTCACGGCGTCCCGGCCCTCCCGCTCCAGCAGCCCGATGGCGGCGTCGACGACGCGCTGGCGGGTGTCGGGCGCGGGGCCGCCGACGGTGTTCGGGTCACGTGATCCGGAAGGCATGTATCAATGATATCGCCTGCTTGCTTCCATCGTTAGTATCGATGTTATCGTTGCGATGTTTCCGCTGTTACTACCATCGTCGGAGGACATCGTGATCATCGTGACCGGAGCCACCGGACAGCTCGGCGGCCGGATCGTGGAGGGGCTGCTGGCCCGCGTACCGGCGGACCGGGTCGGCGTCAGCGTCCGCGACCCGAAGAAGGCGCAGGCCCTCGCGGACCGGGGCGTGCGGGTACGGCAGGGCAGCTTCACCGAACCCGACGGCCTGGCGCACGCCTTCGAGGGCGCCACCCGGATACTGCTCGTCTCCGTCGACCGGATGGGCGAGGAGACCGTACGGCAGCACCGCACCGCCATAGCCGCGGCCGTCGAGGCCGGCGCCCGCCGGATCGTCTACACCGCCCAGATGGGCGCGAGCCCCACCTCCCGCTTCCAGGCCTGCCGCGACCACGCGGCCACGGAGGAGGCCCTCGCCGCCTCCGGCGTCCCCTGGACCTCCCTGCGCAACGGCTTCCACGCGGCCAGCGGACTCGACTTCCTCGCCCCGGGCCTGGCCACCGGGGAGGTGGCCCTGCCCGCCGACGGCCCGGTCTGCTGGACGGCGCACGCCGACCTGGCGGAGGCGGCGGCGGTGATCCTGGCGGACGAGGAACACCGGTTCGACGGACCGACGCCCCCGCTCACGGGCACCGAGGCGCTCACCTTCGCCGACCTCGCCGCCCTCGCGAGCGAGCTCACCGGCCGTACCGTCACCCGGACCACCGCACCGGACACGACGTTCCGCGCCCACCTGGTGGCCGGCGGCGTACCCGCCGAGACGGCCGACCAGCTCCTGGGCATCTTCACCGCCGCCCGCGAGGGGGAGTTCGCGACCCCCGGCCCCGCGCTGGCCCACCTGCTCGGCCGTGAACCCGTCTCCGTGCGTACGCTGCTGCGCGAGCGGCTCGCCTAGGACGCCACCGGTCGCGCGGCGGACTGCTCACGTCCGGGAGGACGGGCTGATCGCGTGGCCGCGGGTCTACGCCGCCGCAGGAAGCCCAGCGTCACCGGATGCCCCCGTGGGTTCCCGGCCTAGAGCGCGAGCTCGGCCCACACCGTCTTGCCGACGTCCCGCCCGGTGACGCCAACGGTCGCGTCGGAGCGCGCCGACTTCGCCGCGACCCTGCTGTCGTCCAGTCCGCCCGGCGTCCGCCGGGACGTCTACCACCTGCGGATGGAGCCGGGCGTGGCGCGGGAGTCCGAGCCGCACATTCCCGGAACGGTCGAGCACCTGGTCGTATGCAGCGGGCAGGTGAAGGCCGGGCCGCGCGGAGAAACCGTCGAATTGAACCCCGGTGATTACCTGACATATCGCGGCGATGTTCCGCATATGTACGAGGCGCTGGCGCCCGGCACCACGTTCGTGCTGGTCATGCAGCACGTGTAGGAGGCGGTGAAAAGGCAGGAGCCCCGTCGCCTGACGGCGCGGGGCTCCTTGGGTACTGCACTCAGTCTGCGATCAGACTTGGTTTGTCTGGGATCAGACGGGGGTGACGTTCTCCGCCTGCGGACCCTTCGGGCCCTGCGTGACGTCGAAACTCACCTGCTGGTTCTCCTCCAGGGAGCGGAACCCGCTGGCGTTGATCGCGGAGTAGTGGACGAAGACGTCGGGGCCGCCGCCTTCCTGGGCGATGAAACCAAAGCCCTTTTCGGCGTTGAACCACTTCACGGTTCCGGTAGCCATAAGCCCTCCTTGGGCCCAAAGGGTCGCCCTGCTCCAGAACCTGCAAGTGTGAAAACAAACTAAGTGCCGCACAACTGCATATGTCTGAAAACTACGAGAGCCCGCGGTTACATGCTCCGCAGGCTCTGTACTGCAAGGGAAACCAAACTGCAACTTGCGGCGAGCCTAGCATGTGGGCAGCCGAATGCAACAGAGGCCAAGATCACGTCACCCGGACGTTTGAATGCCCCCGAGGGCGGGTTGACCGGGGGGACGGTGGGAGCTCCAGGGGTGGGGGCGGTCCCAGCACCGTACCCCATGGGGTCTAGTCTCGCGATGTGGACAATTCTCGCACCCGGCCGCGCGTCGGCCACATCCAGTTCCTGAACTGCCTGCCCCTGTACTGGGGGCTCGCGAGAACCGGCACCCTCCTCGACTTCGAGCTGACCAAGGACACCCCTGAGAAGCTCAGCGAGCAGCTGGTGCGCGGCGACCTCGACATCGGGCCCATCACTCTCGTCGAATTCCTGCGCAACGCCGACGACCTGGTCGCCTTCCCGGACATCGCCGTCGGCTGCGACGGCCCGGTGATGTCCTGCGTGATCGTCTCGCAGGTGCCGCTGGACCAGCTGGACGGCCGCCGGGTCGCCCTCGGCTCCACCTCGCGCACCTCGGTCCGCCTCGCCCAGCTGCTGCTCGCCGACCGCTACGGCGTCCAGCCCGACTACTACACCTGCCCGCCCGACCTCAGCCTGATGATGCAGGAGGCGGACGCGGCGGTGCTGATCGGCGACGCGGCCCTGCGCGCCAACCTGCTGGACGGCCCGCGCTACGGCCTCGAGGTCCACGACCTCGGCGCGCTGTGGAAGGAGTGGACGGGCCTGCCGTTCGTCTTCGCGGTGTGGGCGGCCCGCCGGGACTACCTGGAACGCGAGCCACACCTCACCCGCGAGGTGCACGGTGCCTTCCTCGACTCCCGCGACCTCTCCCTGGAGGAGGTCGCCAAGGTCGCCGAACAGGCCGCCCGCTGGGAGGCCTTCGACGAGGCGACCCTCGCCCAGTACTTCACCACCCTCGACTTCAGCTTCGGCGCGCCCCAGCTGGCGGCGGTGGCCGAGTTCGCCCGCCGGGTGGGCCCGACGACCGGGTTCGCGGCGGACGTGAGGGTCGAGCTGCTGACGCCGTGACAGCGCCCCGTAAGAGGAACGCCCCGTAAGAGGAGCGCCCCGAAGGGGCGCGGGGAACTGCGCGACCAGCCCCCACCGGCCCGCACCAAAAGAACCGCACCACCCGCGGAGCGAATAGGCTGCTGCCGAACTCTCTGGGGGGTGAGGGCACATGCTGCCGCTCGCGGGCGACGAACCCACGGCCGTCGGGCCGTACCGGCTGCTCGGCCGGCTCGGCTCCGGCGGCATGGGCCGCGTCTATCTGGGCCGTTCGGCCGGCGGCCGCTCCGTCGCCGTCAAGATCGTGCACCCGCACTTCGCGCTGGACGAGGAGTTCCGCGCCCGCTTCCGCCGCGAGGTGCAGGCCGCGCGGCGGGTCGGCGGCGCCTGGACGGCCTCCGTCCTGGACGCCGACCCGGACGCCCCCGTGCCCTGGGTCGCCACCGCCTACGCGGCCGGTCCCTCCCTGACGGCGGCCGTGAACGACGGCGGCCCGCTGCCCGCGCACACGGTACGGGCGCTCGGCGCCGGGCTCGCCGAGGCGCTGGCGGCGGTGCACGAACTGGGTCTCGTGCACCGGGACGTGAAGCCGTCGAACGTGCTCCTGACCCTCGACGGGCCGCTCCTCATCGACTTCGGCATCGCCCGCGCCACGGACGGCACGGCGTCCCTGACGTCGTCGGGGGTGTCGATCGGCTCGCCCGGATACATGTCCCCGGAGCAGATCCTCGGCAAGGGTGCCACGGGCGCCGCGGACGTCTTCTCCCTCGGCGCGGTGCTGGCGTACGCGGCCAACGGGGCGCCGCCGTTCCCCGGGGACTCCTCGGCCGCCCTCCTCTACAAGGTCGTCCACGAGGAGCCCGAACTCGGCTCGCTCGGCGGTGAGCTGCGGGAGGTGGCCGAGGCCTGCCTCGCGAAGGAGCCGGGGCGCCGGCCGGCCCCGGCGGAGGTGGCCCGGCGGCTGGCTCCCGAGGGCGCCGCACGGCTGGTGGCCGGCGGGTGGCTGCCGGGCGCGCTGGTGGAGCGGGTGAGCCGGAGCGCGGTGGAGGTGCTCAACCTGGAGGTCACGGAGGCCGCGGGGGTCGGGCAGGCCGCGGTACCGGCGTCCGGGCCGGTGCCGCTCAGCACCCCTTCGGTGGCGGGGGAGTTCGGACCGCCGCCGACGGTGCCGCCCGCGGTCGTACCGAAGCCGGCGGTGCCGCCCGAGACCGTACCCGCCGTCGTACCGGAGCCGCGGGACGCGGCGACGCCGGAGGGGGCGCCCGGTAAGCCCGGCAAGGTGTCCGTGAGCGTCGCGGCGACCGCCGTACCGGGGGAGGGCGGGCGTGGCCGCCGGGTCAGCTGCACGGTCGCCCTCGCCGTGGCCGCCGCGCTGGCGGTGGTCACCGTCGGGGTGGGGTTCCTGGTGAAGCCGTTCTCCGGGGCCGACGGCGGCGAGGGGGGCAGTGACTCGGGTGCCGCCGCCAAGTCGCCCTCGTCGTCCGCCTCCGGTGGCGGGCAGATCCCGGCCGCCTATCTCGGCACCTGGCAGGGCTCGGCCACCGCCCTGTCCGGCAACCTGCCCATCGGCACCTTCCGGGTCACCGTCGAACAGGCGGCGGTCGGCCACGAGCTGGGGCGCCTGCGGCAGACCGACCAGCTGGGCGGGGTCTGCACGGACGTCCTCACCCTGAGGTCGGTGACGGCGGCCCGGCTCGTCGCCTCCTCCACCGGCGTCGAGGGCAACCACGACGGCTGCGACCCCGGCACGAACACCGTCTACCTGACCCCGAGCGACGGCGACCTGATCTACACGTCGGACAGCTCGGCGGAGGGGAACCCGGTGGCGGTGATGTCGAAGACGGGGGGCTGAGCCCCTCCTCGGCCCGTCGGCCCCCGTCGTACGGCTACTGCGGGGTCGTCACCGTGACGTGCTCCCCGCTGCCCAGGTGCAGCATGCCCTTGCCGGGCTGGATCGGGCCGCCCACCATGGCCCTGGTGGTCCGGATGCCGATCAGCTCGCCGGAGCCGGACTCCTGCGGGGAGAGCAGGACGCCCCGGCGGGCCTTCTTGGCGTCGACCTGCCAGCCCGAGAAGCCGTCGCAGATCTCGTCCTCGTCACCGGCGATGACGACGGCGAGGCCCTCCTCGGTGCCGCGCTCCACGATCCGCTTGAAGACGTCCTCGGCGTCGCAGTCGTCCAGCACCTCGGCGTCGTCGACCAGCACGACGATGGGCTCGGCCGGGGACGCCGACGACAGCACCTCCGTCAGCTCGTCCTCGTCCACGTCCCGCCCGGTGAAGACCTTCAGCACGCCTTCCCGCCCGTCGAGTTCACGCAGCGGCGACTGCCGGGGCGCGGCGACGACGATCCGTACACCGTTGGCGAGATAGGAGCGGGCGAAGCCCAACAGGGCAGTGGAACGGCCGGACTTGGCGGGCCCGCCGATCACGAAAGCGGGTACGCCCTGAGCCAGGTCTGGTCCGAAGGCGGTGAGTTCGTCGCCGCCGACACCCACCAGGGCCCACAGCGGGGCGGCCGCCGCGGCCGGGGTGCGCATCGCCCAGGCGTCCTCGAAGGAGATCCGGCTGGGCAGCACGTCCACCCGGAACGGGCGCCGGGAGCGCTCCACCTGGGCGTCGCGGGCCTCGGCCGCCTCGCCGATCGCGACGATCGCCGCGTTCTGCCCCTGGCCGGTGGTGTCCGCGGAGAGCAGCGCGAACTGCGTCTCGGCGGCCGTCTCGCTGCGGAAGGCGCGGCCGGGCGGGATCTCCTCGGGAACCTTGCGGGAGTTGATGTCCAGCATCGAGAAGTCGGCGCGGTCGGCGAGCCGCAGACCGTACTTGTCCTCGGTGAGGGAGGAGATCCGGCCGGCCAGGATCTGCCGGTCACCGGTGAGGACGAGATGGATGCCGACGCTCGCGCCCTCCCGCATCATCACCATGATCTGGTCGGTGAGATCGCCGTGGTTCAGCTCGCCGAGGGTGGGCAGCCAGCCCTCCCAGCGGTCCAGGAGCAGCACGATGTGCGGCAGCCGCTCCGCCTCCGGCACGGCCGCCCGCTGCTCGCCGATGTCCGCGAACCCCCGGTCCGCGAGCAGCTCCTGTCGGCGGCTCAGCTCACCCGAGAGACGGGCCATGAGCCGCTCCACCCGCTCGGTCTGGTTGCGGCCGACGACGGCACCGCAATGCGGCAGCCGGGTCAGCGCGTTCAGCGCGCCGTTGCCGCAGTCGATGCCGTACAGGTGCACGTCCGCACAGGAGTTGGTGCGGGCCAGCGAACCGGCGATGGTGCGCAGCACCTGGGAGCGTCCGGTGCGCGGGGCGCCCGCGATGATGAGGTGCCCGAAGGTCGCGAAGTCGACGGCGACCGCACGGCGGGCCTGGTCGGCGGGCAGGTCCTCGACACCGTACGGGGCGGCGGGCAGCGCGCCCTGCGCCTGCACGGCCGGCACGTCGTCGAGCAGCAGCATGTCGTCGAGGGCGGGCAGCCACGGCGAGTGCTGGGCGGGGATCCGCAGGGCGGTGTTGGCCTCGCGGACGGCGTCGACGAGCACCTTCAGGTCGGTGATCTCGTCGTCCTCCTTCGCCTCGGACTTCGGCTTGCGCAGCGCGGCCCGCCCGAGGTCCTGCCAGGACAGCGCCCCGGCCCAGGGCGCGAGCGTCGCCGGGTCAGCCGCCCCCGGCCGCCGGCCCCCGACCCGCCCCGACTGGAAGGGGATCAGCGACGCGTGCCCGAGCCGGACGTACGCCCGTCCCGGTGTGCTCTTCGCGATGTGCCCGGCGTCGGGCGCGTCGATGACGTCGGTCGACTCACCGGCGTCGGTCACGCGCAGCGCGATCCGGAGGTTGGTGTTGGCGCGGATCTCGGGCGACACCACACCGGAGGGCCGCTGCGTGGCGAGCAGCAGGTGGATGCCGAGCGACCGCCCTCGCTGGGCGATGTTGACAAGTCCCGTGACGAAGTCGGGCAGGTCGCGCACCATCGACGCGAACTCGTCGATGACGATGAGGAGTCGGGGCACCGGCGAGCGGGACGGGTCTCTTCTGACCAGGTCCTGGTAGTCCTCGATGTCCTTGGCGTCGGCGGCGGCGAGGATGTGCTCGCGCCGCTTGAGCTCCGCCCCCAGCGACTCCAGGGCCCGCTCCACGAGGTGGGCGTCGAGGTCGGTGACCATGCCCACGGTGTGCGGCAGCTTCACGCAGTCCTTGAACGCCGAGCCGCCCTTGTAGTCGACGAGCACGAACGTCATGTTCTCGGGGGTGTTGGCGACCGCCAGCGCGGCCACGATGGTCTGCAGCAGCTCGGACTTGCCGGAACCGGTGGTACCGGCGATGAGGCCGTGCGGCCCGTCGCGCCGCAGGTCGATGCCGAAGGGACCGTCGTACGACTCCCCGATGACCGCCATCGTCGACTGCCCGCCCATCCGCCAGCGCGCGGCGATCGCGTCCCGCGTGGGCGGCTCCAGCTGGAGCACGTCGAGCAGCCGGCTGGCGGCGGGCAGGGCGGAGTCCTCGCTCTCGCCGCTGATGTCGCGCAGCGGGGAGAGCGAGCGGGCGAGCCGGCCGCACCAGGCGGCGGAGACGAAGTCGGGCCGCACGTTCAGCTTGCGCAGCGCCCCGCTCTGCTCGACGCGCAGCCGCAACTCAAGGTCCTGCGGCGCCTGTTCCTCACCGCCACCGCCGCTCTGCGGATGCCAGGCCTGGAAGGACGGAAACCCGCCGACGGCCTGCTGCGCCACGGGCGCCGCTTGAGTGGTCTCCCTGCCGGCCCGCGGCTCGGCGACGACGACCCCCTGGCACTCCCCGGGCAGGAACCGCTCCTCCTCGTCGAGGCAGATGGACCGGATGGCGACGCCCGGCCCCTCCTTCAGCAGCCGTACGACACCGGGCATGGACCGCAGCCGCCGCGACCCGTCCCACACGACGACGATGTCGGGGTCGGAGAACGCCGGGCCGTCCGTCTTGCCCCGCCCGCCCTTCTGCAGGGCCTTCTGCCGGCCGTCGAGGAGCTGGGTGAGCTCGCCGACGCGGGCGCCGACGGTCTCGGAGTCGGTGCCGATGAGGACGTTCACGTCCTGGCCGCCGGCCGGCCGGGAGTGCGGCAGCCACCGCACCCAGTCCCACCGGTCACCGGCGTCGTGGTCGGTGAGGACGTAGAACTGCACGTCCATGGGGCTGTGCAGGACGGCGGTCTGGGCGACGGCCCAACGCCCCAGCGCATGCGCCGAGTCGCCGGGGCCGGCGACCCCGATCACCCCGAGGTCGCGCAGCGAGAGACCGACCGGGGCGTCCTCGATGTACCAGCGGACCTTGCGCTTGTGCTCGTCCTGCTCGGGGTCGTCCAGCTCGACCTCGGAGGGCACGCGACCGGTGCCGAACCGGATCAGCAGATGGTCGGCGTCGGTACGCCGGCGCTCCCACAGCCGCGTCCGCGGCCCGGTGCCGTACGTCAGCACGGCGGCCGGATCGGGCACCGCGGCCCGCCGCTCGGACCGCTCCGCGACCAGCGCCTCCTGGGCTTCCGCTTCGATCCGCTGCTTGTGCTCCTTGTACTCCTTGAGCTGCTTGGCGTGGGACTTCCGGCCGTGCTTCTTGTCCATGAAGTAGTTGCCGAAGAGCATGAGGGGGCTCATCAGCGCCATGATCAGGTAGTACCAGCGCCCGAACATCAGCACGGAGACGACGGCACCCACCAGCGGCAGCAGCGCCATCAGCCAGGGCAGCGGCCGGGCCTCGTAGTCACCGAGCGGGTTGGGCAGCGAGAAGTGCGTCTGCCGGTCGGCGGGCCGCAGCCGCGGCGGCCGGTTGTAGTCGAGCCCGGCACCGTCGTCGGACCACTTGAGAGCGGCGTTGGGCGGGGAGTACCCGGTGATCTCCAGAAGGGTGTTGCCGAGGGCGAGCTGCGAGTTGAGGGGCCAGTCGCCCTCGCTCTGCACCGTTTCCCCGTCCAGCCGGGCGTCTTCGGTGTGTATCGCGACTTTGCAGGTGCCGTCGATGGCGATGGTGAGGGTGGCGGCGCGGGCGGGCAGCTCGGGGTCCTCGACGCGGAGGTGGGAGGCGGGCCCGGTGCCGATGTCGTACCGCCCGACGCCGAGCCGGTGCACGGCGCCGGCGGCCGGACCGCCCGCGACCCGGAACTCGACGATTCCGGTGGGCTCACCGAGCAGACACCCGGCGGGATCGTGCAGACTGACGACGACTCCGTCACGCAGCGGCGACCCGACGACGGTGGCGGCGGGGTCGAGGGCGTACCCGTCGACGTAGGCGAGCGGCCCGGACGCCTGTACTGCGGCGGCCTGTTGGCGGTGCGCGCCGATGGGGATGACCTGGGCGCCGCCCTCGCCGGGGTCCGGATATCCCAGACCGACCTGCCGGGCCAGCTCCCTCGCGACGTCTCCGACGGTGGACTCGGGATCCGCGTCGAGCACCACGTCGGCGCTGGCACCGCCGACCGGGTCGACGACGGTCAGACTCAGGCGCACGTTCCGTCCCCCCACACACCTAGAGCACCCAACACACTGGAAGTGACCTTAGCCGCCCGCTCTTTCCCGGGTGCAACGGGATGTGTGCGCTTCACGATTCCGCCGCACAAGGCCCGTGCGGTCGCACGCGTCACCCCCGTAGGATCTTTGCTCGTGCGGACGGCCATGTCATGGCCAAGGATCCGCGCGAACGGTGCCACGGGGGAAGGCCCTGAGGCCACACGAACGGGAGGGAGCCGTCATGGCCGGCAAGGACACGGATCTCACATATGCCGAGATGGAGAAGGTCGCTGGCGACCTGATCAAGGACATGCACGAGCTTGAGGACAAGATCAAGAACGTCGAGAAGCGCGTCTCCGCCCTGGTGGAGAACGGCTTCACCACCCAGAAGGCCTCGGGAGCGTACGACGACTCCATGAAGGACTTCACCAAGGGCGCGACGAAGACGATCCAGGGCCTGCACGGCCTGTCCGACTTCCTGAAGAAGGCCAAGGAAGCGTACGAGCAGCTGGACGACTCCCTGGCGAAGCAGGCCAAGGGTTAGTCACCCAGTCACCTCGGCATGTGACGAGTCACGTCGGTGCGATGGAGCAGTCGGCCATCGCACCGACGGTCTCTGCGTGGACGTTTCCTGAGCTTTCCCGACGGGGGAACAGGGGGTAGTTGTGTCGGATCAGACCGCTGATCTCGCACGTATCAAGGAGAGCGCCCGCTCGCTTTCCAGGATCCACAAGGAGTTCGCCGACAACGCGAATCCGGCGAAGGGGCTCGGGGTGCCCGTCTTCGGCGAACAGGGTCTGGTCGACGTCTTCGACGACTTCGGCGACAATTGGCGGGTCCACCGCAGGCGTCTGCTGGACGAACTGGAGAGACTCTCGAAGATCCTCGCCGCCGCGGCGAAGGGCTACGAGGACATCGACCACCAACTCGCTGACGCCCTGCGCGGAACGGATGCCAAGCCGTTGGGTCCCACTGGAGGCGCGAAGTGACGCGGCCCCGGGCCGACGAGTGGGCGGTGATCGGCGAATCCGCCGATCCGGTACCCGGCGACCCGGACGAGGTCGCCGCGCTCGGCAGGGAACTGCGGAAGACCGCCGAGTCCATCAAGAAGCAGGCTGCCGAGATCAAAGCCCTTTCTTCGGTCGAGGCGTGGAAGAGCAAGGCGGCGGACGAATTCCGGCAGCAGGCGCAGGAGGCCGACGGAAAACTGCGCAAGGCTTTCCAGCGCTACGACGCGGCAGCCGACGCACTGGGCGAGCGGGTCATGGAGGGTTCGTCCTCCACCGAATACGCCTCCGAGCTCCACCGGGCGCAACAGATGGCTGACAAGGCACTTCGCGACGCGCGGACCGCCGACGACGAGCACCGGGCGAGCGGCGGCGCGCTCGACAAGCTGCCGAAGGACACCCCGGACGACGATCCGAGCCGCAAGAAGCTGCAGCAGCGCCAGGAGGCGGCCAGTTCGGCGCTGGAGCGGGCGAAGCGGGACCTGGAGGGGGCGAAGGAGGTCCGCGACGCGGCGGCCAAGCGAGCCCGCGACGCGATCCGGCACGCCATTGACCACGACGGTCTCAAGGACAGTGGCTGGGACAAGTTCAAGGGGTGGGTGCACGATCACGCCGATGTGATCCAGGTGATCCTCACCTGGAGCGGCTGGATCGCCACCATCTGCGGGACGTTGTCTCTGCTGGTGGGATGGATCCCGATCATCGGTCAGGCGCTCGCCGGAATACTCGGCAGCATCGCGCTGCTGGCCACCCTGGTTTCGCTCGTGGGCCACCTCCTTCTGGCCCTGTCCGGCGACGGCAGCTGGTTTGACGTCGCTCTCGACGTCGTCGGCCTGGTCACGCTGGGCATCGGTCGAGGTGCCATTGCGGGGGCCAAGGGCGCGTCACTGGCCACCAAGGTCACCGCAAGGTCCGCGGCGGGTCGGGCGCTCAGGGCCGGTATCAGGGCAAAGCCCGGTACGGCTGCCTACCAGCGGGCCCTGAACCAGACGTGGAAGCAAGCCAACGCACTCAGCGGCGGTGCTCTGCGCGGCAAGGCCGGTGTCGAGGCCATCGCCGGCGCACCAAAGGGATGGAATCCCGGAACCGCCCGGCTCCTGGACGCCTTCAGTCCGAAGTCGATCGGCAAGGAGACATTGGAAGGTTTCAAAGGCGTCCAGGACCTCACATGGAGCAACCTGCGACAGCTGGGCCAGAGGTCCAGCTGGGCCGGAGTATCGCCGCGGGTCGGGGACAGCGGCATCGCCGGACTCGAGAAGAGCATGGGGCAGATCTCCGAGTCCCTGCGAGCCGATGATGCTGTGAAGGCGGCCGGCGGAGTGTTCAAGACGCAGACCCGGATCTGGGCGGGCTCGACCTTCGTCGCCTCGGCCACCGACCTTCTCGACAAGGGCGAGATCACCGGCTGGATCGGCGATCATGTAGGGATCGGTGGGTTGCACGACGGGGTCTGGTCGGCGACCGGGGTCAAGGACGCCACGACGACGGGCGATGGGTGAGCGGACAGTGAAGGCCGAGCAGCGGGCAACGGAGGAGGCGTCGGGCGAGCAGAGTGCCCTGGTGAGGCCCAGACGTATGCGCCCGCACAATGCCGATGTCGTGCGCCGGGCTCGTCTCTACGCGGACGGGAGGACCCTCGTCGTACGCGACCGGCGATCGCGTGAGCGCCGGTATCCGGTTGGTGCCGGAGGCATCAGCCGGGCCGTGTTCGTCTCGCCGGAAGCGTCCGACGCGTGGGAGACCGTCAGCAGGCGGCCTGCGGAGCGCTGGGGCGTGCTCGTCTTCGAGAACGCGGACGAGCGCGCCGTACTGACTGTCCCGCTCGCCGAATGGCTGCCGGAAGCCGGCGTAGTGGGAATCCTGGACCTGAAGCCGGCGAAGTGCCTGGACCGGACCGGGCTGAGAGAGCTGGCTGACGCACTGGGTATCCCGGTGGAGGAGAAACCGCGGTTGACGGGTGGTGCGCCCGAGCAGCCTGAAACCGGTTCGAGCCGCGCCGCGGACCGCGCGGTCCACCCCGAACTGCCCCGTTGGTACAACTGGGTTCGAGGCGTCGGCGCCTTCGGCTGGCTCATCGCCCTCGTCGTTGCCTTCGCGGCCGACGTCGACTGGTGTCTGCCGATCGCCGCAGGCGCTCTGTTCGCGCTGCCGGCAGCCGATTCCGCGGTGCGCGTCGGTGCGTGGTCGCGTAATCGACGGGACGGCGAACGCTTCGCCGAGGCCGTGGTGATCACGCCCGATCCGGCTCCAGGCGAGAGCGCGACGCCGAGGTTCACGCAGACGGCGTCCGTACGTGTGCTGCCTGGTGATGTCGTACTCGTCGACACCGTAGGGCGGGAGCGCTGGCTCGGACGCGCGGGCGCCAACGGCGTCGGACGGCTCGTACGCATCGTGTCCCGCGGAGACCGACAGCCGCTGGGTGTCGAGTTCCGGGACCGCAGGGGCGAGGTCCGGGCTCTGCTGCCGTGGCGGCACTGGTTCGCCGGCCCGCAGGGCCTGAAGCGCTGGGAGGAAACGGTCTCGGCGCTCTCTGTTTCCGTGACCGACGAGGAGATGCGAAGCAGCAGGCAGCCCACAGGGGCCACCAAGCCCTGGTGGAACGGTCATCCCCTCGCCGCGGATGCCCGGGCGATGTCGCCGCTTCCGGCCAAAGAGGCCCGGACCGAGACGAGTTGGCACAGCTCGGTGATCGGTGGAAACGAATTGCTGCTGGTTCCTCTCTTCAGCCTTGTGCTGCTCGCCGGACTCTTCGGCGACACCGTCACAGCGCGCTTGGCCGGTCTGTTCTCGGCTCTGACCATCGTGGCCGAATGGGGCCCAGCTGCGACGAGGTCGCTGTTCAGCCGCTTCTACTACGACAAGCCGAACGAGAATGCGTGACGACACCGGCCGGACCGACGCCCCCGGAGACTCTGTGACCGCGAACGTGGGCATTCCCCGCACTCCCGCATCGCCCGCCGATTACCGGCTGTTGCTGCCGGACGGCTGGTTCCGGGTAAGGATCGACCCGGAGGGGCGCGAACGCTCGATCGATGCGTTGGTCGACCGGAAGTTCGAGGGAGTCGACAACGCGCCCCACCTCAAGCGGCAACTGCGCGACGAACTCCTGGCGCAGGCCACGGCGGCCTACCGGGACGGCGGAATCGAGCTGTACCTGAGCCTCCAGCAGGCGGGTCCCCTCACGATTCCCGCATCCCTGCTGGTCATGCTGCTGCACCCGGCACCCGGCACAGCCCAGCCCGACCCGATCGAACTGGCCACGCGTCTCTCGGCCGACATGGACGCCGAGGCCACGGTCGTGGAACTGGCGGCGGGCACGGCGGTCCGCGTGCGCCGGGAGACAGGGCAACCGGACACCTCTGCTCCGGCCGGGGCACCCGGAAGCGCCGACGAGGTGCTGCCCTCGGTCACGGTGGACTACGAGCTGCCGGTGCCCGGAAGCGCGGCGCACCTCCTGCTGACCTTCTCCACCCCACTACTGCAGATCGCCGACGCCATGGTCGAGCTCTTCGACGCGGTGGCCGGCTCGCTTACCTGGCTGGACGGTGACGGCACCCATGAGTGACATCGAGACATGCGGCATCGTCTGCCCGACGGACTGGGTGCCGCTCCCGCTCGATCCGTCGGACGACGTGAAGAAGTGGGCGAAGACCACCGCGACGGAACTCTTCGATCGGAGTCGCGCGGCGGGGTACGAGCTGGACAGGGGAGCCCTGCGGAAGGACCTGCGGGGCTGGGCCGAGGACAGCCGCAGCCGTGGCCCGCTGTACGGTTTCGCCTTTTACCCCGACGGCTTCGACACTGCTCTGGCCCTCCTGGAAGTCGAGGTCGTCCGGCCCGACGAGACCGTCCCCCGGTTCTCCCTCGACTGGCTGGCGGACACCTTCAGCACGCACGAATTCGGTACCCCGCAGATCTCACAGCCCGAACTGCCGATCGGCCCCGCCGTGCGCCTCCGCCAGAACTTCGCCGCGGACGGCATGCCACGCGGCGGTCCCGGGGTGCTGCTGCAGACAGTCACGTACGGAGTCCTCCCGGAAGGCACCGACAACGCCGTCGTGCTCCAGGTGTCCTGGACCGTGCCGGGAATCGACGAGGAGATGGAGGAGGCCGCGGACAGCATCGCGTTGACGCTGACGGTGGGTTTCTGAGCTTCTGGAAGCAGCGTTGGGGGCGAGCACGTGAAATGCTCGGTTGCACACGGCTGTCAGGCTTCCGCGGTCCGTGTCGCGCCCGGCGGCTGATGACGCTTCACGTGCGTGTGAAGTTCGCTGTCCCACTCCTCGGTCGTCAGCGTTAGCCACGAACCGTCTTTGAAGCGCAGGAGCAACTTGTCGTTCCTGACCTTGAAAGCGGAGAGCGGGTCCGCAAGGACGGCGTCCTCGGTCGCTATCTCGGCGACGACCCGCATGAGGGCGGCGCGGCGGATGGATACACGCTTGGGCGGAGCGGCCAGCAGAATGCGGCCCTCGGCGAGTACGAGCAGACGTTCGTGGTGGGAGGAATGGCTGTACCACCGAAGGAGAAGGCGGCCGGCAGCTCCGCTCCAGTCGCCGTCGAAGGTCTTGTCGAGACCGAACTTGACGACGGCCTCGTCCCGCTGCTTCTTCTCCAGCTTCGCGGCGCGGTGCAGCTCTTGAGCCCCGTCCGTCGACAGCATGCGCTCGAGGGCCTCCTCACCCATGGCGAGGAGGCCGAGGACTTTGCCGATGTACAGCAGGGGCATGCCCAGCGCGACGCCGAGCATGCCGAGCGGCCTGATGACTGCGGGGCGCAACGGCCCCGATCCGGCTGCTCGGTGCGCTTCGGTCGGCGGTTCCGGGATCTTGCCGATGGTGCACCAGGCCGCTGCGTCGGGCGTGACGCCGAGCCGGATTCGTATGGTGCGGTCGGCGCTCGCGGACAAACTCGTCTCTCTTTCCATGGTGTTCGCCGAAGGCCTCGACCGTCGTCATTCACGCAGGGGAAGCCGTAAGCCGTGCACACTGCTCTCGAAACCGCTGTCGGCGGCTTCACCCGCGTCTCAGTGGTTCACGGCCTGGGCTTCCTGGACCCTGACGTCCTGGTCGTTGCCGAAGGTGCCGTTCGGCATACGGCCGGTTGTGTTTCCAGAGCCTGTCCAGGTGATCTCCCAGGTGACGGTCGCCTGGAGTTTGTACGCTCCGCCGGCTGACGACCGCAGGTACTTGATCCCGCAAGGCGGAGACTGGCCGGCCCTCCCTGCCGCGTAGGGCTCGCCGATCGAACCGTCGGAGTTGAACGTGCACTCACCGGAAGGGGGATAGGTCTCGGCGTCCTCGGTTCCCGGCTGGAGCTTCAGCGAGACAGGCGTGGCCACCGTGGTGGCACGTATGTCAAGGCCCGGTGCGGTGATCGACGCGGTGACGGAGACGGGCTTGAAGTCCCCGTGGTCCAGCCATGCCCACGTGGCGAGGTTGACCTTGGTGGTGCCGCTCGGAGCCAGTGTCACCTCGGTGCCCGGAACCTTGATCTGTTCACGGGCGAGTCCTGCCAGGATCTCTGGTGAGATGGCGTTCTTGACCTTCGGAGTTTCGCCGTTCTTGGCCCAGAACGGCAGTGTCGAGTTGCAAGCCGTTCTCTCCAGGATGGGCGCGTTCGGATTCTCGACCGCGCCCCACCACATGCCCTCGTCCTGCTTGTCGAGGTTGTAGTTCTTGTACTCGCCGTTCTTGTACATGTCCCGAAGCTGGCTCGTGGCGTTCTTGGCGTAGTTGGGCTGGTCCGGGTCGGTCGTGACGTTTTTGTACTCGGACTCTATCTGCTTGGCGAACTGCTTGGCCGTCCACTTGGGCGCGAGCCAACAGGCCGGAGGCGTCCAGGAGGTTCCGGCGGCCGAGACGTGACCCACGGACCGGCCGGAGCCGTTCTTCGAGGTGTCATAGGAGACCGCCGCGTAAAGAGTGTCGTCCTTGCGGCTGTTTTCCCTGGCGGTGGTCGTCGTGCCCTTGTCGATGGGGCCGCCGGCGAAGGCGCTGTGCGCCGGGGCGAGCAGCAGGGCGGTGACCAGACCGGCGACGCCGATCGTGGGACGCTTCAGGCCTTGCACTGTGTGGCCTCCGACTGCACCTCGACGTCCTCTGCGCTCCACAGTCCCCGGACCTCCTGGGACGCCGTCATGACGATCTCGAAGTAGTAGTAGTCCTTGTCACTGGGACTGGTCTTCAGGACCTTCTTGGACTTGACTTCCTTGCCGTAGAACTTCGAGTCGTCGTCACAGAAGGCGACGGAGGCGCGCTTGCCATCGGCAGCCAGGGTCACCTTGCCCTGCGAGTAGCGCTGCACCCCGGTGACGGTCCAGCCACCGTCGATGTACTGCTTGATCTGCTTCTTCGCGTATGCCTGCGCGGTACCACCCACGGTGGAGTAGAACTTGTACGCTGCATCCTCGGCATCCTGCCGGATGATGCCGTAGTTGATGGCACGGACGAAGTTCTCCGCATCACCGAGAGCTGCAGCTTCCTTGGCGTCGGACGGCTTGCTGATGTCGAACGCCATCTCGAAGTCCGAGGGAAACGTCATGGTCGGACGGTTGACGCCCACAGCGGCATCGGATGCACTGGGCGACGCGGACGTCTTGGGGTCGCTGGTGTCGGCACCCGCGATCTTGTCATTGCCCTTGGCGTTGTCGTCCCCGCCTCCGCAAGCCGTCAGCAGCAGGGCTGCGCTTGCGGCGACCGCGGCAGCAACGGGCAAAGTACGGCGCTTCACAGTGAACTCCCCGTGAGACATAAGTCCATTCAACGGGTCCGACGTTATCGGGGAGGTTCTCGGTTTCGCCAGCGCGAACATCGCTGTGAATGGTGATAATCCTGGGCGCATGGGGTGTTCGGAGGTGTGACCTACGTCCTGAACTTGCCTGAACGGGTGACGGCCTTGTGCGCGCTTGTGCGCCGAGTCAACGTGCGGAGGATCTGGGCCGACCAAGGCTTCGCCGACCGCCTGGTCGACTGGACCACCCAGGTCATCGGCCGCGAACTAGAGATCGTGCGTCAAGACCGCGGTCAGCGTGGCTTCCAGGTTCAGCCCAAGCGGTGGGCGGTGGAGCGCTCGCTGTCGTGGATCACCGCCCACCGACGCCTGGCCCGAGACTACGAGACCAGCGCGGCCCACTCCGTAACCATGATCCGCTGGGCAATGATCGGCATCGTGGTCCGCCGACTCACCCGAGGCCGCTCGGCAACCCGACCAAATCCTCGACTGCTCTCACGCGCCGCCGGCTGGCACAGCGCATGTCCCCTCACGTGTCGTACAAGCCGTCCCACGGCGCGCTGAACCCGAGCCGGTTCGGGTAGAACTCGGCCCAGTCGTCCTGCTCCTCTCCCTCGGGATATTCCCCGTGGCACTCGCTGACCAGGCCGAAAAGTGCGCCGTCGACCTCCACGGTGAACGGGGCGATCGCGATGTCTGTGAACTGCCGCCCGGGCAGCGCGTTCAGCCACTCGTGCAGGAGCCACTGCGCGGCTTCCACCACCCGCGCCTTTGCCGGCCCGTCGGCGACCGTTCCGGCTGCGCGGATCCGGGAGTCCAGGTGCCGACCTGCGGCGTCGAACTCGTGCAACACGGAGTACCACCGCCGCAGTACCCGGCCATCGACGTCCCGGCCTGCGAAAACACCGCTGACGTGGGCAAAGAACTGGCCTCCGTCCCACTGGCCGATCGTGGACGTTCGGTAGTTCGGCTCATGCCGAATGGGCACCAGGTCAGGCACAGTCATGGCCGCACCCTACGTGCCGGCCACGACAGGACGGATGCTTGTCCAACCTGGTTCGCTGCAGATCTCAAACGCGGTCCGAGGCAGCCCAGTTCGCCGCGGCCGACGGGTCGGCTTCTCCGCTGCCTTGTCCCCCTGAACTCGTGTCGCTTTCAGGGGCTGGGAATGACACCGTCTGGAGGATTGCCACGGTTCCGTCGCAGAACTCGTTCCAGTATTCGGTGGAGGCCGTGTGGAGCGTGAACACGGCGGTATAGGGTCCCGTCGGAAACGGGACATGGACCTGGATCTGTCCCGTCAGGAGTTGTTTCTCCGTGTGATCGGCAGTGAGTTCCGGTGAGAGTGTCACCTCTCGCATGGTGACGCAGGAGATCGCCGGGCCGCAGGGGAGATCCAACCAACGTGCGTCGTGGTGCGGATCACGGGACAGGGCGACCAGGATCCCGTGTGCCGCAGTTTCCGGGTCTGCGTGATCGGTTTCGACCGCTGCCACGGTGAAGGCGCACTGGACGACGCCTCCGTCTTCGGTGGAGAACAAGCCCAGGGCTGAATACGAAACACCACTGAGGGCAAGTTGCTCAGCCAAGGCCGCGTAGTACGGGGCGGCCGGCGTCCAAAGCGCCTCGTCGCCCTGGGAGTACAGATCCCGAACGAAGGTGTCGGACAGTGCGGTCCGCGCTTCGGGCTCGGCTGCCAGCGGAAGAGTGAAGAAGCTCTCGGGAACCTCGAACGTCAGGGGAGGGATATCCGCTTCGACCGTTATAAGAGGCGTGGTCACTGGGTTTCCGATTCCAATCCGGTTTAGAGGTCGCCCTCTTGGAACGGAACGTCTTCGCCGTCGACGCCCATCAGGGAGAAATCGCTGCTGATTCCGTAGTCGGGATCGATCGTGCTGGTCCTCAGATACTCGGCGAGGAAATGGCCACTCGGCCGACGACTGATCACGAGATCGCCAGGTCCTTTCTGGCGCTTCAGCAACTCCGCGACGGTCGTCTGTTGTCCTTCCGTGAGCGCATCGCCGGCCAACAGTTCAGGACGGGTGGCCAGGGGGCGGGTGACATCGTCACGACAGTTTGTGTTCCAACCCGCGAGGCGACTCCATGATCCGTCGGCGAACACGAGTTTGAAGTCCACCTTGTACCGGCTGAACTTCATCCGCTTCGCGGTGCTGATGTTGGACCGCTCGGTCTCCCACAGGACCTCGTCATGGGTGGCGTTCTTGTCGTCCTGCAGCCCCAGGACAAGGACTCGCCGGGTCGTCACCACCAGATGGGTTCGATCCGTGTCGGGACGGCGCCCGGGGTCGAGCTGCCACGGGAGGGTACGGGCGAGAGTTCCAGGCGACGCCCACATGACGGGGAAGTCCTCGACCTCGTTCTCTGACTCCTCGGGCTCTCCGAGCCGCGAGATGTTTCCTGTGCTGCCGGACCCGGCCAGCGATTCGAGGACGCCGAGGGTCGCTACGAGCAGAGTGCGAGCGCCGAACTTGCCTCCCTCACGCAGGCGGCTCTCATTCTTGGTGCGGGCGGTGAATTCCGGACCTGTCGGCCAGCCCGGCAGCTCGTCCTGGATGTCCCGTCGCGTCGTATCCCTGAACCAGCGCATCCCGGCCACGGGTGTGGCGACGCCGGTGGCGAAACTCACTCCACAGCGCGCCAGCAGGGTCTCGTCGGCCTCAGGTTGCCATCTCGTCATGTTCTCGTGCCTCAATGTGCTGTGGCGGACTGCTGGAGGCTGTCGCCGGGGTTGGCCGAGTCACCGCTGTGCAGGCCGATACTGATGCCCTTGGGAAGCACCTTGCCTGCCACATCGATCCCTCTGCCCAGTTTGCTCAAGGGGTCGACCGTGAACTTCTCGCCCGCGAGCGCCAGACCCTTGGTGCCGAGCCACTGGCCTTGGTGATATCCCGCCTCGGCGAGCCCGGCCAGGCGGTTCATCGCACCGCTCTCATGGGACAGTAGTCCGAGGTCCTTTCCCGCACCGCCCAGGACTATCCGCCTGCCCAGCAGGCCGATACCGCCTTCGACGGATTTTGCCATATCGCCCGTTGCGATCACGTTGAATGCGCGCTCGATGCCGGACACCTTGAAGCCACTGCCGAATTCCGCGATCCGCTCGGCCGCGGCTGCCTTGCTGGCCACCTTGGCGCCCTTCCCGAGGAGGCCGATACCTGGCAGCAGCCCCAGCGCGTCCGTACCCATGGTGAGCCAACTGACGTCAGCGCCACTTGCCTTGGCGACCGAGTGTGCCAGCAGCGCCATTCCACTGGTGAGAACCGCTGCAGCACCGAAGATCGCGCCGAGAGGCTCGAAAGGCAGAGTGATGATCGCCAGCACGCCGAGGATCGCAGTGACGTCGCTGAGGACATCGCCGATCTCCTTGATCAGGTCGGCATGTTCCTTGAGCCAGTCACCTGTGGCATCCCAGGCGTTCGCGATCCCGTGCCCCAGCTTGTCCCAGAAGCCGGGCTCGTCGGGGGCGATGTCGCCGGCCTTGTCGAGTTCCTTGCTGACCTGACGGGCGGCCGCTCGGTAGTCCGCCTCCAGTTCGTGGACCTTCTGGATGACTCCATCCACCGCGCTGGAGGCCTTCGCAAGATCCGTGCTGCCGTCGCTGCCGGCCTTGGCCTGTGCCGTCGCCTTGGCGTCGAGTTTTTCCCCGGCGCTCTTCTCCAGCCGGTCCGCGCGGTCCTGGAAGTCCTGGAGGTCGCCTGCCCAGCGGTGCAGGGCACGCGAGGCCTTGTCGAAGGACTCGTGGCTCTTGCGGATGAGCGGGGTGACGTCCTGGCCGACGTACTCGCTGAACGCGATCGCGGTCTTGCCCTTCCAGGCGCCGGTCTCGATGCGTTCCAGCTCGCTCAGCGCCGTTCCCAGCTCGCCGGCCAGCTTGCCCAGCTGCTTGGCGAGGTCCCGGGTGTCCTCCACGCTCCCTGGCGTGGGGTCCCAGCCTATGTGGGGGAAGGCAGGCCGTTGCCCAGCCACGTCACTTGCCCTTCTGCTTCGGAGCCTTGAGGGACTCGGCCAGATCCAGGTCGAGCTTGCCGAAGCTCTCGCCGATCTTGTTGATCATCTTCACCGCGCCCTGGGTGTGCTTGCCGAGCTGCTTGATGCCGTAGCCCCAGTCGTCGGCGAAGTCCTGGACGTCTTCGATGAGTTGCTTCTCACCGACTGCCGAGGCGTCCGCGCTGCGGAGAGTGCGGCGGGTGGTCTCCATGCGGTCGCTGATGGACGAGAAGGTCTTCTTCAGGTCCTGGAAGATCGTGTCTTCGAGGCGCAGGTCACTCATGTCGGATTCCGGTCTCCTGGAGCGGCCCGGAGCCGAAGTCCGGCGGGCCGCTCGCGTCTCGTCAGCGGTTGACCGCCTGGATTTCCTTCACGGTCACGTTCTGCTCGTACGTGGACAGGCCGTCGGGCAGGCCCGGCTGCCGTGCGGGTCCGTCGGGGTCGGCCGAGTCCGTCCAGGTCACCTTCCAGGTGATCGACGCCTTGAAGGGGTAGGTGCCGGTACCTGACGAGCGGAGGTAGGTGATGTTGCAGGCCGCGTCCTTGCTGTCGACCGTGTAGCCGTCGTCGCCCTTCACCAGGTCGTACGTGCAGCTCTGCGGATCGGCGTCCGACGTGCCCGCGTCGACCCTGAGGGCCACGGGGGTCGCGACGGTCGTCGCGGCCATCTCGACGCCCTTGTAGTTGATGCTGGCAGTCGTCCAGACCCGGTCGAAGTTCCCCTCGAACTTCACCCGCGTACCGAGGTTCACCTTGAGGTGGTCCGCGCTCGGGTTCAGCACCACGGGCGGTTTCGGCAGCTTGGTCGAGTTGTAGGCGAGTTCGGAGAGGATCTCGGGAGTCAGCTGGTTGGGGTCCGCCTTCGGCTGCGCGGGCGGGACCCAGATCTCCCAGTTGTCAGGGGTCACGGGACAGGCGTCGGTGTAGTTGTCGTTGCGGAACTGCACCTGCCACCAAAGGCCCTTGTCGCCCTTGTGGTAATCCTCGTCGGCACGCTTCTTCGCGTAGCTCGCGGCCGGTTCCTGGGCGCCCTTGTACGAGGACTTGACGAAGTTCTCGTACTCGTCCGGCGAGTACATGGGCTCGTACCAGCAGACGGGGGGCTTCCAGTTGGCGTTCGAGGAAGTTGCGGTCGCCGTGGACGTGGACGAGCCGGTGGTCTTCTGGTTGATGCGGATGTGGGCGCCGATGGTGCCGCTGCCGGAGTTGCCACCGGAATCGTCGCCGGAGTTGGCCCCCGAGTTCCCGCTGGGGTCGGCAGGCGGTTGCCCGCCGGTCCCCGTGTCATCACCTGTCTTGGGGTCACCCGCGTAGGCCGGCAATCCAGTTCCCAGCGCCACGAGGAGGCCTGCGGCCAGGGCCGCCCGGACGCCGGCCCGAACCGCGCCGGACCTCAGCCCTGGACGCACGCCGCGGCCCCCTTCTTCCAGTTCTGTTGTGTGACCTGCCAGTCGCCGGCCGAGTCCAGGGCTGCTTGAAGCGTGTACAGCACGAAGTCCTTGTTGCTCGGCTTGGTGCGCAGAACCTTGTTCGTCTTGATTTCCTTGCCGTACGCCTTGCTCTGGTCCTCGCAGTAGCGAGCCGCCGCAGTCTTGCCGTTCGCGACGTCGGTGACCTCGAAGTCGTAGTACCGGTAGTGACCCGTGAGCGTGAGGCCCTGCTTCTTGAGGGTCGCAACACGCTGGGACCAGTAGGTGAAGGCAGCCCCGCCGAAGTAGCGGCTCATGTTGCTGGTCTTGCCATCACCCTTGCCGAAAGCTTCGATATTGGCCTGAGTCGAGTACGCCACGTCTCGCAGGATCGCGTCTTTCGTGGCGTCTCCCGTCGACTGCCGGTCCACCGTCACGGTGATGTCCGACGGAAACGCGAACGTCGGCGCGTTCTTGTCCGCCGAGGCGGACGCGGACGGCGAAGGGGAAGCCGATGCTTCCGTGCCGGCCCCCGCGATCTTGTCGTTCTTGTCCTTGGAGCTGTCGTCCCCGCCTCCGCACGCCGTCAGCAGCAGAGCTGCGGTCGCGGCGAGCGCGGCGGCAACGGGCATGGTGCGGCGCTTCACTGTGGACTCCCCCGTGAGAATGAAGTTCGGCAAGAGTGCAAACGGTATCTGCGGGATCCCGGGTTTCGCCACCGCGAAGTTCACTGTAAATGTGGTGATTGAGGACATTCGAGGTGTCCTGCGGGATGAGCGGGTCCTGTGGCGATGGCCTCATCCCGGGCCGACCGCAAGGGCATCGTGAAGATTGCGCGGGCACGGCGTGGACGCCCGCGTGACCCACCTGGCGCCGCCCCCTCCTTTGAGCTCCCTTTGCGGTCCGTTGGTTGTAGCCCCGAAAACCCTCGACACACAGTGACCCTGGCTCCCTGTGTCTCGCGGGGTGGTCGGTAGGCAGGTGTTCACGGGGGTAGGAGTGGCGGACCACGTCAAGGTGTCCACGACAGAGCTGCGGGAGATCAGCAGGTCTGTCGCCAAGTTGAAGTCCAACTTTGAACATGCGAAGGATCTCGTCGACTCGTACGGCTCCGAGATCGGGTCCGGAGAGGTGGCCGACGCGCTCGGTGACTTCGCGGACGACTGGAAGAAGAAGCGCAAAGAACTCTGCGACGGGCTGGAGTTTCTCGGGAAGACCGCGGGGGAGGCGGCGAAGGCCTACGACGGGGTCGATCAGCATCTCGCCGACGCGCTGGTCAAGGCTCAGCCGGGGGACAAGTGAGCGATCACGACTTCTCCGGCGTCGACTGGCAGACGGCCCGGTACGACGACAAGGAGTTCACGCCCGGGGATCCGTACGAGGTAGCCCGGCTCGGGAAGCGGATCTCCGACACCGCGCGCCTGATCGAGGAGCAGGCCGCCAAGCTGAACAACCTCGTCGACGGGAACGGGTGGGACTCGGACGCCGGGAAGGCGTTCAGCGCGAAGACCGGCGACACCGTCAAACTGCTGAGGCAGTCTCATCAGCGGTATGCGGCGGCGGGGGCGGCGCTCGGTTCCTCCGTGCCGTACGAGCCCATCGCCGACACCGTGCGGGAGAACTGGGCCACCGCTCTCAACCACGCGCAGAACCGGGTGCGGGCCGCGCTGAAGAAGGCCGCGGCTGCCGACGCCGACAGCAGCAACTACCAGAAGCAGATCGATCAGCATCCCTCTGCTGACGACAACCACCCGGACAAGCAGAAGCTGAAGCGCCAGAAGGAGGCCTCGGACGGGGAACTCGACGCCGCCAAGCGGGAACTCCGGGCCGCGCTCGACTACCGGGACACGCAGGCCGGGTACGCCGCCAAGGCGATCCGGGACGCCATCGACCACGACGGGCTGAAGGATCCCAAGCATCACTGGTGGGACAACTGGAAGGACTGGGTCGCCGAGGTGGGGCACTGGGCGGGGGCGATCGCCGGCGTGCTCTGCGTCCTGGCGCTCGTGTTCGGAGCGATCCCGGTGTTCGGCGAGATCATCGTGGCGCTGGCCCTGGTGGCGTCGGTGGTCGCCCTCGTCTGTGACACGGTCTCCGCCTTGGACGGCAAGGGCACCTGGCTGGACGTCGCCATCGACGTGGTCGGTGTGCTGTCGTTCGGCGCCGGGCGGATCCTGGGCACGGCCGCGAAGGAGGCGGCCACCGCCGCGCGCGGGTCGGCCGCTCTGAAACAGTTCCTCGCCCTGCGGGAGCTGGGCGTGGACGCGAAGGTGGCCGGCGAGAGTGCGGAGGCGCTCACGGGAGTCAAGGCGGGCAAGATCAGTGAGGCCCTGGCGAAAGGGCCGAACGGCGTTCTGCCGACGATGCGGTCGATCGTCAAGGATTCCCTCGACTTCAAGTCGTACTACAACGACATACGTGAGGCCATCACGAAGACGGCCCAGGACGACGGAATCCTCGTCAAGGGCAAACTGCCCAGGCTGATCGGTCTTTCGGACGCCGGGTTCAGGACCGTGGCCTATTCGCGGGCTGCTCTCTACCAGGCGAGCCAGATCCTGCCGACGGCCGCGGGCGTCATGAACGTGGCCCCCATGCACTCCTGGGAACCGAGCTCGCTGGAACCCAACGTCTTCGACGGTCTGAAGCACACCAACGGCTGGGGCGCGAACGGAATCCCCTTCTACAACGGGCACCTGAAGGTCGCCGGAGGCTGAGACACCCGACGAGACCCGACCATCGCGAGGCCCATGAGGGCAAGGGGAGCAGAGAAGAAGTGGCACGGGAAGACGGTCGGACCGTCGACGAATTGTTCGCCGGACTCTCGCCGGCCAAGCAGCGCACGTTCGAGGAAGTCGGGCTTGGCCTGCCGGAGTTGCGGCGGATCGCCGAAGAGGACGGTCATACGCGGCGTGTGCGGCGCATCCTCGACATCGACGGAGGAAAGCCGGAGGACACCACCAGCGTATGGGCCTGGGTCCGACTGCCGCTGATCGCCCTCGTGGGTGTCGTCGGCTGTCTGGCGTCCACGTATCTGATCGACAGGTACGCGTTGTTGGTCGGCCTGGCCTGGGGCATGGCCGTGATCTGGGTGGCGGTCAAAGCCCCGCTCTGGCGCGGTGGCCCCGTCGTACGGGTGTTGGCCGTGGCCGCCTACGTGGTGCTGGTCTGGCTGGGGTCCCAGCAGGCCGACAAGTGGTACCTCCAGGTGCGCGGGCAGGAGACCACGGTCACGTACGCCAAGGCCGTGGACCGCGGTTCGCACGGTGTGGCCACCCTGTACTGCCGCGTCAAGCTCCCGGACGGATCGATCCGCCAGGTGTTCAGGAACGACAAGTGGTGCACGGACGAGACCATGGTCGGGACGAGAACACAGGCGGTGATCGATCCGGCAGGACACTACCGGCCTTTCCTGGGACGTAAGGCGGACCTCGATGACGGCGTCATCGACTACCTCTGCCTGGGCGCCGCCGTCGTTCTCCTCCTCACACCGTTGGCTGCCGCCGCCCTGAGCCCGGCGAGCACGAGGTCCCGTAACCGGAGCGGCCGTCCGAGCGGGGCCGGCGTATGACCGACGGCACCGAAACCCGCGCCGTCACCAGCGCCCCCGCCCCACCGCCCTCCGACTATCGCCTGGCCGTCCCCGACGGCTGGGAGCGGATCGTGCTGGACAGTCCGGAGCGCTGGACCCACCGCATCGACAAGCTGGTCAAGCGGCGGCTGCGGCGGACACAGGCCACCCCGCAGCTGGAGGCCGCGCTGGCGGAGCGGATGCGGGAGCAGGCCGAGGCCGCGCAGGCCAACGGCGGCGTGGAGATGTACGTCGTCGACCAGGTCCTGGGCCAGGTCCCCGTCTCCGCCGGTCTGGTCGTGACGGTGCTGCGGCCGCCACCCGGCACCGAACCGGGCGACCTCGGCGACATCGCCCGCTCCCTCGCCCTCCGCACCGACGGGGGTGAGGACGGTCGCGCCGGCGTCGGCGACGTCACCCTCGTCGACCTCCCCGCCGGTCCCGCCGTACGCCACCGCTACCTCCGCCGGCCCGCCGCCGACGACCCCGACGGCAACAAGCTCGCTGTCACGCACCTGGACGTCTACCTCGCCGTCCCGCACAGCGGCCAGCGGCTGCTGCTCTCCTTCTCCACGCCGACGGCACCGCCGCTGGAGCCGTTGGTGGAGGCCCTGATCACGCTGTTCGACTCCGTCGCCCGCACCCTGCAATGGATGGCCTGATGCCCGAGTTCGCCGCGTCCACGGTGCGTATGAAGGTGCCCGAGGACGCCGTCGCGCTGCCCGTGCGCACGCCCGTCGAGCTGGGCCCCTGGGCGGAAGAGGCCGCCCGGCGGCTCGTCCGCGCCGACACCCCCGACCCGAAGCTCCGCACCGCCCTCGCCGCCGAGCTTCGCGAGGCCGCCGCCGACTCGCGGGAGCGCGGGCCCGTCACCGCGCTGTCGTACGTGCCGGAGCCGCGGCTCGGGGAGCTTGCGCGGATCGAGTTGTCGGCGCTGGTCGCCGACGAGACGTACCCGGTACTGAGCGTCGAGCTCCTGCAGCGCTACCTCGCCGCCCCCACCGCCGAGTCCTACCGGCCGCCCGAGGCCGAGCTGCGTACCCTGCCGGCCGGGCCCGCGGTGCGTGTCCGGCACGCGTATGTCCGGGACGTCGGCCGGGACGGGCTGGGGACGGTGATGGAGACGTGCGCGTACGGCATCCGGGCCGACGAGAGGTGGGGACTGGTACTGCTGACGTCCTGGCAGGCGCAGGTCCACACGGACGCCCTGTGCGAGCTGACCGACGAACTGGCGCGGACCGTACGGGTCACGGCCTAGCCGGAGCGGTCAGGCCGCCGTCAGGTGACTGATCAGGGGCTCGCCCTCCAGGGACGTCAGGCGGCACCAGGAGCCGTCCGTGAAGGTGATCCGGAAGTCCCGTCCGCCGATGCTGAACGGCCGTCGTTCGACCGTGGCGACCGTGCTCAGGTCCGTCTCCCAGAGGATCTCCTCCCAGGGGTCCCTGGGGTCCTGGAGTCCGCCGAGGACCAGCAGGCGGCGGTCGGTCAGGACCAGGTGCGTGATGTCCGTGTCGGGGCGGCGGGCCGGGTCGAGTTCCCAGGGGAGGGTACGGGCGATGGTGCCGGGGGCGGCCCACAGCACCGGGAAGTCCCTCTCCTCGTTCTCCGGGTCCTCGCTCCTGCCCAGCGAGCCGGAACCGCCGGGACCGCTGCCGGACGGCACGTTGCCGTCGGCGACCACGGCCAGGGCGAGCACACCCAGGAGAAACGTGACGCCCAGGACGGTCTTCACCACGAGGCCGGTCCTCGACCTGAGCCGGTACACGGGGCCCTTCGGCCAGTCCGCCAACTCGGCCTGAATGTCGCGCCGTTCCGGGTCGCGGAACCAGCGCCTGCCCTTGACCCGGTCCGCCGCTCCGGTCGCGAAGGACACCGGGGCGCGCGCCACGAGCTTCTCGCCGACCGGGGGTTGCCAGGAGTGGCGCTGCGGCACGGTCACGGTCTGCCATCCTCGCGGTCGTCGGGGTCGTCGTCACGGTCGTTCACGGCGTGAAACCCGTCGTCCGGCCGGGTGACCGTGATCCCGCGATCCTACTCAGGCCGCCGTCCCAACCCGGCTGTCACCGTGAGCACTTCGTGCAGGCCTCATGGGTGCACGGTGATGGCGCCGGGCCCGGACCGGCCGCGGGCGGGAGGCGGTGGATTCACCGGCGCACACTCCGGCGTCCCTTGATGTGCCCTGAGTCCCAACCGCCGCACAGGTCAACGCCGTTGCAGATCGCAACGACGATTTCAGTGAGGTCAAGGAGTCCGGCCGCGCCTTGAGGGGCTTATGTGCGGCTGATACGGTGCGATCGCTTGACACCCACCCCGCGGCCGAGTATTTGGCCGGTTCGGGGTGATTGGTGTGAAGTGTCCGCTTTCGCTGTGCCGGTGGGCAGGGCGACGAGCGTTGACAGGTTTTCAGAGTTCTTGACAGACACTGTCTTGGCTGTAACGGGGAGCGGTTGCGTGAAGATCCAAGAGCGTACGGGGGCGGGCGCCGGTCGTTCCGCCGGTCCGGCTCAGCCTTCGGTCGGTGACCGTCTTCCCACCGCGCCGCGCGAGCGCAAGCCCGCCCTGGCCGCGCTCGCCGTACTGCTGATCCTGCTCGGCGCGCTGGGGGCGACCACGCTCGTGCTGCAGGCGGGCAAGCGGATCGAGGTCATCAAGATCACGCAGGAGATTCCGGCCGGCTCGTCCGTGACCGGGAGCAACGTGACCTCCGTGATGGTCGCCGACGACTCCAGCATCCACTACGTCCGGTGGTCCCAGCTGGAGAGCCTGAAGAAGCTGAAGGCCGTCAGCACCATCCCGGCCGGGGTCGTCGCCGTCGGTGAGATGTTCGGCAGCGGCAGCAAGCTCCCCGCCGGAAAGTCCACCGTCGGCCTGGCCCTCAAGGAGGGGCAGTACCCGTCCGGCATCGAGATCGGCGACACCGTCGCGGCCTACCGTGTCACCGGTTCCTCGTCCTCGGGTGGTTCGTCCTCCGGCGGCTCGTCCTCCTCCGGCAGCGACTCGCTGATCACGGGCAACGCCAGGGTCAGTGCCGTACCGGACGCCAAGAGCGACAGCTCCCTCGTCAGCAGCACCAACTACGCCATCACGCTCACCGTGGACAGCGACAAGGCGGCGGAGCTTGCCGACGCGGCGTCCAACGGAGAGGTCGCCCTCGTCCTTGTTCCCGGCGTATCCGGCAACGGCAACTAGAAGGCGGCCCCCACCCCATGGCGCTCATCGCAATCGCCGCCGACAAGGGCTCCCCCGGCGTCACCACCGCGGCCGTCGCGCTGGCCGCGGTCTGGCCGCGCCGGGTCCTGCTCGCCGAGGCCGACCCGGCCGGCGGCGACCTGGTCTACCGCAGTGCCGCCGCGCACGGCGGACCACTCAATCCGAACACCGGCATGCTGTCCATCGCCGCCACGGCGCGCAGAGGACTCGTGCCGGATCAACTCTGGGACCACGTGCAGCCGTTGAGCGGCGGGCTTGAAGTGCTGGTCGGGCTCGGCATAGCCGAGCACGCCGCCGGGCTCGCCGGGCTGTGGCCCACCCTCGGGCACGCCTTCGCCGCCCTCGCCGACTCCCCGAACGCCCCGGCCGACGTCATCGCCGACTGCGGGCGGATCAGCGGCGACACCCCGGCCGTGGAGATGTTCCCGCACGCCGCGCTCGTGCTCCTCGTCTCGCGGACCGAGCCCGAGGCGCTCGCCCGGGTCCGGGACCGGGCCGCCGCCCTCGCGCAGAAGCTGCACGGCGGACCGCGCGGCGCCGCCGCCCTCGCCACCCCGCTGATCGGGGTGGTCCTGGTCGCCGACCCGTCCAGCTCGGGCAAGCTGGTCAACCAGGTCAACGACATGCTCGTGCACGCCCAGACCGGCGCCCGCGTGGTCGGCACCATCGCCGACGACCCGGCCGGCGCCGACCAGCTGGCCGGGCGCAAGCGCGGGCGCCTCGACAAGTCCCTGCTCATCCGCTCGGCCCGCAAGGTCACCGCCGACCTCCACCAGCAGTACGGCGCCGCCTGGGCCGTACCGACCCAGGCACCCCACGCGGGGGCCGGCCGATGACCGCTGTCGACCACCAGCTGGTCAAGCGGTTCCGGCAGGACGCCGGTGACCGGATCGCCGAGCAGCGCCGCCAGGACCAGGCGTCCGGCGTCACGCCGATGTCCACCGAGGACGAACGGCAGTACGCCCGCGCGGTCATAGCCCAGATCCTGGAGGAGTACGCCCGCGCGGAGATCAACGCCGGGCGCACCCCGCTGGACGCGGAGACCGAGGAGCAGTACGCGGCCGCCGTGCACGCGGCCCTGTTCGGCGTGGGACGGCTGCAGCCGCTGCTCGACGACCCGGACGTCGAGAACATCGACATCAACGGGTGCGACCAGGTCTTCGTCGGGTTCAGCGACGGGCGGGAGGTCATCGGGGATCCCGTCGCGGAGACCGACGAGGAGCTCATCGAGCTGATCCAGGTGCTCGGCGCCTACTCCGGTCTGTCGTCGCGGCCCTTCGACTCCGCCAACCCGCAGCTCGACCTGCGGCTTCCCGACGGGTCCCGGCTCTCCGCCGTCATGGACGTCACCCGGCGGCCCGCGCTCTCCATCCGCCGCGCCCGGATGGGCAAGGTCTTCATCTCCGACCTGGTGGGGAACGGGACGCTCACGCCCGAGGTCGCGCACTTCATGGCCTGCGCGGTCCGCGCCCGCAAGAACATCATGATCGCGGGGGCGACCAACGCCGGCAAGACGACGCTGCTGCGCGCCCTCGCCAACGAGATCCCGCCGCACGAACGGCTCATCACCGTCGAGCGCGCGCTGGAGCTCGGGCTCGACACCTTCCACGACCTGCACCCCAACGTGGTGGCGTTCGAGGAGCGGCTGCCCAACTCCGAAGGGCAGGGCGCCATTTCCATGGCCGAACTCGTCCGCAGGTCGCTGCGTATGAACCCGTCCCGGGTCATCGTCGGCGAGGTCCTCGGCGACGAGATCGTCACCATGCTCAACGCGATGTCGCAGGGCAACGACGGTTCGCTGTCCACGATCCACGCCAACAGCTCGAGCGAGGTCTTCAACCGCATCTCGACCTACGCGCTCCAGGCCTCCGAGCGGCTGCCCATCGAGGCCAGCCAGATGCTGATCGCGGGCGCGGTGAACTTCGTCGTCTTCATCCAGCGGCGCAACAACTATCAGACCGGCGGCCGCCTCCAGCGCATGGTCACCTCCGTCCGCGAGGTCAACGGCGTGGACGGCAGGGTGCTGTCCAGCGAGGTGTTCGCGGAGGCCCCGGACGGCCGGATCGTCCCGCACGCGCCCATAGCCTGTCTGGAGGACCTGATGGCCCACGGCTACCAGCCGCACGGGGCGTGGGGGTGACGTGACATGAACCTCAACCCCTTCGCCTCCCTGGGCTCCATGGGCGGGCTCTTCTCCACCACGGTCCTCTACGGCCTCGGCTGCGGTGTCGCCGTCGGCGGCGGACTGGCGCTGCTGATCCTCGCGGTCCGCGGCCTGCCCGCCAAGCCCGACCACGAGAAGCAGAAGGCGAACGAACGGGCCGCCGAACTCATCCGGTTCGCCGGCCAGCGCGGCTCCCTCGCCGCCATCATCGGCCTCGTCGTCCTGCTGCTGACCCGCTGGGCGGTGGCCGGCATCGCGGCCGGCGTCCTCGTCTTCTTCTGGGACAAGCTGTTCGGCGGCGCCGCCGAGGAGCGGGCCGCGATGAAGCGCGTGGAGGCCCTCGCCTCCTGGACCGAGTCGCTGCGTGACACGATCGCCGGCGCGGTCGGCCTGGAGCAGGCCATCCCGGCCTCCGGCCGCGCCGCCGCACCGATCCTGCGGCCGCACCTCGACGCCCTCGTCGACCGGCTGCGCGCCCGCACCCCGCTGCCCGACGCACTCCAGCACCTCGCCGACGAGATCGACGACGCCTCCGCCGACATCATCGTGGCGGCGCTCATCCTCAACGCCCGCCTGCGCGGCCCCGGTCTGCGCCAGGTCCTCGGCGCGCTCGCCAAGTCGGCACGCGAGGAGGTCGACATGCGCCAGCGCGTGATGGCCCAGCGGGCCTCCACCCGGCGCTCGGTGCAGATCGTCGTCGCCGTGTCGGTCGCCTTCGTCCTCGGCCTCGCCGTCTTCAACCGGGACTTCGTCTCCCCGTACGGCACCGCCGTCGGACAGCTGGTCCTCGCCCTGGTCTGCGCGCTGTTCGCGCTCGGCTTCTGGTGGCTGCGCAAGCTGTCCACCATCGAGACCCCGGAACGGTTCCTGGTCCGCGACCAGTCGTCCGTGCAGTTCGTACGGCCGCCCCGCACCGCTCCCGGCCAGCCGGGCCACCCGGGTCAGCCCGGTGCGCCCGGCCACCCCGGTCAGCAGACCCTCCCCAGCGAGGAAGGAGCCCGCCGGTGAACCTCACGATGCCGATTCTCGTCGGCGTGACCCTGGGGCTCGGCGTCTACGTGCTGATCCGCGCCCTGATGCCGTCCCGGCGCAGCGCGGTCGCCCAGGTCGCCCGGATCGACGCGATGCGGGCCCGCGGCGCGGCCTACGAGTCGGCGCGGCAGACGCAGGACACCGGCCGGCTCGGCACGCTGCGCGCCGAGGTCGGCGAGCGGGTCGCCGAGTTCTACCGGCAGCAGGGCTGGGAACAGCGCTCGCTCCGCGCCGACCTCGCCGTCCTGGACCGCAGCTGGGAGAAGTTCCTCGCGACCAAGGTGCTGCTCGCGGCGGCCGGCCTGATCTTCGGGCCGTTCCTGTTCGCCGTCGTCTACACGATGGGCTTCGGCCACAACCCGGTCATCCCGGTCTGGCTGGCCCTCGCCTGCGCGGCCCTGTTCTTCTTCCTGCCCGACCTGGAGGTGCGACGGGACGCGGCCGAGAAGCGCCGGGATCTGAGGCGCGTGATCGGCGCGTACCTCGACCTGGTGTCGATGAGCCTCGCCGGCGGCCGCGGCCTGCCCGAGGCCCTGATGGCGGCCGCCGAGGTCTCCGACGGCTGGGCCAACCAGCGCATCCGCAACGCCCTCGCCGACGCCCGCATCACCGGCGTCAGCCAGTGGCAGGCCCTCGGCGCGCTCGGTGAGGAGCTCGGTGTGGAGGAGCTCAAGGACCTCTCCGCCTCCCTCGCCCTGGTCGCGGACGACGGCGCCAAGGTCCGTGAGTCCCTCGCCTCCCGCGCCGAGACCATGCGCCACCGCGAACTCGCCGAGATCGAGGGCAGCGCGGGCGAGAAGTCCCAGTCGATGCTCGTCGCCCAGCTGCTGCTGTGCGCCGGCTTCCTGGTTTTCCTGATCTTCCCGGCGGCGATGCGGGTGTTCCAGGTGTGAGCCGACCCGAGCTGACCCGAGCTTCGTAGAGAACCTTCGCCAACTGCTGTTTCGAGAGGACAAGACATCATGAACACACGGAACCTCAGCACCGGGATCCCGGCGGTGGACTTCCTGGTCACCTTCCTCCAGGGCCGGGTGCAGCGCGCCCGCTCCGGCGAACTCGACCGCGGTGCCTCCGCCGTCGAGTGGGTCATCATCTCGGCGGTCGTCGTGGCGATCGTCGGCGTGGTGGCGGCCATCATCAACGCCGCGCTGAGCGACGGCGCCAACAAGGTCGGCAACTGCATCAAGGGCGCCAACGCCAGCGGAACCTGCTGAGCGGACGAGCGGACGAGCCGACGAGCAGACGAGCGCGACCACGACGGGGGTGACGGGGTGACGGGGGTGACGGGGATGCCCGCGGGCGTGCGCGGAGGCCTGCGCGGCTGGGTACGCCGCCGGGCGGCGGCCGCGCGCGGCGACTCGGGCATGACCGCGATCGAGTTCGTGTTCCTCACCCCTGTCCTGTTCTTCATGATCTTCGCGACGGTGCAGTTCGCCCTGTACTTCTTCGCGGACCACGTGGCCCAGGCGGCGGCCCAGGCCGGCGCCCGCAAGGCCCGCGCCACCGCCGACGCGGAGCCCGGCGCCTGGCGCGGCGAGGCCCAGGACGTGGTCGACTCCTACATCAGGCAACTCGGCCCCCAGCTGGTCCTGTCGCCCGACGTGAAGATGCTCCAGCCGGAGCAGACCACGGTCGGCGTCGAGATCACGGCCCGCATCCCGACGGTGTTCCCGGGCCTGGACCTGACGGTGCACGCACGGTCCGCGGGGCCGGTGGAGCGGTTCGTCAAGGACAGGAACTAGAGGCCCGCCGTGGAGAAGAGAGCTCTGGCCGACGACCGGGGGCTGTCGACCGTCGAGGTCGTCATCCTCGCCCCCGTCATGATCCTGTTCATCCTGGTCCTGGTCGCCTTCGGCCAGCTCGTCGACGGGCGCGGGGCCATCGACGGCGCCGCACGGGACGCGGCCCGCGCCGGGTCCATCCAGAAGGACCACGCCACCGCCATGTCGGAGGCCCGGAAGGCCGCCGACGCGGACCTGTCCGACGTCTGCTCGGGGCCGGTCTCGGTCGTCCAGACCAGCGCGGGCTTCGAGTCCGGCGGCATCTTCACGGTCCAGGTGAGCTGCCGGGTGCGCGGCCTGGCCATGCTGGGCCTGGACATCCCCACGACCCTGTCCTCGACGTTCTCCTCGCCCCTCGACCCGTTCCGGAGGGCGGCATGAGCCTTGCGGTGCTGCGCAGTTGGTGGGCCGCACGCCGGCTCCGCCTCGACGACCGGGGCTCGGGGGCGGGCGCGGTCATCATCTTCGCCCTGGTCTTCCTCTCCCTGTCCGCGTTCGTCATCGACGGCGGCCTGTCCATCTCCAAGCGCGAACGTGCCGCCGACATCGCGGAACAGGCGGCCCGTTACGCGGCCCAGGACATCGACCTGGAGAAGCTGTACGAGAACCAGGGCGAGGCGCCGATCAACTTCCAGGACTGCGACGCCCGGGTGAAGACCTTCGCCCGCGAGATGGACATGTCCGCCGCCGACGTCGCGGGCACCCACTGCGTCGCCGCCGACGCCCAACAGGTCCAGGTCGAGGTCCAGTTGACCTACGAGCCGGTCTTCACGGGCATGTTCTACGGCGGCGCGATCGTGGTGCACGGGGAGGCGACGGCCGAGAACGAGGTCGGTTAGCCGCCGGACGCTCCGCCGGGGGAGGGCCGCTGTGCGCCGTCGTTCCGCTGCGGCGGCGTCGTGGTTGGCCGCGCAGTTCCCCGCCCCCCTCTGCGGTGCTCGTGCCGGGGTGGGCAGTCGTCGACGGGTGGGGTGACCGGGGTCGGGGCGGGGTCCGTGGCGGGCGGCGGGTCCGCCGGGGGCGAAGGATCCGCCGGGGGAGTGGGATCGGCGGGCGGCGTCGGCGCGGGCGGCGGTGTGGTCGGCGGTGCCGGGGGAGGGGGAGCCGTGGGCGCGGGGGGCGGCGTGGGCTTCGTCGGTGCGGGCTCCGTCGGTGCGGGCGGAGTGCTGCCGTCGCCGTTGCCGTCGTCACCGCCCGACGGCGGTTGCGTCGTGGGCTCGGGCTTGGGCTCGGACGCGACCCCGCTGTCCGTACCGCCGTCCTCCGCGCTTCGCGGCCGTACCGTCTTCCCGTCGCCCTGACCCGGTGTCACCGTCGGCCGCGTGGTGGGCGTGCCCGTCGGGGCCGTCGGGGCCGTCGGGGCAGTCGTGGCCTCCGGGACCGTCGGCCGTCCGGTCACCGGTACCCGTGCCACCGGGGCGTCGGCGACGGGTGTCCGCCGGGCGGGCACGGAGGCGGACTGGCCGGGGCCGAGTATCAGCACCAGCGCCGCCGCACCGGACGCCAGCGCGCCCGCCGCCGCGACCACCACCGGCGCCTTCGCACCGGCGACACCGGTGGCCTGCCGTACGCCGTGCAGCAGCCCGCTGCCCGCCCCGCCGCCCGCGTGGCCGGCCGCCGAGGCCCCGGCCGCGGTCAGGGTCAGCAGGAACCTGCCGGCCGTGCCGCCCACCGCGAACACCAGCAGGGCCGGGCCGACCAGGGCGGGAAGCCGGTCGTTGGCGCTCATCAGCGCGGCGAGCCGCATCCGGCAGTCCGCGCAGGCGTCCACGTGGCCGAGCAGCCGGTCGGACTGGCGCTGCGTCGCCGCGCCGCGCACGTACGCGGGCATCCGGCTCCAGTGGACCTGGCAGGCGGGGTCGTCCGGGACCCCGGTCTGGGTGCGCAGGAAGGCCTGCCGCATCCCCTCCCGGGCGCGGTGCAGCAGAACGGCGGTGGCGCCCTCCTTGGTGCCCAGCTGCGGCCCGATCTGCGCCAGCGGCCGGCCCTCCGCCTCGGCCAGCCAGAGGGCCTTGACCCAGCGTTCGGGCAACTGGCCGAGGACGCGCACCAGCAGATCGACGGAGGAGACGTGCTCGGCGGGGTCCTCGCCGAGCCGGCCGGACTCGGCCTGCTCGTCGTCGTGCGGGTCTCGGGGGGTCTCGCGCGCGGCACCGCTCGCGGCGTAGGCGAGATGCCGGACGGTCGTCGTCAGGTACGCCGCCACGTTGTCGATCTCGTGCCCTTCGGTCAGCCGCCGCCAGACCCGGAAGTGCGCCTCGGCGACCAGGTCTTCGGCGACCCAGGCGTTGCGGGTGAGGGAGCGGGCGTACGCGACGAGCCGCGGCTGCTGTTCCTCGTAGATCCGGGCGTAGGCGGTGGCGCTGATCACTGCAGAGGAACCGTCGGGCATGGCGGAACGCTCCAGTTGCCGGCTCAGGGGCGGGAGAAGGTTTGTCAGCGTAGATGACGAAACTTTCAAGCAAAGTTTCCAGCGCATCACGAAGTGACGCATGTCACTCAAGTTCCTTGCGGTTCCGGCGTAATCAATCCGGGTCCGGGGTCTCTCACTTGTACGACGGCCCATCACGCACCCCGGAGACGATCCGTGCCCATCACGCTCGAGCAGCCCACCGGCGCCCGCCTGCTCACCGCCGACGAGCAGGAGGTGGCGGTCCCCGCGACGCTCCGCTACACCTCGGCCGACCCGCAGGCCGTGCACTTCGTCTTCCCGCCGTGGATCTCCCTGGACGGCGAGGAGGTCACCTGGACCTTCGCGCGGGCCCTGCTGGAGGAGGGCCTGGCGGGTCCGGCCGCGCTCGGCAACGTGCACGTGCGCCCGTACGGCGACTCCCGCACGGTCGTCGAACTCCGCGCGGACGAGGGCGTGGCGGCGGTCAGCTTCCCGACCTCCGCCCTCACCCGCTTCCTGCTGTCCTCGCTGCGCGTCGGCGGCTGACGGACCGTGTGGGGCATGTGGAGAGGGTGTGCGCAGGTCGGGTGGCGGTAACTCCGGCCAATGTGGCGCGGGTTGGCGAAAGCGGAGAATTCGGGCGACGGTTGGCCGTTCTGCTCCCGCGGCGCCGCGTTCTACCCCTTCGACGCTGTCGGTGCCAGTCAATAGGATCGTCAAGGGGACCTCGGCTGGCTCGATGCGCCCCCGGCCCACTCCTTCCACACACGACCCCGGGACACCCGCCATGGCGCGACGCAGCACATCAAGCTCGACGGGAAGGCCGACGGGCACCGCCCCGTCGGGTCCGCGGAACCGGACCCCGCAGCCGGTGCGGCTGCGCCGGCGTACGTTCGGGGACGTCGTCAAGGCGTTCCTCGCCTTCGTGGTGCTGCTGGTCCTCGTCGTCGGCGTCCCCGGCGCCCTCGCCGTGACCGTCGGCTGGCCCCTGCCGCGCAGCGCGCCCAGCATGGACTGGCTGTCGCAGCCGATCGACGTGCAGACGTTCCTGAACGCGCTGACGGTCGTCGTCTGGCTGGCCTGGGCCCAGTTCACGGCCTGCGTGCTGGTGGAGGTCAAGGCCGCCGTCTCCGGTGTCGGCCTGCCCGGCCGGGTTCCCGGCGCCGGTCCCAGCCAGCTGCTCGCCCGTCAGCTCGTCGCCGCGCTGCTGCTGGTCGGCGCCACCGCCGCCAGCTTCACCCCGGGCCTCTCCCAGCTCGGCCACAGTCTGGAGGGCAACCAGAAGGGCACGGTGGCCACCGCCCAGGCGACCCCCGGCATCCTCGCCCAGCAGCAGGAGCAGGCGAAGAGCACCGCCGCCGCCCTCGCCGAGCAGGCCGGCCACGCCGCGGCCCAGGCCGAACAGGGCGGCTCCACCGCCGCGCACGGGGCGACGAAGTACTACCGGATCCAGCCCCCCGAGGGCCGCCACCACGACTCCCTGTGGGAGATCGCGCAACGCCACCTCGGCGACGGCCGCCGGTACAAGGAGATCTACGAACTCAACAAGGACCGCATCCAGCCCGACGGCTCCCGGCTCTCCGAGGCCAGCCTCATCCGCCCCGGCTGGATCATGGAGATGCCCGGCGACGCGCACGGCGGCGAACTCGTCGAGAACCCCGACGCGCACGTCTCGCCGGAGGTCCGGCAGCAGATCGGCGACTACGCGCAGACCGGCGACCACGCCCAGCACCAGCAGCAGCATCAGCACCAGGAGCAGGGCGGCGGGCAGCACGCGGGCGGCGACGGGGCCACCGCCCAGATCACAGTGCCGAGCCAGCGCCAGAGCGCCGACACCGGCGCCCCCGCCGCCCACGAGACCTCCGCGCACTCCTCCTCCTCCTCGTCCTCCTCGTCCTCCTCGTCCTTCGGCCTGTCCGAGGCACTGCTCGGCGCCCCTCTCCTCGCCGCCGGGCTGCTCGCCGCCCTCGGCCGCCGGCGCCGGCAGGCCCTGTGGCAGTCGGCGCTCGGTGCCGTCGGCGGCCGCCGCGGCATGGAACCGCCGATCCCGGCCGGCGACGCCCAGGACGTGCAGGACGCGCTGCTGGTCGGCGCCGACCCGGAGGGCGTACGACAGCTCGACCGGTCGCTGCGCGGACTCGCCGCCGCCCTCACCGCCGAGTCCCGTTCGCTGCCCGTCGTCTACGCGGCCTGGCTCAGCCACGGCGACCTGCACCTGCAGCTCGCCCAGCCGGCCGGCAAGCCGCCGGCGCCCTGGCAGCTCGGCCAGGACCAGACGTTCTGGACGCTGTCGCGCGCGGACGCCGAGCGCTACGAGGACACCGACGCGGCCGCCCCCTACCCCGGTCTGGTCAGCCTCGGCACCATGGACGACTCGCGGCTGCTGCTCAACCTGGAGGCCGTGCCCGGGATCGTCTCGCTGAGCGGCCGCGAGGCCGACCGGGCCGCCGTGTTCGCCTCCGTCGCCGCCGAACTCGCCACCAACGGCTGGTCGGACCGGATGACCATCACCCTCGTCGGCTTCGGCGCGGACCTCACCCCGCTCGCCCCCAACCGGCTGCGCCATCTCGACGACGTGGAGGCGCTGTTCGAGACGATGGAGGCGGAGACCCGGCAGCGGCGGGGCGCGCTCGGCGCCGCCGACCACCACTCCGTCCTCACCGGCCGCACCGGGCCCGCCCAGCACACCCGCTGGGCGCCGAACCTCGTCCTGCTCGCCACCCAGCCGTCCGCCGAGGACGCCGTGCGCCTCGCCGAACTCGCCGCCGACGCCGCCCGGCTCGGCATCGGCTACCTGGTCGGCAGCGAGCGCGACGACCTCCCCGGCGCCGCCTGGGCGATGGAGATCACCCCGGACGGCAGGCTCCTCGCCCCGCTCCTCGGCCTCGAACTCCAGGCCCAGCTGCTGCCCGCGGTCCAGCAGCGCGCGGTCGTCGAACTCTTCGTGGAGTCCGACCCCGAGCGCGACCCCGACGGACCCACCACCACCCCGCCGTTCCTCGTCGACATCAGCGAGCAGGGCCGCCCCGCGGTGTACGCGCGGCTCGTCGGCCCGTACGAGATCATCGGCCTGGACACCCCCGACGGGGACCGCAGCCCCCTCCTCCACGAGGCCCTCGCCCTCCTTCTCCTGCACCGCGAGGGCGTGCACCCGCGGGTGCTGTCGTCCGCGCTGTGGCCGCGGGGCGTCACGGAGGACGTCCGCGACGCCCTCCTGGAGCGGCTGCGGGGCTGGCTCGGCACCGACCCCGACGGCAGCCCCCGGCTGCGCGCGGACGCGGCAGGCCGCCTCACGCTCGCCAAGTCCGTCGTCTCCGACCTCGACGTGCTGCGCTCCCTCTACTACGAGGCCACCCAGGGCAAGGGTGTCGAGAGCCGCGCGGTCCGCGGCCGCCTCCTCACCGACGCGCTCGTCCTGGTGCGCGGCCCGCTGCTCGCCGACCGCGCGGAGGGCCGCTACCGCTGGCTCACCCACGAGATCATCGACGCCCAGCTGCCGCTGCTCGTCGCCGACATCGGCCTCGCGCTGTCCGCGTTCCACCTGGAGAAGGACCGCGCGGAGAAGGCGATCGAGGCACTCGGCGCGGCCCTGCGGACCGCGCCGGAGGACGAGCGCCTCTGGAACGAGCTGCTGCGCGCCACGCACGCCACCGGCGACCCGGACCGGCTGCGCGCCCTCGCCGCCGACCTGATCGCCCGCAGCGGTGCGCGCGGCCTGCCCCCGCGCACCGAGGCCCTCCTCGACGAACTCCTCCCCACCTGGCGCGACGGCGCCGCCGCCACCGGATGACCACCGCCCTCGACGTCGCCCTCCCGGCCGCCGCCGCCCTCTGGGGCGCGACGGCCGGGTCCCTGCTGCCCCGCGCCGCGTACCGCTTCTCGGTACCGGCGGGGGAGGAGTGGCGCGCCCAGTGCCCCGCCGGCCACCCCGTCAAAGGCTGGCTGGGCCGCGTGCCCTGCGACGCCTGCGCGACGACCGCCGCCGCCGAACCAACTGGCCACGGACCCGCGGCCGCCGACGGCGAGAACGCCCCACAGGGGCCACCCGCACCCGACCACGAAACTGTCACGGGTGGTGCGGGTGGGAACCCCAAAACCGCAACCACCCACGCACCCGCACCCGCCCCCCTCGCCCTCGCTCTCGCCACCGCAACGGTCTGCGCCGCCCTGGCGCTGGCCACCGGCACCCGCCCCGAACTCGCCGTCTGGCTGCTCCTGGCCCCCGTCGGCGTCCTGCTCGCGGTGGTGGACTTCCGGGTGCAGCGGCTCCCCGACCCCCTCACCCTCCCCCTCGCGGCCGCCGCCCCCGCCCTCCTCGGCGTGGCCGCCCTGCTTCCCGAGCACGCCGGTGACTGGCTCACCTCCCTCTACGCGGCCCTCGCCCTCGCCGGCGCCTACTTCGTCCTCTTCCTCGTCAATCCGGGCGGCATGGGCTTCGGCGACGTCAAGCTGGCCCTCGGCACGGGCGCCGTCCTCGGCTGGTACGGCTGGCCCACCGTGCTGCTCGGCACCTTCGCCGGGTTCCTGCTGGGCGCGCTGTACGGCGGTGCGCTCGTCGTCCTACGGCGGGCGGGACGCAAGACGGCGATCGCGTTCGGGCCGTTCCTGATCGCGGGGGCGTTCGCGGGGCTGCTGGTGGGGGCGTACACGGCCTGAGGCCGGGCCGTTCGAGGGGCGGGCGCGGGGCTGGCGTAGGCTGGTTCGGTCCGTCCACAAGCCATTACGAAAGGGACGCGCCCGGTGACCGAGAAGGCCGACCTTCAGTCCGTCCTCGACCGTGCCGCTGCCGGTGGGCGGATCACCCCGGAAGAGGCGCTCGACCTCTACCGCGACGCCCCGCTGCACGCGCTGGGCGCCGCCGCCGACGCGGTACGCCGCCGCCGGTACGCGGGCACCGAGCACATCGCGACGTACATCATCGAGCGGAACATCAACTACACGAACGTGTGCGTCACGGCGTGCAAGTTCTGCGCCTTCTACGCGGCCCCCAAGGACACCGCCAAGGGCTGGACCCGCGATCTCGACGACATCCTGCGCCGCTGCGCGGAGACGGTCGAACTGGGCGGCACCCAGATCATGTTCCAGGGCGGCCACCACCCGGACTACGGCGTCGAGTACTACGAGAAGCACTTCAAGGCGATCAAGGACGCGTTCCCGCAGCTGGTGATCCACTCCCTGGGCGCCTCCGAGGTCGAGCACATGGCCAGGATCTCCGGCGTCTCCGTCGAGGAGGCGATCACCCGCATCCACGAGGCCGGCCTGGACTCCTTCGCGGGCGCCGGCGCGGAGCTCCTCCCCGAGCGCCCCCGCAAGGCGATCGCGCCCCTCAAGGAGAGCGGCGAGCGCTGGCTGGAGATCATGGAGACGGCGCACCGGCTGGGCGTCGAGTCCACGTCGACCATGCTGATGGGCACCGGTGAGACCAACGCCGAGCGCATCGAGCACCTGCGGATGATCCGGGACGTCCAGGACCGCACGGGCGGCTTCCGTGCCTTCATCCCGTACACCTACCAGCCCGAGAACAACCACCTGAAGGGCCGCACGCAGGCCACGCTCTTCGAGTACCTGCGGATGATCGCGATCGCCCGCCTCTTCATGGACAACGTCGCCCACATCCAGGGCTCCTGGCTGACGACCGGCAAGGAGGTCGGCCAGCTCTCGCTCCACTACGGCGCGGACGACCTCGGCTCGATCATGCTGGAGGAGAACGTCGTCTCCTCCGCCGGCGCCAAGCACCGCTCCAACCGCCTGGAGATCATCGACCTGATCCGCAAGGCGGGCCGCGTCCCGGCGCAGCGCGCCACCACCTACGAGCACCTCGTGGTCCACGACGACCCGGCGAACGACCCGGTCGACGAGCGGGTGATGTCCCACATCTCCTCGACGGCGATCGAGGGCGGCACCGCCCACCCCGAGCTGAAGCTCCTCGCCTCCAACTGACCTCGCCGTGCTGACGATTCACGCGGCGGCGGAGGTTCGCCACGACTGGGGCGGTGCCGCCCTCGGGGACGGCGCCGTCGTCGTCGAGGACGGCCGGATCGCCGCGGTGGGCACCCTGGCGGACCTGCTGGAGCGCTTCCCGGGCACCCGGGTGCGGAACTGGCCCGGAGTACTCGGCCCGGCGCGCGTCCACGAACACGCGCTCCCGGACGCCCCGACGCCGCGGGAACGCGTGCACGCGGTGCTGAAGTCGGGTGCGACGGCTGTCCTCGAACGGCACGCCGACTCCCCGGAACTCCGAGCCGCGGCGGCCCGGAACGACGTCCTGGTGCTGACCCGCGCCCCTCGGACCCGCCTCAACGAGAACGCCAGGGCTGACCTGGCGGTGTTCGACGAGGCGGGGGAGTGCCTCGCCACGGTGTGCGCGGGCCGCCTGGTGCACAGGCGGCGCTAGTCCGACCTGCTTTTGGGGGCGCGGGGAACTGCGCGACCAGCCCCCCCACTCACCCGCACACGACACTCATCCCGCACACGACACTCATCCCGTAGACGACACTCAACCGGCGAACGCCTCCCCAAACGCCCCCGAACTCTGAGTCACCCCGCTGCAGTTCGTAGCCGCGTCGTCATCCCCCGAACTCCCACTCGCGCACTGCTGATCCCGGAACGTCGACCACATCGACACCCACGCGACCCCCTCCTCCTCCGCGAACGCCCGTACGTCCTTCGCGTCGGACAACGAGAACGTCTCCCCGTCGACGTCGTTGACCCCGATCATCGACGTCAGCGCCATCCCGCCCCACGCTGCCGCGTCCGACAGCCCGAACACCTTCTTCAGCTGCGTGTGCGCGGCCTTCGCCGAGGTGAGCGCGTAGTCGCCCATGTCCCCGTCGTACGACTCGCCGTAGTTCATGGTCATGATGTTGACCGTCGAGACCTGCACGTCGTACTTGTTCGCGGACGCCAGCAGCGCGAGGCTGTCGGAGTCCAGTCCGGACGGCATCACGGGGAGCGTGAAGGAGACCTCCAGGTCCGGCCGTTCCTTCTGGAGCAGCGCGATCGCCTGCGACCGCAGGGCGACCGAGCCGGAGTCGGTCAGCGTGTCGCCCTCGATGTCGAAGTCGGCCTGCGTGGAGCCCGCGGCGTCCAGCGCGGCGCCGTACGCGGCGGCGAGTTGCGACGCGCTGGAGCAGGTCGTCGCCAGTTCCTTGCCGGAGGCCCCGCCGAAGGACACCCGGACCGACGCGCCGTCCTCCTTGAGCTTGGAGATCCGCGCCTTCACGGCCGAATTGCCGATGGCGTCCGTCCCGTTCCACGCGGGCGTGCAGCTGCTGCCGTCGGCGATCACGAAGGCCAGGTTGTACGTCGAGGGCGACCCCGCGTCGTCCGTGCCGGCGGCCTCCGTCGCGCTGACGTAGGGCGCGTAGGACGTGCCGGAGCCGCCCGAACCACCCGAACCACCAGAACCGCCCGACCCGTCGGCCTCGCTCGCGGAGGCCGACGCGGACGCCGACGCCTTCTGGGACGGTGCGGGCGCCGCGTCCGACGTGGCGCCGGACCCCGAGGAGCACCCCGTGACTGCCATGGCAAACAGGCAGGTAAGCCCGGCAGCCGGCCTGAGGAAACTCCGCATTTACATGCACCCGCTCTCGTGATGTGTGTCTCAGGCTCGAAACAAAGCCTGATTCCAAAGGAAAACGTCTCACACGGTCATGGTGTTCAACGCTTCGATCAATACATGGAAACCTCATGGAATGAAGGGGGCGAAGAGGGCGAAAGGTGCGGCGCGAAAGGGGCGTTCGGGCAGTTTCCCGCCCCTGCTCGCCCCCGCAGGTGTTCACAGAATCTCTCAGCGAAAAGACAGGTCAAGGGGTTTTTCATGGGCGCCTCACAAGAACTCCGAAGACGATCACATAAAGGCTCCCTAATATCCGTGGAATGCAATCCGAGCCTGCCATCGAAAGCCGCGCCGCGGGGCGCGGTCGCCGCCGCAAACAAGGCAACCGGGCTGCCGAGGGGCCCGTCTTCGTCGACTCCTCCGGGCGCCGCTCCAAGGTGCTGCGGCGCGTCGGCCTCCTCCTCGGCGTCGTCTGCCTCGCCTACACCGGAGTGCTCGGCGCCGCCTTCATGGGCTGGGGAACCTCGCTCACCCCGGACTCGCTGATCCCCGACTTCGCGCGCGCCGGCAACGCCCCCGGCGTCGAACGCCCGCAGGGCGGCATCGGCCGGCAGGCCGGCCTTCCCAGCGGCCGCCCCTCGGCGTCGCCTTCGACCGCCGTCACCCCGTCCGCCGCCACCCCGTCCGTCACCCCGTCCTCCTCCGCATCCGCCACCGCGGACTGACCGGGAACGCAGGCCTCTCCCCATGACTACTCCGACGTCCGCACGCGGCCGCAGGCGCGCCCCCACCCGCATCGAGCGGGCGGCGGGCCGGGCCGCGGCGCTGCAGAAACCGCGTGTCATCCTCGCCCTGCTGCTCCTGCTGGCGCTGACCTGCGTGATGCTGCTCGACGGCTATCTGCGCGCAGAGGTCGGCGGCGACCAGCGGGTGCGCACCGGAGCCAGTTCGAGCAAGGTCCCGGACAAGGTCCTCGACGGCGGCCCGATCCTCACCTTCCGGGGCGGCCGGGCGACCACCGTCTCGGTCCCCTCCAAGACCATCGCCCTCACCTTCGACGACGGTCCGAACCCGACCTACACCCCCCAGGTCCTCAAGATCCTGAAGCAGTACGACGTGCCCGCCACGTTCTTCCTGGTCGGCTCGATGGTGTCGCGCTACCCGGGCATCGTGAAGACGATGGTCCAGCAGGGCAACGAGGTCGGCATCCACACGTTCACGCACGTCGACCTCTCGTACCAGAGCGACGCCCGGGTCAACCGCGAGATGCAGCAGACGCAGCTCGCGCTGGCGGGCGCGGCCGGCATCACCACGACCCTCTTCCGCGCGCCGTACTCCTCGGAGACGGACGCCATCGACAACTACAGCTGGCCGGTCTACAAAAAGCTCGGCGACGAGGGCTACACCAGCGTCTTCGTCGACACCGACAGCGACGACTGGAAGAAGCCGGGCGTCTCGAAGATCGTCAAGTGGGCCACCCCGAGCGGCACCAAGGGGGCCGCCGTCCTGTTCCACGATGCCGGCGGTGAGCGCTCGCAGACCATCAAGGCGCTGCCGCAGTACATCGAGAAGATGAAGGCGAAGGGCTACACCTTCACCACCGTCAGCGGTGTCATCGAGAAGCGGAACGCCGCGAGCCGGCAGACCGCCGCCGCGAGCACCGCCACGAACGGCCCGGCCACCACCGGCCTCACCGAGGCAGGCGTGACCGGAACAGGCACCCCCGCCACCACCGTCCCCCGCCTCCAGGCGGCCCACCGCACCGCCACCGGCATGACCCTCTACGAGGGCAAGGCCCTCATCGTGGCGGTCGCGATAGCCGAGTGGGCCCTGCCCGTCCTCTCCGGCCTGCTGTTCGTCGTCGGCGTCGCGGTGATGGGCCGCTTCGGGATGATGCTGCTCATTGCCCGCCGCCACTACAGACAGCGCAACAAACGCCGGTTCAGCTGGGGGCCGACCGTCACCCGGCCGGTGAGCGTGATCGTCCCGGCGTACAACGAGAAGGAGTGCATCGCCAACACCCTGGAGTCGCTGGCGCAGAGCACCCACCCGATCGAGGTCATCGTCGTCGACGACGGCTCCACGGACGGCACCTCGGAGATCGCCCGCGCCGCCGCCGACAAGCTCGGCATGCCCAACGTCCGGGTCATCCGCCAGGAGAACGCGGGCAAGCCCGCCGCCCTCAACAACGGTGTGCGCAACGCCAGTTACGACATCGTCGTGATGATGGACGGCGACACGGTCTTCGAGCCGGACACGGTACGGCACCTCGTGCAGCCGTTCGCCGACCCCGAGGTCGGCGCGGTCGCCGGCAACGCCAAGGTCGGCAACCGCAACACGGTCATCGGCGCCTGGCAGCACATCGAGTACGTGATGGGCTTCAACCTCGACCGCCGCATGTACGACCTGCTGCGCTGCATGCCCACCATCCCCGGTGCCATCGGCGCGTTCCGCCGCGAGGCGGTCCTGGGGGTCGGCGGGATGAGCGAGGACACCCTCGCCGAGGACACGGACATCACCATCGCCATGCACCGTGCGGGCTGGCGGGTCGTCTACCAGGAGCACGCCAAGGCCTGGACGGAGGCGCCCGGTTCGCTGAAGCAGCTGTGGTCCCAGCGCTACCGCTGGTCCTACGGCACCATGCAGGCCCTGTGGAAGCACCGCAAGTCCCTGACGGACAGGGGCCCGTCGGGCCGCTTCGGACGCGTCGGCATGCCCCTGGTCGTCCTCTTCCAGATCGTCACCCCGGTCTTCGCCCCGCTCATCGACGTGTTCACGGTCTACTCCATGATCTTCGTCGACTTCGAGGCCGCCCTGCTGGCCTGGCTCGCCGTCCTCGGCATCCAACTGGCCTGCGCCGCCTACGCGTTCCGCCTGGACAAGGAGAAGTACCGGTACCTCGCGATGATGCCGCTGCAGCAGTTGGCCTACCGCCAGATGATGTACCTCGTCCTCATCCACTCCTGCATCACCGCCCTCACCGGCGGCCGCCTGCGCTGGCAGAAACTCAAGCGCACCGGCGAGGTCGGCACCCCGGCAGGAGTGAGCGGCTGATGACCTGGGACCAGCAGAACCCGTACCAGCAGGGCCCGTACCAGCAGAACCCGTACCAGCAGAACCCGTACCAGCAGGGCTACAACGGCTACGACTACACCCCGTACGGCGGCCAGCAGCAGTGCGCGCAACAGCCGTACCCCGACCACATCCACGCTCCGGCACCTGACCAGACGGCCCCACTGCCCCTGGTGGAGCCGGAGCCGGTACTCGAACCGGATCCGCAGCCGACAGCGCCGGGCATCGTTTCAACAGACGCCAAGGACACCGACCCTCGGCCCAAGCTCCCTGCGAGGGACCGTTACTTCGACACCCTCCGCGCCGTCGCCCTCATCCGCGTCGTCACCTACCACACCTTCGGCTGGGCCTGGTGCGGCATGGTGTTCCCCTCCATGGGCATCATGTTCGGCCTCGCCGGCACCCTCATGGCGAAGTCCCTGGAGCGCCCCGCTCCGAAGGTCGTCATGAGCCGCCTCCGCCGTCTCCTCCCGCCCTTCTGGTTCTGGGGCTTCTTCGTCGTCCTGGCGATGCTGATCCACGGCTGGATGCCGGGCTGGCAGATCGTCTACTGGATCGTGCCGCTCGGCGACCCGCCGGGCAACGCGTGGGGCGAGCAGGCCTGGGAGATCCTCTGGTACCTGCGCACCTACCTCTGGTTCGTCCTCCTCTCGCCGGCGCTGCTGTGGATCTTCCGCAAGGCCCCGATCCCGGTGCTCCTGCTGTCCCTCGCCCCGATCCTGGTGCTGAACTTCGTCTGGTCCGGCCCGGACAACCGCTTCGGCAGTGCCCTGTGGGACCTGTCGACGTACCTCTTCTGCTGGATCCTCGGCTTCGCGCACCGCGACGGCGTGCTCCGGCGGATGAAGCCGGGCCTGGTGATCGTGGGCTCGTTCGCCGCCGTCGGCTACGGCGGCTGGTACGCCTTCTCGCACCAGGCCGACTTCGGCACCTACGACCTGGACGAGAACCCCCTCGCGCAGGCGTTCTGGTCGGCCGGGTTCGTGATGCTGCTGATGTGGGCGAAGGCCTACTTCAAGATCGACTTCGCCTGGCTGACCCGCCACCGGAAGCTCGACCGGACGGTCACGATCTTCAACGCCCGCGCGGTGACGATCTACCTCTGGCACGAGATCGCCCTGGTCCTCGCGGTCCCGCTGATCGACCAGATGTGGAACGTGCCCGCGTTCGAGAAATGGCTCCCGCTGGACAGCCAGTGGTTCATGTTCGGCGTCGGCTGGATCCTGATCGCGGTGTTCGTCGTGGCGTGCGGCTGGGTGGAGGACGTGGCCGCGAAGAAGAAGCCGAAGCTTCTGCCCTGAGGGCGTGCTGCAAGAATGGCGGGCGTGACCCGCGCTTCCCTGAACAAGCAGCCGCACGAAGTCGCCTCGATGTTCGACGACGTGGCGGAACGGTACGACCTGACCAACGACGTCCTGTCGCTCGGCCAGGACCGGCAGTGGCGGAAGGAGGTCGCCAAGGCGGTCGACGCGCGCCCCGCGCAGAAGATCCTGGACCTGGCGGCCGGCACGGGCACCTCCTCCCAGCCGTTCGTCAGGGCCGGCGCCTACGTCGTGCCCTGTGACTTCTCCCTGGGCATGCTCCAGGTCGGCAAGCGCCGCAACGCCTGGATGCCCTTCACCGCCGGGGACGCCACCCGGCTGCCGTTCGGGGACGACACCTTCGACGCCGTGACGATCTCCTTCGGGCTGCGCAACGTCCAGGACACCGACGCGGCCCTGCGCGAGATGTACCGGGTGACGCGGCCCGGCGGAAGGGTCGTGATCTGCGAGTTCTCGCACCCGACCTGGGCGCCCTTCCGGACCGTCTACACCGAGTACCTGATGCGTGCCCTGCCGCCGGTCGCCCGCGCGGTCTCCTCCAACCCGGACGCCTACGTCTACCTCGCCGAGTCCATCCGCGCCTGGCCCGACCAGCCCGCGCTGGCCGGCCGGCTGCGCGAGGCGGGCTGGTCGAAGGTGGCCTGGCGCAACCTCACCGGCGGGATCGTCGCCCTGCACCGGGGCTTCAAGGAGGCCTGAGTCCTGAGCCCCGGCCTGGGACTCACCAGCCTTGACTCACCAGCGTGGGGCTCGCCGGCCTGGGACTCACCAGCGTGGGACTCACCGGCCTGGGACTTACCGGCCTGGGACTTACCGGCCGGTGACTCACAGGCTGCTCACCTCGAAGGTGTGGTCCCCGGGCTGGTCCAGCTCCCGCTGCAGCCCGCCACTGGGCGGCCGTGGGATGCGTGGCTCGCGCACGCCTCCGCCGCCCTCGCCCTCACCGAAGTCGAACCACACGTACACCATCGAGTCCCGCGGCACCTCGGCACCGGGCTGCGGGAACTGGCGCACGACATAGTCGACGACCGTGAGATGGAAGTCGGGCCGGTCCGGCGCGTTGAGGAACAGACCTCGCGACCGGGCGGTCTCGCGCGCGTCCACGGCCATCAGTCCGACCAGCCGTGGCACGCGCACTTCGGGTGTTTTGGGTGTTATATGCACAGATGTCACCCCCAGCGGTACTGGAAGGGTAACCCGCGGCACGTGGCGGCCGGAAGCGCCAAGTGTCTTTCTGTAACAGATCGTCACTCTGTGTAGTCGGACATGCTGCCACCCCGCAGGTCGAGCCGGAAGCAGAGCGCCTCCTCCGGCAGGCGCGGGTGCGGGAACGTCTCCCGCAGTTCCATCCCGAGGCGCCGGGTCACCGCGACGGACCGCTCGTTGCCCGGCCGCACCATCGCCACCACCGTCGGCACGCCCGCCGCCCGCAGCCGCCCCAGCGTCATGTGTGCCGCCGCCGTCACGTACCCCTTGCCCCAGTGGGCCCGGCCGAGCCGCCAGCCGATCTCGATCTCGCCCCTGGGCCCCCAGTCCGGCGCCCATGGCTGGGCGCCGGTGAACCCGATGACCTGCCCGGCCTCGTCGGTCATCGTCCACAGGCAGAACCCGAGCTCCGCGTCGTGCCGGCGCTGGCGTGCGGTGAGCTCCTCGTAGACGGACAGCTCGGCGGCCCGGCCGCCGTAGAACTCCATGACCTCGGGGTCGTCGAAGACCCGGTGCCAGGCGAACGCGTCCTCGTGCGTGGGTACACGCAGCCGTACCGCGGGGAGAGCTCGGTTCACAGGGACAGCCCTTCAGCAGGGTGATCAGTACCGCTGAATAGACTGCCCATGTCCAGTGCCGGTCGGCACGCAGATTTCGAGCCTTGGGGAGCCCCCGCCGTGACCGAGCCCCTCTCCGAAAACACCGCCGATGTCATCGTCGTCGGCGCGGGGCCAGCCGGCTCCACGACGGCCTACCACCTCGCCAAGTCCGGCCTCGACGTCCTCCTGCTGGAGAAGACCGAGTTCCCGCGCGAGAAGGTGTGCGGCGACGGACTCACCCCGCGCGCGGTGAAGCAGCTGGTCGCCATGGGCATCGACATCTCCGAGGAGGCCGGCTGGCTGCGCAACAAGGGCCTGCGCATCATCGGCGGCGGCACCCGCCTCCAGCTCGACTGGCCGGATCTCGCCTCCTTCCCCGACTACGGCCTGGTCCGCAAGCGCGACGACTTCGACGAACAGCTCGCCCGCCAGGCGCAGAAGGCGGGCGCCCGCCTCTACGAGCGCTGCAACGTCGGCGCCCCGATCGTCGACGACCGCACCGGCCGGATCACCGGCGTGCACGCCAAGCTCGGCGAGGAGAAGCGCGAAGTCACCTTCCACGCCCCGCTCGTCGTGGCCGCCGACGGCAACTCCACCCGGCTCTCCCTCGCGATGGGCCTGCACCGCCGCGAGGACCGCCCCATGGGCGTGGCCGTCCGGACCTATTTCACCTCCCCCCGTCACGACGACGACTACCTGGAGTCCTGGCTGGAACTCTGGGACCGCCGCGGCCCCCAGGACCGCCTCCTTCCCGGCTACGGCTGGATCTTCGGCATGGGCGACGGCACCTCCAACGTGGGTCTCGGCGTCCTGAACACCTCCGACTCCTTCAAGGAACTGGACTGGCGCGAGGTCCTCAAGGCCTGGTGCGCCTCCATGCCCGAGGACTGGGGCTACACCCCCGAGAACATGACCGGCCCGATCCGCGGCGCCGCCCTCCCCATGGCCTTCAACCGCCAGCCCCACTACACCCGCGGCCTCCTCCTCGTCGGCGACGCCGGCGGCCTGGTGAACCCCTTCAACGGCGAGGGCATCGCCTACGCCATGGAATCCGGCCAGATCGCCGCCGACGTCATCGTCCAGGCCCACGCGCGGGCCACGCCCAGCGGCCGCGAACTGGCCCTGCAGCGCTACCCGCGCGTCCTCAAGGACACCTACGGCGGCTACTACACCCTGGGCCGCGCCTTCGTGAAGCTCATCGGCAACCCGAAGGTCATGCAGATCGCCGCCCAGCGCGGCCTGACCCACCCGCTGCTGATGAAGTTCACCCTGAAGCTCCTGGCGAACCTCACCGACCCGACCGGCGGCGACGCGATGGACCGCATCATCAACGGCCTGAGCAAGGTGGCCCCGAAGGCCTGACCGCTCCTAGGAGCCGGTCGCCTCGATGTTGGCGGCCCGGCGGGCGTAGACGTCCTCCCGCCGGTCCGCCATCTGCCGCAGCGCTTCCTTCCGCTCCCGCCGGGACAGCCGGTCGAGATACACGCGCCCGTTCACATGGTCGGTCTCGTGCGCCAGGCAGCGGGCGAAATACCCGGTTCCCTCGATGGTGAGCGGATTGCCTTCCTTGTCCTGGCCGTGCACGACCGCGCGGTCCGGCCGCGGCACGTCCATCACCGCCCCCGGCACCGACAGACAGCCCTCGCCCTCGTCGAGCAGCCGCCGCCCGGCCGGGTCCGGTGCCTCCAGGACGGGGTTGACGATGTGCCCGACATGTCGGACACCGTCGTCGTCGGAGCAGTCGTACACGAACAGCCGCAGGTCGATCCCGACTTGGTTCGCGGCGAGGCCGGCTCCCTCGGCGATGTACATGGTGCGGAACATGTCGTCGATGAGCGCGGCGAGGTCGGGACCGAACTCGGTGACGTCCCGGCACGGCTTGTGCAGGACGTCCTCACCGGTCTCGGTGATCCGGCGCACCGAACCGCGCCGGGCTTCGGGGGCGTGCCGGGGGTAGTAGTCCATGGGGTCGCCCTGGACGAAGACGCGTGGCATCGCGATGTCTCCTTCTCGGATCTCGGGGCCGCCGCGCCGTGTGCGAGCGGCCTGCACCGAGCATCCCAGGAGTCACCGGATCACGGGCGGGGCTGTGGAAAACCCTCGCGAGGGGCTGCGGCCTGTGGAGAACCCGGGAGAGGGGCGGCCCGCACGGAGGGGGCGGTCCGTGGCCGGGCGGGCACGCCGGAAGGGCCGCTGCCCCCGAGCGGCTGCGGCCCTACCGTGCTTGTGCGATGCCTGAGTTGTCTTGGTTGCCCGGGTTGTCAGAGCACCCGCACCGCGCCGGTCGGCGGGTCGTACGACAGCGGGTGCTCACCGACGCCGCTGGAGGGGTTCTGCGCGCCCACGAACATGCCGTCGCCCACGTACACCGCCACGTGGTACGCGCTGCCGGCGCTGCCCCAGTAGAGGATGTCGCCGGGCTGGAGGTTGCTCAGCGAGACCTGGGTGCCCTGCGTCGACTGGTCCTGGGAGACGCGCGGCAGGCTGACACCGACCGACTTGAAGGCGGCCTGGACGAGGCCCGAGCAGTCCCACGAGTTCGGGCCCGTGCCGCCGGAGACGTAGGCGTCACCGATCTGTGCCTTCACGAAGGCGACCACCGCGGCCGCCGAACCGGTCGCCGTGGACGTGCTCGTGGAGGCGCTGGAGCTCGTGGAGGCGCTGAGGGTGGTCCGCTCGGCGCTGCGCGAGGCGGCGCGCTCAGCGGCGGCCTTGCGGGCCTCCTCGGCCTTCTTCTTCTTGGCCTCGGCCTTCTGCTTGGCCTCGGCGAGGTCCGCCTTGGCCTGCTTCGCGGCATTTGCGGCGGCCGCGTCGCGCTCGGCCTGGAGGGTGTAGTTCGCCGCAGCCTGCTGCGTGGCGTCGGCGGACTGGGCCACCTGGGTGGCCAGATCGGCCGTCAGGGTGGGCAGTTCGAGCGTCTGCGTCACGGGTTCGGCGGCACTCGCCGAGGCCGCGCCCGCCGCTGCCATGCCGAGGACGCCACTGGCAACTCCGGCGCGCACGGCGATGCTTGTCGTCGCGCTGCGGCGGGGTTTCCGGTGGCTGCGTATGTGAGCGGTGTGGGACATGGGAACAACCGGTATCAGGGGCTCCTTCATATCTACAAGAAACGTGTGCTGCGCCACAGTTGCTCAATCGAGACGGCGAATCCCCCGCGCGTCTTTCTTTATTGACGCCGTAACGGACATTGCGGACTCCTGTGATCAAGCCCGTGATCACGTTCTTTCGCTGTTACGTCCGGATTGCCCCCCGCCTACCATCGGTCGGGATGGTTGGCCAAGCCCCGTTCTCAGGCGCCTCTCATCAATGTGGTGGAGGTCACGGAACGGTTACCGGTGGAGGTGCGTCTCGCGCGTCCCGGGTTCGTGAACGCGTGCACGCGTCCACATCGGTCGCCGAACCTCCCTCTGATGTGTGAATGCGGCTCACTATCAAGCGGTCTCGTCCACGGCGAATTTGCATGCAGAGGAACCCTCTTGATATAGAGACGCCCGCTCGCGACGCCCTCTGGTCTGCATCAATGGTCGAAATTGTCACTTCTGGTGATCAGCTGAACGCTTCGCGTGCGAAGATCACTACTCATCCGACTTCATGATCGATCGTCAGGTGGTGGAGATCACAAAGCTTGTGCAATACCCCGTGTCGCAGATCACAGAGCGGCGGGCATAAGATGCGAGGCAGTTGGGCTTGTGACCTGCTTCACATGTTCGCGATCTTCGCCCGGGACGCGCGGGGTTCGCGGGACGGACGAGGCAGGTGGGGAGCCCGATCCGAACCGCCACCAGTCAGTGCCGACTGAGAGGAGCGAGGAGCGGTGAACGCCTATGCGCCCATCCTCGTACTGGGAGCCCTCGGGGCAGGCTTTGCGATCTTCTCCGTGGTCATGGCCACGCTGATCGGTCCGAAGCGGTACAACCGCGCCAAGCTCGAAGCCTACGAGTGCGGTATCGAGCCGACCCCCACGCCGGCCGGCGGCGGGCGTTTCCCGATCAAGTACTACCTGACGGCGATGCTCTTCATCGTCTTCGACATCGAGATCGTCTTCCTCTACCCGTGGGCCGTCACCTTCGACGCCCTGGGTGTTTTCGGGCTCGTGGAGATGCTGCTCTTCGTGCTCACCGTCTTCGTCGCCTACGCATACGTCTGGCGGCGCGGCGGCCTGGAATGGGACTGAGGGGTCTTTGGACATGGGACTCGAAGAAAAGCTGCCGAGCGGCTTCCTGCTGACCACCGTCGAGCAGGCCGCGGGCTGGGTGCGCAAGGCGTCCGTCTTCCCCGCCACCTTCGGCCTCGCCTGCTGCGCCATCGAGATGATGACCACCGGCGCCGGCCGCTACGACCTGGCCCGCTTCGGCATGGAGGTCTTCCGCGGCTCACCCCGCCAGGCCGACCTCATGATCGTCGCCGGCCGGGTCAGCCAGAAGATGGCGCCGGTGCTCAGGCAGGTCTACGACCAGATGCCCAACCCCAAGTGGGTGATCTCCATGGGCGTCTGCGCCTCCTCGGGCGGCATGTTCAACAACTACGCGATCGTCCAGGGCGTCGACCACATCGTCCCCGTCGACATCTACCTGCCGGGCTGCCCGCCCCGCCCCGAGATGCTGATGGACGCGATCCTCAAGCTCCACCAGAAGATCCAGACCTCCAAGCTCGGCGTCAACGCGAGGGAAGCGGCCCGGGAGGCGGAGGAGGCGGCGCTCAAGGCCCTGCCCACGATCGAGATGAAGGGGCTGCTGCGGTGAGCGACGTGAACGGCCACAACGGGGTCAACCCCGAGAAGGACCTGGCCGCCGACAACCTCCCCGGCCAGCGCGGCCAGGGCGGAGAGGAGATCCGCGTCCAGCGCGGCATGTTCGGCGCCAACAACGGCGGCGACACCTCCGGCTACGGCGGCCTGGTCCGCTCGGTCCGCCTCCCGGGACCGGCCGCCCGCCCCTACGGCGGCTGGTTCGACGAGGTCGCCGACGAGCTGGAAGGCGCCCTGGAGGAGCAGGGACTGCTCCCGGACAACGCCATCGAGAAGACGGTCGTCGACCGCGGCGAGCTCACCTTCCACATCGAGCGAGAGCACCTGCCGCGCGTCGCCCGCACCCTGCGCGACGACCCCGCCCTGCGCTTCGAACTGTGCACCGGCGTCAGCGGCGTCCACTACCTGCACGACAAGGGCCGCGAGCTGCACGCCGTCTACCACCTGCGCTCGATCACCCACAACCGGCTGATCCGCCTGGAGGTCAGCGCCCCGGACGCCGACCCGCACATCCCGTCCCTGGTCTCCGTCTACCCGACCAACGACTGGCACGAGCGCGAGACCTACGACTTCTTCGGGATCGTCTTCGACGGTCACCCGGCCCTGACGCGGATCATGATGCCGGACGACTGGCAGGGCCATCCGCAGCGCAAGGACTACCCCCTCGGCGGCATCCCCGTCGAGTACAAGGGCGCCCAGATCCCGGCTCCGGACCAGCGGAGGTCGTACTCGTGAGCACACAGTCAGCAGCCGCCCGCGAAACCACCGAGGGCACCGTATACACGGTCACCGGCGGCGACTGGGACGAGATCGTCCAGTCCGCGGCCCGAGCCGACGACGAACGCATCGTCGTCAACATGGGTCCCCAGCACCCGTCCACCCATGGAGTGCTCCGCCTCATCCTGGAGATCGACGGCGAGACGGTCACCGAGGCCCGCTGCGGCATCGGCTACCTGCACACCGGCATCGAGAAGAACCTCGAGTTCCGCACGTGGACGCAGGGCACCACGTTCGTGACCCGCATGGACTACCTGACGTCCTTCTTCAACGAGACCGCCTACTGTCTCGCCGTCGAGAAGCTCCTCGGCATCGAGGACCAGATCAGCGAGCGCGCCAGCATCATCAGGGTGCTCCTGATGGAGCTGAACCGGCTCTCCTCCCACCTGGTGTGCATCGCCACCGGCGGCATGGAACTCGGCGCCACCACGATCATGATCTACGGCTTCCGTGATCGTGAAATGATTCTCGATCTCTACGAACTCATCACCGGCCTGCGGATGAACCACGCCTACATCCGCCCCGGCGGCCTCGCCCAGGACCTGCCGCCCGGTGCGGTCGACCAGATCCGCGAGTTCGTGAAGAAGATGCGCAAGAACCTCCCGGAGTACGACAAGCTCGCCACCGGGAACCCCATCTTCAAGGCCCGCATGCAGGACATCGGCTACCTCGACCTGGCCGGCTGCATGGCCCTCGGCGCCACCGGCCCGATCCTGCGCGCCGCCGGCCTGCCGCACGACCTGCGCAAGGCACAGCCGTACTGCGGCTACGAGACGTACGACTTCGAGATCCCGACCGCCGACACCTGCGACGCCTACGGCCGCTTCCTGGTCCGCCTGGAGGAGATGCGCCAGTCGCTCGGCATCGTCGAGCAGTGCCTGGACCGGCTCCAGCCCGGACCGGTCATGGTCGCCGACAAGAAGATCGCCTGGCCCGCCCAGCTCGCCCTCGGGCCGGACGGACTCGGCAACTCCCTCGACCACATCAAGAAGATCATGGGCACCTCCATGGAGGCCCTGATCCACCACTTCAAGCTGGTCACCGAGGGCTTCCGGGTCCCGCCCGGCCAGGCCTACGCGGCCGTCGAGTCCCCCAAGGGCGAACTCGGCGTGCACGCCGTGTCCGACGGCGGCACCCGCCCCTACCGGGTCCACTTCCGCGACCCGTCCTTCACCAACCTGCAGGCCATGGCGGCGATGTGCGAGGGCGGCCAGGTCGCCGACGTCATCGTCGCCGTCGCGTCCATCGACCCCGTGATGGGAGGCGTCGACCGGTGACCACCTCTTCCTCGGAGCGCGGTATCAGCCTGGGCATGCCCGAGCTGCCCGCGCCCGCCTACCCGGACGACGTCCGGGCCCGCCTGGAGACGGACGCGCGCGACATCATCGCCCGCTACCCCGACTCCCGGTCCGCCCTGCTGCCGCTGCTGCACCTCGTGCAGGCGGAGGAAGGGCACGTCACGCGCACCGGGATGCAGTTCTGCGCGGACGTCCTGGAGCTGACCACGGCCGAGGTCACCGCCGTCGCCACCTTCTACACCATGTACCGGCGCAAGCCCTCCGGCGACTACCAGGTGGGCGTCTGCACCAACACGCTGTGCGCGGTCATGGGCGGCGACGCGATCTTCGAGACCCTCCAGGAGCACCTCGGCGTCGGCAACGGCGAGACCACCGGCGACGGCAAGGTCACCCTGGAGCACATCGAGTGCAACGCGGCCTGCGACTTCGCGCCCGTCGTGATGGTCAACTGGGAGTTCTTCGACAACCAGACCCCGGCCAGCGCCAAGCGCCTCGTCGACGACCTGCGCGCGGGCCGGGACGTCGAGCCCACGCGCGGCGCCCGGCTGTGCACCTTCAAGGAGACCGCGCGGATCCTGGCCGGCTTCCCCGACGAGCGGCCCGGAGCCGTCGAGGAGAGCGGGAGTGCGGGACCCGCGTCGCTGGTGGGCCTCCGCCTGGCAAGGGGTGAGGCCGCACCCGCGCGCGTGGTCCATCCGCGCGGAGGTCCGCAGGAGGAAGCAGCGGACCGGCAGGACCGGCCGGTGCACGAGCCGTCGCCGGCCGAGCACCTCAGTTCCCATGACGCACCGCAGGAGACCTCGGCCTCCGACCCGTCGCACCCGGCAGGGCCTGCCGCCGAGGAGGGGGAGTGATGACGGTGGTACCCGACCTCAAGGACACCAGCCCCGAGAAGCTGCTCGCACCCGTGCTGTCGGCCTTCTGGGACGAGGACCGCTCCTGGACGCTCGACGTCTACCGGAGGCACGAGGGATACGAGGGGCTCCGCAAGGCGCTCGCCATGTCACCGGACGACCTGATCGCCTATGTCAAGGAGTCCGGACTGCGCGGCCGCGGCGGCGCGGGATTCCCCACCGGGATGAAGTGGCAGTTCATTCCGCAGGGAGACGGCAAACCGCACTATCTAGTTGTCAACGCCGACGAATCGGAGCCCGGGACCTGCAAGGACATCCCGCTCCTGTTCGCCAACCCGCACAGCCTCATCGAGGGCATCGTGATCGCGTGCTACGCCATCCGGTCGTCGCATGCCTTCATCTACCTGCGTGGGGAAGTCGTCCCCGTCCTGCGGCGGTTGCACGAGGCCGTGCGCGAGGCCTACGCGGCCGGCTACCTCGGCGAGAACATCCTCGGCAGCGGACTCGACCTGACCCTCACCGTGCACGCCGGCGCCGGCGCGTACATCTGCGGTGAGGAGACCGCACTGCTCGACTCGCTCGAAGGCCGCCGCGGTCAACCGCGACTGCGTCCCCCCTTCCCTGCCGTCGAAGGGCTCTACGCCTGCCCGACTGTTGTGAACAACGTCGAGTCCATCGCCTCGGTTCCCGCCATCCTCCACAAGGGCAAGGAATGGTTCAGGTCGATGGGGAGCGAGAAGTCGCCCGGCTTCACGCTCTACTCCCTCAGCGGCCACGTCGCGAGCCCCGGCCAGTACGAGGCACCGCTCGGCATCACCCTGCGCCAGCTCCTCGACATGAGCGGCGGGATGCGCCAGGGCCACCGCCTGAAGTTCTGGACCCCGGGCGGCTCCTCGACACCCATGTTCACCGACGAGCATCTCGACGTCCCCCTCGACTACGAAGGAGTGGGCGCCGCGGGCTCCATGCTCGGCACCAAAGCACTCCAGTGCTTCGACGAGACCACCTGCGTGGTGCGCGCCGTCACCCGCTGGACCGAGTTCTACGCCCACGAGTCCTGCGGCAAGTGCACCCCCTGCCGCGAAGGCACCTACTGGCTCGTGCAGTTGCTCCGCGACATCGAGGCCGGCAAGGGCGTGATGTCCGACCTCGACAAGCTGAACGACATCGCCGACAACATCAACGGCAAGTCCTTCTGCGCCCTCGGCGACGGCGCGGCGTCCCCGATCTTCTCCTCGCTCAAGTACTTCCGCGAGGAGTACGAACAGCACATCACGGGCCGGGGCTGCCCCTTCGACCCGGCCAAGTCGACGGCCTGGGCGGACCGCCCGGAGGTGAACGCATGACCGTGACCACGAGTTCCCCCTCCTCGGGGGGAACGGCGGCGGTCCCGCCGCAGGACCTCGTCACGCTGACGATCGACGGCATCGAGATCAGCGTGCCCAAGGGCACCCTGGTCATCCGCGCCGCCGAACAGCTCGGCATCGAGATCCCGCGCTTCTGCGACCACCCCCTGCTCGACCCGGCCGGCGCCTGCCGCCAGTGCATCGTCGAGGTCGAGGGGCAGCGCAAGCCGATGGCCTCCTGCACGATCACCTGTACGGACGGGATGGTGGTGAAGACTCACCTCACCTCGCCCGTCGCCGAGAAGGCGCAGCACGGCGTGATGGAGCTGCTGCTCATCAACCACCCGCTGGACTGCCCGGTCTGCGACAAGGGCGGCGAGTGCCCGCTGCAGAACCAGGCCATGTCGCACGGCAACGCCGAGTCCCGCTTCGACGGCCGCAAGCGCACCTACGAGAAGCCCGTCCCGATCTCCACCCAGGTGCTCCTGGACCGCGAACGGTGCGTGCTGTGCGCCCGCTGCACCCGGTTCTCCAACCAGATCGCCGGCGACCCGATGATCGAACTCCTGGAGCGCGGCGCGCTGCAGCAGGTCGGCACCGGCGAGGGCGACCCGTTCGAGTCGTACTTCTCCGGGAACACCATCCAGATCTGCCCGGTCGGCGCCCTCACCTCGGCGGCGTACCGCTTCCGCTCCCGGCCCTTCGACCTGATCTCCTCGCCGTCCGTGTGCGAGCACTGCTCGGGTGGCTGCGCCACCCGCACCGACCACCGGCGCGGCAAGGTCATGCGGCGGCTCGCCGCCGACGACCCCGAGGTCAACGAGGAGTGGATCTGCGACAAGGGACGCTTCGCGTTCCGCTACACACAGCAGAAGGACCGCCTGGAGACCCCGCTGGTCCGCAACGCCCAGGGCGTCCTCGAACCCGCCTCCTGGCCGGAGGCCCTCGAAGCCGCCGCCCGGGGCCTGGCCGCCGCCCGCTCCCGGGCCGGCGTCCTCACCGGCGGCCGGCTCACCGTCGAGGACGCCTACGCGTACAGCAAGTTCGCGCGCGTGGCCCTCGACACCAACGACATCGACTTCCGCGCGCGCGTGCACACCAGCGAGGAGGCCGACTTCCTGGCCGCACGGGTGGCAGGCCGCGGCCGCGACCTCGACGGTACGGGCGTCACCTACACCTCCCTGGAGAAGGCGCCCGCCGTCCTCCTGGTCGGGTTCGAGTCGGAGGAGGAGGCGCCCGGCGTCTTCCTGAGGCTGCGCAAGGCATGGCGCAAGCACAAGCAGCAGGTGTTCTCCCTCGCCACGTACGCCACACGCGGGCTGGAGAAGGCCGGCGGCACGCTGCTTCCGGCCGCACCCGGCACCGAGACCGAGTGGCTGGACGCCCTCGCGAGCGGAGTCGGCCTGGAGGAGTCCGGCACCCGGGCCGCCGATGCGCTGCGCTCCGACGGTGCCGTGATCGTCGTAGGGGAGCGGCTGGCATCGGTCGCCGGCGGCCTCACCGCCGCCGTACGGGCCGCCACCGCCACCGGCGCCCGGCTGGTCTGGATCCCGCGCCGGGCCGGTGAGCGCGGCGCGATCGAGGCAGGCGCGCTGCCGTCGCTGCTGCCGGGCGGCCGCCCGGCCACCGACCCACGCGCGCGTGAGGAGGTCGCCGCCGCCTGGGGCGTCGCCGAACTCCCGCTCCGCTACGGCCGCGACACCGGCCAGATCGTCGAGGCCGCCGCCCGCGGCGAACTCTCCGCCCTGCTGGTCGCCGGTGTCGAGGTCGCCGACCTGCCCGACCCGGCACGCGCGCGTGCCGCACTCGAAGCCGTCGGCTTCCTGGTCTCCCTGGAGCTGCGGCCCAGCGAGGTCACCGCACACGCCGACGTCGTCCTGCCGGTCGCCGCGGTCGCCGAGAAGGCCGGCACCTTCCTCAACTGGGAAGGCCGGGCGCGTCTCTTCGAGGCCGCCCTCAAGCCCGAGCAGATGACCCGGCGGCTGCCGCCCACCGACGCGCGCGTGCTGCAGATGCTCGCCGACGCCATGGACGTCCACCTCGGCCTGCCCGACCTGCGCACCGCGCGGGCGGAACTGGACCGGCTCGGCGCCTGGGACGGACCCAAGGCCTCCGAACCGCTGGAGACGGCCGCCTCGCTGCCCAGGCCCGCCGCCGGGGAGGCTGTGCTCGCCGGGCACCGGCTCCTCCTCGACCAGGGCGTCCTCCAGGACGGTGACGACGCACTGGCAGGCACCCGGCACGCCGCCCACGCGCGCGTGTCCGCGGCGACAGCCGCCGAGGCGGGCGTCGAGGACGGCGGCCTCATCGCCGTCACCGCGGGCGCCGGCACCGTCGAACTCCCGCTCAGGATCACCGAGATGCCCGACCGCGTGGTCTGGCTCCCGCTGAACTCGGCCGGCGGCGGCGTCGCGTCCGACACCGGGGCGCTGCCCGGCTCCCTCGTCCGCATCGGCCCGGCGGCCACCGCCGGTGAGGCACCCAAGGAGGTGGAGGCATGAACTCGTACCTCGCCGCTGAAGACCTCTCCATGTTCGGCCGTGACCCCTGGTGGCTGGTCGTCCTCAAGGCGGTCTTCTGCTTCGCCTTCCTGATGGTGACCGTGCTGATCTCCATCGTCATGGAGCGCAAGGTCGTCGCCTGGATGCAGCTGCGCATCGGCCCCAACCGGCACGGCCCCTGGGGCATGCTCCAGTCGCTCGCCGACGGCATCAAACTGATGCTCAAGGAAGACGTCGTCGTCAAACGCGCCGACAAGGCCGTCTACGTCCTCGCGCCGATCGTCGCGGCGATCCCGGCGTTCATGGCCATCGCGGTGATCCCGTTCGGCCCGGCCGACAACGAGATCTCCATCTTCGGCCACCGCACCACGATGCAGCTCACCGACCTGCCGATCGCGATGCTCTACATCCTCGCGGTCGCCTCCGTCGGCATCTACGGCATCGTCCTCGCCGGCTGGAGCTCCGGCTCCACCTACCCGCTCCTCGGCGGCCTGCGCTCCTGCGCCCAGATGATCTCCTACGAGATCGCCATGGGCGCCGCGTTCGCCTCCGTGTTCCTGTACTCCGGGTCGATGTCGACGTCCACGATCGTCGACCAGCAGCAGGGCCGCTGGTACATCCTGCTGCTGCCGGTCTCCTTCGTCCTCTACATCGTCACCATGATCGGCGAGACCAACCGCGCACCCTTCGACATGCCCGAGTCCGAGGGCGACCTGGTCGGCGGCTTCAACACCGAGTACTCGTCGATCAAGTTCGCGATGTTCATGCTCGCCGAGTACGTCAACATGGTGACCGTCTCCGCCGTGTCGACCACCCTGTTCCTCGGCGGCTGGCGGGCCCCCTGGCCGATCAGCACCGTCTGGGCGGGCGCCAACCACGGCTGGTGGCCGATGCTCTGGTTCGTCGCCAAGGTCGTCCTCCTGCTGTTCGGCTTCGTCTGGGTCCGCGGCACGCTCCCGCGCGTGCGCTACGACCAGCTGATGAAGCTCGGCTGGAAGGTCCTCATCCCGGTCTCCGTCGTCTGGCTGATGCTCGTCGCGACCGTCCGGACCCTGCGCAACCAGAACTACGGCTTCGCCGACATCGCCCTGTACGTCGGCGGCGGAGTCCTCGCCCTGCTGGTCCTGTCCTTCGTCGTCGACATGTTCCGCGACAAGGGCAAGGAGGCCGCGCAGCCCGCTGCCGAACCGGCCGCGTTCGACCCGATGGCGGGCGGCTTCCCCGTACCGCCGCTGCCCGGACAGGAGCTGCCGCCGGTGCCCCGGCGCACCCCCCGCCGGGAGCGGGAGCTGATTGTCAGTGGCGGGCCGGACACTGTCAGTGACGGATCTACGGATGGAAAGGAGGCGTCCGATGGCTGAGGAGCCCAAGGAGACCAAGCCCGGTTTCCAGAACCCCGTCGCCGGCTTCGGCGTGACCTTCAAGGCCATGTTCAAGAAGCGGCTGACCGAGCAGTACCCGGAGCAGGCGAAGACCACGGCCCCGCGGTTCCACGGACGGCACCAGCTCAACCGCCATCCGGACGGCCTGGAGAAGTGCGTCGGCTGCGAGCTGTGCGCCTGGGCCTGCCCCGCCGACGCCATCTACGTGGAAGGCGCCGACAACACCGACGAGGAGCGCTACTCGCCGGGTGAACGCTACGGCCGCGTCTACCAGATCAACTACGCGCGCTGCATTCTGTGCGGCCTGTGCATCGAGGCGTGCCCCACGCGCGCGCTCACGATGACCAACGAGTTCGAACTGGCCGACAGCAGCCGCGCCAACCTCATCTACACCAAGGAACAGCTCCTCGCCGGCCTCGAAGAGGGCATGGTCGACACCCCGCACGCGATCTTCCCGGGGACCGACGAACAGGACTACTACCGGGGCCTGGTCACCGAGGCCGCCCCCGGGACCGTACGCCAGGTGGCCGTCTCCAAGGGCGAGAAGCCCGAGGAGCAGGACCGGGAGGTGGACGCATGAGCCCGCAGCTCGCCGCCTACGCCACCTCCACCGGCGAGGCCTTCCAGTTCTGGGTCCTCGGCACCGTCGCCGTGATCGGTGCGCTGTCCACCGTCTTCATGAAGCGGGCCGTGCACAGCGCACTGTCGCTCGCCGGAACCATGATCGTCCTGGCGGTGTTCTACCTCGCCAACGGCGCCTACTTCCTCGGCATCGTCCAGATCGTCGTCTACACCGGCGCGATCATGATGCTGTTCCTCTTCGTGGTGATGCTGGTCGGCGTGACCGCCGCCGACTCCCTGAAGGAGACCATCAGGGGACAGCGCTGGCTGGCCCTGCTCTGCGGGGTCGGCTTCGGCGTCCTGCTCCTCGCGGGCATCGCCAACGCCTCCCTGAAGGACTTCGCGGGCACCGGCCAGGCCAACGCCAACGGAAACGTGGAGGGCCTCGCCGCCCTCATCTTCACCAAGTACGTCTTCGCCTTCGAAATCACCGGCGCCCTGCTCATCACCGCCGCGATCGGCGCCATGGTGCTCACCCACCGGGAGCGCACCGAACGCGCCAAGACCCAGCGCGAGCAGTCCGAGCAGCGCGTCCGCGAGGGCAAGCACCTGCCGCCGCTGCCCGCTCCCGGCGTCTACGCCCGGCACAACGCCGTGGACATCGCCGGCCTGCTCCCGGACGGCACCCCGTCCGATCTCACCGTCAGCAAGACGCTCCGCGACCGCGGTCAGATCCGTGACGTCTCGGCCGAGGCGCTCGGTGACCTGCGCGCCCTGGAACAGCGATCCGAGGAACGGCTGGAGCGGACCCCGGTCGAGCCCGCGCACTTCAAGCGCAGCGAGGAGGCGTCGAAGTGAACCCCGTCTACTACCTCTACCTCGCCGCCCTGTTGTTCACGATCGGCGCCACCGGTGTGCTGATCAGACGGAACGCGATCGTCGTCTTCATGTGCATCGAGCTCATGCTGAACGCCTGCAACCTCGCGTTCGTCGTCTTCTCCCGGATGCACGGCAATCTCGACGGCCAGATCATCGCCTTCTTCACGATGGTCGTCGCCGCCGCGGAGGTCGTGGTCGGGCTCGCGATCATCGTGTCGCTGTTCCGTACCCGCCACTCGGCCTCGGTCGACGACGCCAGCCTGATGAAGCTGTAAGGGGTCGCTGAATCGTGGAGAACCTGATTGCGCTGCTGATCGCGGCGCCCCTGCTCGGAGCGGCCGTCCTCCTGGTCGGCGGCCGGCGCCTGGACGCCGTGGGCCACTGGATCGGCACGATCCTGTCGACGACGTCCTTCGTGTTCGGCGTCATCCTCTTCGCCGACCTGCTCGGCAAGAACCCCGAACACCGCACCCTGATGCAGCACCTGTACACCTGGGTGCCGGTCGAGGGGTTCCAGGCGGACGTCACCTTCCGCCTCGACCAGCTGTCGATGACCTTCGTCCTGCTGATCACCGGCGTCGGCTCCCTCATCCACCTGTACTCCGTCGGGTACATGGAGCACGACGAGCGCCGCCGCCGCTTCTTCGGCTATCTCAACCTGTTCCTCGCGGCGATGCTGCTGCTCGTCCTCGCCGACAACTACCTGCTGCTGTACGTCGGCTGGGAGGGCGTCGGTCTCGCCTCGTACCTGCTGATCGGCTTCTGGCAGCACAAGCCCAGCGCGGCGACCGCGGCCAAGAAGGCCTTCATCGTCAACCGCGTCGGCGACATGGGCCTGTCGATCGCGATCATGCTGATGTTCACGACGTTCGGCACGTTCGCGTTCGGCCCGGTCCTCAGCCACGCCACCGACGCCTCCGAGGGCCGGCTCACCGCGATCGGCCTCATGCTGCTGCTCGCCGCCTGCGGCAAGTCCGCCCAGGTGCCGCTGCAGTCCTGGCTCGGCGACGCCATGGAAGGCCCCACCCCGGTCTCCGCCCTCATCCACGCGGCGACCATGGTGACCGCGGGCGTCTACCTCATCGTCCGCTCCGGAGCGATCTTCAACGCGGCCCCCGACGCCCAGCTGGTCGTCACCGTCGTGGGCGCCGTCACCCTCCTCTTCGGTGCGATCGTCGGTTGCGCCAAGGACGACATCAAGAAGGCCCTCGCCGGCTCCACCATGTCGCAGATCGGCTACATGGTCCTCGCCGCCGGCCTCGGCCCGATCGGCTACGTCTTCGCGATCATGCACCTGGTGACGCACGGCTTCTTCAAGGCCGGGCTCTTCCTCGGCGCCGGCTCCGTGATGCACGGCATGAACGACGAGGTCGACATGCGCAAGTACGGCGGCCTGCGCAAGTACATGCCCGTCACCTTCATCACCTTCGGCCTCGGCTACCTCGCCATCATCGGCTTCCCCGGCCTGTCCGGGTTCTTCTCCAAGGACAAGATCATCGAGGCGGCGTTCGCCAAGGGCGGCACCGAGGGCTGGATCCTCGGCACCTGCGCCCTGGTCGGCGCGGCCATCACCGCCTTCTACATGACGCGCGTGATGCTGATGACGTTCTTCGGCGAGGAACGCTGGCGCAACCAGCCCACCCGCTCCCCGCAGGCCCCGAGCGCCGAGCCCGCCGCCGAACACCGCGGCGAGCACGCCGAACCACACCCGCACGAGTCCCCGAAGGTCATGACCATCCCGATGATCGTCCTGGCGATCGGCTCGGTCTTCGCCGGCGGCTTCTTCAGCATCGGCGACCGCTTCCTGCACTGGCTGGAGCCGATCACCGGCCACAGCGAGGGCGACTCCCCGATCAGCGCGGGCGTCGTCACCGGCGCCACGATGGTCTGCCTGATCATCGGCGTCGGCATCGCCTACCTCCAGTACGGCCGCCGCCCCGTCCCCGCCGTCGCCCCGCGCGGCTCGCTGCTCACCCGCGCGGCCCGCCGCGACCTCCTCCAGGACGACTTCAACCACGTCGTCCTGGTCCGCGGCGGTGAACACCTCACCCGCTCCCTTGTATATGTCGACCACACCCTGGTTGACGGCGTCGTCAACGGCACGGCAGCGGGCTTCGGCGGGCTCTCCGGCCGGCTGCGCAAACTGCAGAACGGCTACGCGCGCTCGTACGCGGTCTCGATGTTCGGCGGCGCTGCCCTCCTGGTCGCCGCGACCCTGCTGATGAGGGCGGTCTGATACCGATGTCCTTTCCTCTGCTGACAGCGACGGCGGTCCTCCCGGCCGTCGGGGCGGTCGCCACGGCCGCCGTACCGGCCGCCCGGCGCACCGCCGCCAAATGGCTCGCCCTGCTGGTCTCGCTCGCCACACTCGCCCTGGCGATCGTCGTCATGGTCCGCTTCGACCCCGGCGGCGCCCGCTACCAGCTCACCGAATCCCACGCCTGGATCAGCGACTTCGGCGTCCGCTACGAACTGGGCGTCGACGGCATCGCGGTCGCCCTGCTCGCCCTGACCGCCCTGCTCATCCCGTTCATCATCCTGGCCGGCTGGAACGACGCCGACCCGCTGGAGACCGGCAGCAAGCGGTGGCGGCCCACCCAGGGCTTCTTCGCCCTGATCCTGGCCGTCGAGGCGATGGTGATCATCTCCTTCGAGGCCACCGACGTCTTCCTCTTCTACATCTTCTTCGAAGCCATGCTCATCCCGATGTACTTCCTCATCGGCGGCTTCGGGGACCGGGCCCACGCCCAGGGCGAGGAGGCCGCGTCGACGCAGCGGTCGTACGCCGCCGTGAAGTTCCTCCTCTACAACCTGGTCGGCGGCCTGATCATGCTGGCCGCGGTGATCGGCCTCTACACGGTCTCCGGGAACTTCTCCCTCGCCGAGATCGCGCAGGCCCGCGCCAACGGCACCCTGCACATGGCCACCAGCACCGAACGCTGGCTGTTCCTCGGCTTCTTCTTCGCCTTCGCCGTGAAGGCGCCGCTGTGGCCGCTGCACACCTGGCTGCCCAACGCCATGCAGGAGTCCACCGCCCCCGTCGCCGTCCTCATCACCGCGGTCGTCGACAAGGTGGGCACGTTCGCGATGCTCCGCTTCTGCCTCCAGCTCTTCCCGGAGGCCTCGAAGTGGGCGACACCGACCATCCTGGTCCTCGCCCTGATCAGCATCATCTACGGCGCACTGCTCGCCGTCGGGCAGCGCGACATCAAGCGGCTGGTCGCCTACGCGTCCATCTCCCACTTCGGGTTCATCATCCTGGGCATCTTCGCGATGACCAGTCAGGGTCAGTCCGGCGCCACCCTCTACATGGTCAACCACGGCATCTCCACCGCCGCCCTGATGCTGGTCGCCGGCTTCCTGATCTCCCGCCGCGGCTCCCGGCTCATCGCCGACTACGGCGGCGTGCAGAAGGTCGCCCCCGTCCTCGCCGGCACCTTCCTGATCGGCGGCCTGGCCACCCTGTCCCTGCCCGGCCTCGCACCCTTCGTCAGCGAATTCCTCGTCCTGGTCGGCACGTTCACGCGCTACCCGGCCATCGGGATCATCGCCACCTTCGGCATCGTGCTCGCCGCGCTCTACACCCTCGTCCTCTACCAGCGGACGATGACGGGCCCGGTGAAACCGGCCGTCTCCGCGATGCCCGACCTGAAGGCCCGTGAACTCGTCGTCGTCGCCCCGCTGATCGTTCTTCTGATCTTCCTGGGCGTCTACCCGAAGCCCGTCACGGACATCGTCAACCCGGCGGTCAAGCAGACCATGTCGGACGTACACAAGACCGACCCGAAGCCCGCAGTGGAGGCGGCCAAGTGAGCGCAGCAGCCGTCCACAGCCTGTGGACAACCGCAGCCGAGCCGATTTCGAAGATCCCGGCACCGAAAATCGAATACGGGCAGCTGTCACCCACCCTGATCATCGTCGGCGCGGCGATCGTCGGAGTGCTGGTCGAGGCGTTCGTCCCGCGCAGGTCCCGCTACTACGCCCAGGTGTTCGTCTCCGCCGTCGCCCTGTGCGCCGCGTTCGCGGCAGTGGTCGCCCTGGCCGCCGACGGCTACGGCACCACCAAGGCGCACATCGCCGCGATGGGCGCCATCGCCGTCGACGGACCGTCCCTGTTCCTCCAGGGCACGATCCTGCTGGCCGGCCTCGTCGGCCTGTTCACCTTCGCCGAACGCCGCCTCGACCCCGAGGCCCACGGCAACCGCGTCGACTCCTTCGCCGCCCAGGCCGCCGCGGTCCCCGGCAGCGACACCGAGAAGGCCGCCGTCAAGGCCGGCTTCACCACCACCGAGGTCTTCCCGCTCCTGCTCTTCGCCATCGCCGGCATGCTGGTCTTCCCTTCGGCCAACGACCTGCTGACGCTCTTCGTGGCCCTGGAGGTCTTCTCCCTCCCGCTCTACCTGCTGTGCGCCCTGGCCCGCCGCAAGCGCCTCATGTCACAGGAAGCCGCCGTCAAGTACTTCCTGCTCGGCGCCTTCGCCTCCGCGTTCACCCTGTTCGGCATCGCCATGCTGTACGGCTACGCCGGCTCGGTGTCCTACGCCACCATCGCCCAGGTCGTCGACGGCACCGTCACCAGCGTCGACCCCGCCCTCGCCAACACCATGGGCAACGACGCACTGCTCCTCATCGGCACCGCCATGGTCGTCATGGGCCTGCTCTTCAAGGTCGGCGCCGTCCCCTTCCACATGTGGACACCCGACGTCTACCAGGGCGCACCCACCCCGGTCACCGGCTTCATGGCCGCCGCCACCAAGGTCGCCGCCTTCGGCGCCCTGCTGCGCCTCCTGTACGTCGTCCTGCCCGGCATGCGCTGGGACTGGCGGCCGGTCATGTGGGGCGTCGCGATCATCACCATGCTGGGCGGCGCGATCGTCGCGATCACCCAGACCGACATCAAGCGGCTCCTCGCCTACTCGTCGATCGCGCACGCCGGATTCATCCTCGCCGGTGTCATCGCGACCTCGAAGGACGGCGTGTCGTCCGTCCTCTTCTACCTCGCCGCCTACTCCTTCGTGACCATCGGAGCCTTCGCCGTGGTCACCCTGGTGCGCGACGCGGGCGGCGAGGCCACCCACCTGTCCAAGTGGGCAGGCCTCGGCCGCCGCTCACCACTCGTGGCAGCCGTCTTCGCCGTCTTCCTGCTGGCCTTCGCGGGTATCCCGCTGACCTCCGGCTTCGCCGGAAAGTTCGCCGTGTTCAAGGCGGCGGCCGAGGGCGGCGCGGTCCCGCTCGTCGTGATCGGTGTGATTTCGTCCGCGATTGCCGCGTTCTTCTACATCCGCGTGATCGTCCTGATGTTCTTCAGCGAGCCGAGGCCCGAAGGACCCACGGTCGCCGTGCCCTCACCGCTGACCATGGCGGCGATCGGCCTCGGCGTCGCCGTCACCCTGGTCCTCGGTGTGGCACCGCAGTACTTCCTGAACCTGGCCAGCCAGGCCGGAGTGTTCGTGCGCTGAGACGACCTGCACGTCCCAAGGGCCCCGGTTCCCCGCACAGGAACCGGGGCCCACGCGCGCGTGCACGGGCCTGGACTACGGGCACGTCACCGTCGGGTTCCACTGAGCGAACACACCGCGCGGATTGTCCTTCCAGATCCAGGCGCGCAGCGTGTACACGGACCCCGTCACACCGGGAACCGTCGTCGGCCCCTGGAACTGCCGGCCGAACAACGTCGGCACGGTGCCGCTGCCCGCCCGCACGATCCACTCCGCCGCGACCAGCGCACGGCCGCCGCCGGAGTCGGTCTCGTAGAGGAGACCGGAGGGCTCGGCCGGGTCCAGACTGCCGACGCCGGCGGCCTTCACGTATTGGTAGCCCACGCCTCCCTTGCCGCCCAGGCCGTCCTTGTCGCAGATGTCGGTCCTCGCGTACCCGTCCGTGACCGCGAACGGCTCGTACTGGTAGTCCGTCGTCGCCGTGTACGTCGGGGTCAGATCCGTCCACACGAACGGGTCGGGCTCGGGAACGGGATCCGCGCCGGCGGGAACCGCGGCCAGAGCGAACGGCACGGCCAGGGCCAGAACTGCGCCGGCGGTGCGGGACCTGAGAGACATCCTGATGCTCCTTGGGACGGAAGAGGCACGCGAGCGCGACACCTCCGTACAACGCGGGCCTCCCCGGTCCCACCCGTGCAGCATCGCCCGCACCTCTTCCCCGCCGCCACGCGAAGACCGCCAAAGGACTGAGGCCATCGCCGGACGGGGGAACCCCGCACTCCCACCCCCCTCCCCGGTGGGCAGCCTGTGGATAACTCCAGCGCTGTCGGTCCGGACCCCTATCGTGGTGGCAGTGGTCGAAGGACGACGTACGGGGGACACGACGATGGGCGGGACGGGCGGGACCGACGACATGCCAGGGACGACCGAGACGCCGGAGGCGCCACAGGCGCACGGCCCGGCGGACAGCGAGGCACTGGCCACGCTGCACCGCGTCTTCGGGTACGACGCCTTCCGGGGCGAGCAGGAAGCGATCATCGAGCACGTGGTGGCGGGCGGCGACGCCGTCGTCCTCATGCCCACCGGCGGCGGAAAATCACTGTGCTACCAGATCCCCGCCCTGGTCAGACCCGGTACGGGCATCGTGGTCTCACCACTCATCGCCCTCATGCAGGACCAGGTGGACGCCCTGCGCGCCCTCGGCGTCAACGCCGGGTTCATCAACTCCACCCAGGACTTCGACGAGCGCCGCGTGGTCGAATCCCAGTTCCTCGCGGGCGAGCTCGACCTGCTCTACCTCGCTCCCGAGCGGCTTCGCCTGGACTCCACACTCGACCTGCTCGCCCGCGGCAAGATCGCCGTGTTCGCCATCGACGAGGCGCACTGCGTCTCCCAGTGGGGCCACGACTTCCGCCCCGACTACCTCGCCCTCTCCCTCCTCGGCGAGCGCTGGCCCGACGTCCCGCGCATCGCGCTCACGGCCACCGCCACCCATGCCACCCACCAGGAGATCACCCAGCGGCTGCACATGCCGACGGCCCGGCACTTCGTGGCCAGCTTCGACCGGCCCAACATCCAGTACCGGATCGTCCCCAAGGCCGACCCCAAGAAGCAGCTCCTCACCTTCCTCCGCCAGGAACACGAAGGCGACGCGGGCATCGTCTACTGCCTCTCCCGCAAGTCCGTCGAAACCACCGCCGAATTCCTCACCCGCAACGGCATCGACGCCGTGCCCTACCACGCCGGCCTCGACGGGGCCACCCGCGCCGCCCACCAGTCCCGCTTCCTGCGAGAGGACGGCCTGGTCGTCGTCGCCACCATCGCCTTCGGCATGGGCATCGACAAACCCGACGTCCGCTTCGTCGCCCACCTCGACCTGCCCAAATCCGTCGAGGGCTACTACCAGGAGACCGGCCGCGCCGGCCGCGACGGCCTGCCCTCCACCGCCTGGATGGCCTACGGCCTCAACGACGTCATACAGCAGCGAAAACTCATCCAGTCCGGCGAGGGCGACGAGGCCTTCCGCCGCCGCGCCCAGGCACACCTCGACTCCATGCTCGCCCTGTGCGAGACCGCCCAGTGCCGCCGCGGGCAACTCCTCAACTACTTCGGCCAGGACCCCGACCCCGCCGGCTGCGGTAACTGCGACACCTGCCTCACCCCACCCGAGACCTGGGACGGCACCATCGCCGCCCAGAAGGTCCTCTCCACCGTCGTACGGCTCCAGCGCGAACGCGGGCAGAAGTTCGGCGCCGTCCAGATCGTCGACATCCTGCTCGGCAAGCGCACCGCCAAGGTCATCCAGTTCGACCACGACCAGCTGTCCGTCTTCGGCATCGGCACCGACCTCGACGAAGGCGAATGGCGGGGCGTCGTCCGACAGCTGCTCGCCCAGGGGCTGCTCGCCGTCGAGGGCGAGTACGGCACCCTGGTGCTCACCGAGGCCAGCGGGACGGTACTGCGGCGGGAACGCGAGGTTCCGCTGCGCAAGGAGCCGAAGAAGCCGGCGGCCTCACGAGCGACCGGAAGCCCCGGGTCCGCCGGATCCTCCGGGTCATCCGGCAGGGGCAAGGCGAAGGCAGCCGTGGCAGAGCTGCCCGAGGAACTGCTCCCCGCCTTCGAGGCCCTGCGAGCCTGGCGTGGCGAGCAGGCCCGCGAACAAGGCGTACCCGCATACGTGATCTTCCACGACGCCACCCTGCGGGAGATCGTCAGCCGGTGGCCCGAGTCCGTGGCCGAACTCGCCACCGTCGGCGGCGTCGGCGAGAAGAAGCTCATGACGTACGGAGAGGGCGTCCTCGGGGTGCTGGCCGGTCTGAAGACGCCGACCGCCGCCCCGGCCGCCACGGCGCCGGGAACCGGGGACGAGGACCACTGGCCCGAGATGGACGCGGAGCCGGAACCGGAGGACTGGATATAGGGCGGCCCGCGGTCGCGGCGGGGGAACCACCGCTTACAGCCCCCTCGCCGCATACGCCCTGACGTCCGCGTCCGGGGCGGCCGTCGCCGTGGCCAGAGCCGCACGGGCCCCCTCGACACCGGAATGCCGGGTCAGAGCGAGAACGGCAGCCTTGCGGACGTCGGCGGTGGTCGCGGCGCCCTGACCGGAGTGGTCTCGGATGCGGTCGGCGGGTGGCATGGCTGGAACCATACCGATGGGGTAGGGAAAGTCGCCGGACGGTCTTGGACGATCACGTTCGTGGGGAATGGTGATCGGGCGGCCCCGACGCTCACCCTGCGCGCTGACAGTTACGCCCCCATGGACGCGCGGGCTTGTTCGACCCACCCCGAGACCGCCTTGGCGCCGCAGCTCCGGGCAACCGCCTGGGCCTCGTCGAGGTGCTGGAGTGCCGCCGGTCGGTCGCCGGTCTCGGCCGCGAGGTGGGCCAGGGCCACCAGGCCGGCCGCTTCCCCGGGTCTGAAGCCGATCTCCCGGCGCAGCGCCACCGACTCGGTCAGCCGGTCCCGGGCCAGGTCCAGACGGCCCGCGTCCTTGTCGGTGAAGCCGAGATGGCGTACTGCGTAGGACATCGTCAACCGGTCGCCGACGGACTTCGCCAGCTCGTACGACTGCTCGAAGTACGGTCTGCCGGTGGCGCCGTCGCCCTTCACGACCTGGTGCCAGCAGCCGATCCAGAACAAGGCGTGTGCCTCACCCGACGCGTCCTCCAGCCGCCGGTACAACTCCGCCGCGCGCTCGAAGAGCGCCACCTCCCGGCTGTTCTCCTCGCGGTCGTTGAGGAAACGCACGTGCAGTACCTTGCCCCGCGCCATGGAAAGGCGCGCCTCGACCGCGTCCAGCACGTCGTCGGACCGGTCCAGCGCGGACGTGTCCCCGCCGAACATCGCCGCTTCGAAGAGATCTTCCGCCTGCACGCCCCAGTCCTGCCCCTGCATCCGCAGCCCCCTGCCCTTCCTGCCGGACGATGACGGTGCCGAGGCTATCCCGCGCTCGCCGCAAGGAGCCGAGCAATGGGGAGGGCGGCTCTCTGGATCCTGCCGTCCGCGGTCCGGCGGTGCTCGCTCTAGCCGAGTGCCGTCAGTCCCGGTGCGAACGCGATCAGGAGCGGCAGCAGGGGGACCAGGGCGGCGACCGTCGTCGTCAGGGCCCGCTGGCGGCGCAGCAGCCGTGGTGGCGGTTCCAGCAGGCGGTCGACGCGCTCTCCCAGCAGCCGGCGGCTCGACGCGCAGGACAGGACCCCGCGGTGCTGGTTCAGTTCGATCAGGGCCAGTGCGGTGGTGAGATGGCCGCAGCGGCGGGACGCCGTGTCGTCCGCGGCGAGTTCGACGAGCCGGTGGGTCTGGTCGCAGAAGTGGGAGAAGAGCGGCACGTGCGGGAAACCCGTGGCCAGGGCGCTGGACAGGTGCAGCAGCCAGTCGTGATGGGCGCGGGCATGGCCTCGTTCGTGGGTGAGTACGGCGTCCAGCTGGTGGTCCGTGAGGCGGTGCAGTGCCCCCGTCGTCACGACCAGCTGCGGTGGATGACCCGGCATCCACCAGGCGTCCGGGTACTCGTCCTCCAGCACCAGCATCGGTCCGCGTGCCGCGGGCAGCCCTGCCGGCAGTTCCGGTGCCCGTTCGCGCAGGTGTGCGCGGGTCCGGTCGCGGCGGCGCCGGGCCTCGACCAGTTCGCGGGCGAGCATCGCCGTCGTCCACGCGGCTCCGGACGCCAGCAGCACGGTGAGGGCGACCGCCCAAGGTGGCGCGACGGAGAGGTCGTACGCGGCGGTGACCGCCGGCGGCGCCGGCGCGAACACCCGGTCGCGCACGGTGTGGAAGACGGCCGCCGCGCCCAGGGTGAGCGCGGCCAGGCAGCACAGCAGCACGGTGGCGACCAGGCACTGCCACACCCACAGCGCGACCACCGGTTCCCGCTCCGGCCACAGGGACCGCACCAGGGCACGCGGCGCAGGCACCGCGGCCGTCAGGGCGACGACGGTCAGCAGGAGCAGGCAGACGGTCATGCCGGGGCTCCGTTTCCTGATCGGAAATGCGTGCGGGTGGCGGCTGGCGCGGGGCGATACGCCGCTGCGTGACATGGCGCGCGCCGGCGCGTCCCGTGGTGCGTGCGCCGACGCTTCGCATGGTGCGCGTGCGGGCGCATCGCATGGTGCGTGTCCCGTCAGTATGACGGTGCCGGGTGCCCCGAGTCAGGTGTCGACGACGATCCGGGCACACCCATCCGTTCACCGGCCCGGCGCGCTCCTCACCCCGCCACGACCCGACCGCTGACCTCCCCGAGCCCCACCCGGCTGCCGCCCGGCCCCGGAGCCCAGGCCGACAGCGTCACCACGTCGCCGTCCTCCAGGTACGTCCGCTTTCCGTCCGGGAGTTCGAGGGGGTCGCGTCCGTTCCAGGTCAGCTCCAGCAGGGACCCGCGTTGCCCGGGCTCCGCGCCGCTCACCGTGCCGGAGCCGTACAGGTCGCCGGTGCGCAGGGAGGCGCCGTTGACCGTGAGGTGGGCGAGCTGCTGGGCGGCGGTCCAGTACATGGTGGAGAACGGCGGCTCGGACACCGTCTGCCCGTTGATGGCGATCGAGATCCGCAGGTCGTAGCCGGCGGGTTCCTCCATGGCGTCGTCGAGGTACGGCAGCAGCGGATGCGTCCGCGGCGGCGGGGTGACCCGTGCCTCCTCCAGCGCGTCGAGCGGGGTGATCCACGCCGAGACCGAGGTGGCGAACGACTTGCCGAGGAACGGGCCGAGCGGGACGTACTCCCAGGCCTGGATGTCCCGCGCCGACCAGTCGTTCAGCAGGCAGAGGCCGAACACGTGCTCCCTGAAGTCGGCCAGTGCCACGGGGCTGCCCTGTGGTGAAGGCGTGCCGACGACGAAGCCGACCTCGGCCTCGATGTCCAGCCGTACCGACGGGCCGAACACCGGTGCCGCGTCCGAGGGTGCCTTCCGCTGCCCCGAGGGCCGTACGACGTCCGTTCCGGACACCACGACCGTGCCTGCGCGGCCGTGGTAACCGATCGGCAGGTGCTTCCAGTTGGGGGTGAGCGGATCGGCGGCGTCGGGGCGGAAGATGCGGCCGGCGTTCCGGGCGTGGTTCTCGGAGGCGTAGAAGTCGACGTAGTCGGCGACCTCGAAGGGCAGATGCAGGGTCACCTCGGCCAGCGGGTGCAGGAGAGGGGCGAGCGTCTCCCGGTGCGCGGGCACGGTCACCCAGGCGGTCAGGGCGCGCCGCACGTCCGACCAGGCGGTGCGGCCGGCGGCCAGCAGCGGGTTGAGGGTCGGCCTGGCGAGCAGGGAGGCGTAGGGCGAGCCGAGGGCGAGGGCCGCGGCACCGGCGTCGAGGACGTGGTCGCCTAGGCGGACGCCGACCCTCCGGTCCGAGCTCTCGGAGGTCGAGAACACGCCATACGGAAGGTTGTTCGGGCCGAAGGGGTCACCCTCGGGGACCTCGAAGGGGGGCAAGGGGGGCATGGGGTGGCTGCCTCACTCTCATCCGTGCCGCGCGGGGAACGGCCATGTGGCGACGTCACTATGGCGTTGCGCGGCATTCCATGTGGTCGCGCCACACGTTACGGGTGAGTTGCCTGTCGTGACAGTGTCTAAAGAGTTCGCAATGTCCTAATAGGCCTTGTCGGAGTAGGCAATTCCGGCTTAGCGTCCTTTGGGGGACACGGACGGGGTGGGTCCGGTCCGTAGAGGGGGACACGTGGGGGGACCCGTGGCCAGGAATGCCGTCAGCGTGCCGTTCGAGGCGGACCGCGACGTGCCGGGCCTGATCGTCAAGTTCGGCGACTATCCGCTGCACCACGGCGGGGTCGGCGCGATTCGCAGCCTGGGCCGCCTGGGCGTTCCCATGTACGCGATCACGGAGGACGCGTACACGCCGGCGGCTTCGTCCCGCTATCTCAAACGGGCGTTCGTGTGGCCGACAACAGGCGCCGAGGAAGCGGACCGTCTCGTCGAGGGGTTGCTGCGCATCGGCCGCCGCATCGGCCGTCCGACCGTGCTGATCCCCACCGACGAGGAGGCCGCCGTCCTGATCGCCGAGCACCAGGACGCACTCGGCGACCGCTTCCTCTTCCCGCGCGTCGACCCGGAACTGCCCCGCCGGCTGGCGAGCAAGCAGGGCCTGCACGAACTGTGCGTGGAACACGGCATCCCGAGCCCGGCGGCCGCCTTTCCCGACTCGTACGACGAGATCGCCGACTTCGCGGAGAAGGCCCGCTTCCCGATCGTCGCCAAGAACCGTGAGGCGTTCGTCCGGCGCAAGCAGCCCGCCGTCAACGGAACGACGCGGATCGCCACCAGGGAGGGACTGCTCGCCCTCGCCCGTGACTGGGGCACCCATCCGGGTGTCATCCTCCAGGAGTACCTGCCGAGGGAGGAGGCCGAGGACTGGATCGTGCACGCCTACTTCGACGCCGACTCCACTCCACGCGCCCTGTTCACCGGGGTCAAGGTCCGTTCCTGGCCGCCGCACGCCGGCATGACCGCGAACGCGTACGTCGTCGACAACCCGGAACTCGCCGACCTCGCCGCGCGTTTCATCAAGCAGATCGGCTTCACCGGCATCATCGACCTCGACCTGCGCTTCGACCGGCGCGACGGGCAGTACAAGCTGCTCGACTTCAACCCGCGCATGGGCGCCCAGTTCCGGCTCTTCGAGAGCGAGCGAGGCGTGGACGTCGTCCGTGCCATGCACCTGGACCTGACCGGGCGCCGGGTTCCGGAGGGGGAACAGCGCACCGGCCACCGTTACGTGGTGGAGAACATCGACCTGCCCGCCCTCCTCGCCTACCGCCGCAGCGGCTACACGACACCGCACGCGCCGAAGCGGCCGAGCGGGACCGAGCTCGCCTGGCTGGCGGGTGACGACCCGCTGCCGTTCGTCACCCTGCTCGCCCGCTTCGTGCGTCCGGGCGCGAAGCACCTCTACCAGCTGTGGCGTACCAACCGCCGCAGCTCCAGCAACGCCGCGAAGCAGGCACCGTAGCTGCCGTGACCGGCGCCGACACCTCCGGCGGTCCCCCCGGTCCTCACCTGCCCCAACAGCTCGCGTGCGACGTCCGGTTCGACGGCGTCGCCGTCCCCGTCGAACCGGAGTCCGAGCCGTCGGACGTCCCCGACGCTCAGCGCATCGCCGGCCGGGTCCTCGGGGCAGGTGCCGAGCGTCTCGGAGAACACAACGGCCGCCACTGGCAAAGGCCCCATCACGGAGACGGCGGGCGCCACTTGAGGCCGAAACGCACGTGAGTCCCACGGCCGCGCTGTCCGTATTCTCTGATCATGGTCGCACCCTCCCCGTACTCACTGATCGCCACCGACCTGGACGGCACGCTGCTGCGCGGCGACGACACCCTGTCGGAACGGTCGCTCGCCGCGCTCGGACAGGCCCGCCGGGCCGGTGCCCAGCACCTCGTGGTGACCGGCCGTCCGGCCCCGAGAGTGCGCCCGCTCCTCGACGACCTCGGCTGCACGGGACTCGCGGTCTGCGGCCAGGGCGCGCAGGTGTACGACGCCGGCGCGCACCGCCTGCTGTGGTCGGTCACCCTGGACCGGGAACTGGCGGAGACCGCACTCGGCAAGATCGAGGCCGAGGTCGGCCAGGTGTACGCGGCGGTCGACCAGGACGGTGTGGACGGGCTCACGCTCATCGAGCCGGGCTATCTGATGCCCCATCCCACGCTGCCCGCGCTGCGCGTCGCCCGGCGCGACGACCTGTGGTGCGCGCCGATCAGCAAGGTGCTGCTGCGCCACCACACCCTGTCCGACGACGAACTGGCGACGACCGCCCGCTCGGTCGTCGGATCGCTGGCGACGGTCACGATGTCCGGGCCGGGCACCGTCGAACTGCAGCCGTGCGGGGTGACCAAGGCGACCGGGCTCGCGCTGGCCGCCGACCGGCTGGGGCTGAGCGCCGGACGGGCCATCGCCTTCGGCGACATGCCCAACGACATCCCGATGTTCGCGTGGGCGGCCCACGGGGTGGCGATGGCCAACGCCCATCCCGAACTCAGGGCGATGGCCGACGAGATCACCACGTCGAACGAGGACGACGGCATCGCCGTCGTCCTCGAAAGACTCTTCGACTGACGCGCGGCGTCGGTCGGGTCAGTACGCGCCGTTGACGTTGTCGATCGAGCCGTACCGTGCGGCGGCGTAGTTGCAGGCGGCGGTGATGTTCGCGACCGGGTCGTAGATGTCGAACGACGTGCCGTCCACGTGGTAGGCCTTGAACGTCGGGTCGATGACCTGGAGCAGGCCCTTGGACGGGATGCCCTTCGCCGCGTTGGAGTCCCAGAGGTTGATGGCCCGCGGGTTGCCGGAGGACTCCCGCATCAGGTTGCGGTAGATGCCGTTGTAGGTGCCAGGGATGTTCTTCTCGTGCATGATCGCGAGCGACTCGCGGATCCAGCCGTCGAGGTTGTTCGGGTACCCGGCGAGGGTCGTGGAGGCCGTTGTGGTGGAGGAGCCGGCGGCGGACGCGGTCGTCGCCCCGATGAGCGGGAGAGCGAGGACGGCGGCACCGGTGCCGACGACGGCGAGCGTGCGGGCGATGCGGTTACGGCGGGGACGGCGGTGCTGGGCGGCAGCAGGCATGGCGAGGTTCCTCTCCGTCGCCTGCGAGGTGAGCTGTCGGGTTCGGGCCCGGGGAGTGCCCGGCCGCACCGCCCGAAGGCGATACGACTTCACCCCTAGCCGTTCCGGAACGACGTCTGTTCTGTGACGTCGGCCGCCCGGTCCGGCGACTTACCTGGGTCCCCCGCTCCTGCCGTGCGAATGATCTCGTCGATGGGTCATTACGGGCGGCGGCAGGATTCGGCGTCCGCCCGGCGAGCCGGAACGTATGCGACAGCACATGTCCGGAACAAGAGCCTGATGCGCACAACGTGCCGATTAGCCTTGATCCGCGCCGTATGGACCGCTTGATCCTTTGCGACTGCCAACCCTCAACTGGCTTACAGGGAAAGGAAAGGAGGGTTGCCTTGCGCGCCCTGCGGCATTTAGGTGCACGTGACCTACTTCACGAATTCGCAATAGCGGCAAATCGGGCATTCGAGACTGATGGAATCCGCCTTTTCCTGGTTCGGCGGAATAGTGCCCGGCTCGTATTCGTTGGGATTCCACTCCGGAGTGTCCCTGTGTGGATGATTAGCGAGATTAGTCCGAATTGAGGCGCTCCATGAACTTCAGGCCGATTCTGGTCGGATCAGGGGAGTGGGCGGGTGCCGCCGGTCGGACTCAACGCCGCAGGTGAGGCTGCTGGTTGGCGGTCCGGGTACGGAGTGCGTGCCGAGGGTCGGCGTGCGTACGCGTGATTCTCGTCACGTCGGGGGAAGGGTGCCGGGGGATCGGGATCGTCGGTGTGAGGGCCCGTCGTGAAGGCGGAACCTCCTCTGCGGTGTGAGTCGTTGACATGACGGGAGTCTGGGCGGGGACCCGGGCGTGAGATGTCCCTGCGGGCCGGCCGGGGGAGCCTGCGGGCCACCGCGTGCGCGCGTGGGGGTGTTGTTCCGTCGGCCGACGGGACGGCGGTCGGGGAGGTGCGCATCACGGTCAGGGAGGTGCGCATCCAGGAGTCGCAGGCCGAGGGGCGTGGGTCGACGGAACGTGGAGGTCGCCGTGCGTGGTCCCGTGGAGGAAGGGTGTGCGGACGGGGGTGGAATGCCGCCGTTCGTGCATCGGGTGTCCTCGTCGGCCTGGCAGGGTGGGGGAGAGGGGTACGCCCGGGCAGGTGACGCCCGCCGGGGGGAGTGGGGCGGGTTCCGGGCGGCGGCCGTCCGGAGGGTTCGTTGCCGGACGGATCCGGGGCGTCACCCGGGACCCGGGCCCGGCGTGGAGGCCGGTGCGGGACACGGCCTGGGCCTCGGTTCGGGACAACTGACCGCACTTCCTGTTAAGTCAGTAGATGTCATGTCGTATCAGCTGATCAAAAACATAACGGTCGTGATCCGATAGCGCCCGGGGTGTAACCGTGGGCGCTATCGGTGATCGAAACCTGACCGGATACGCTGACTTGAGTGATGGCAGCGACCTATCGACAAACCGTGTAATCGCCAGTAGACACCAGCAGACAGGAGACCCCTCGTGACCGTCGTCGGGCCGTTCGGGCTGAGCGTGCGGGACCAGGCTCTGGAAGCCGATGTCCAGGCCGGATTGACGGCTGTCGAGGAAGGCTTGCTAGACGCCACCAAGAGCGAGGTCCCGTTCATCACGGAGGCCGCCCAGCATCTCGTGCGGGCCGGGGGGAAGCGGTTCCGTCCGCTGCTGGTGATGCTCGCCGCGCAGTTCGGCGACCCGTACGCGCCCGGTGTCGTGCCGTCGGCCGTCGTCGTCGAGCTCACCCACCTGGCCACGCTGTACCACGACGACGTGATGGACGAGGCCGCCGTACGCCGCGGTGTCGACAGTGCCAACACCCGCTGGGGCAATTCGCTCGCTGTCCTCACCGGCGACTTCCTCTTCGCCCGCGCCTCCCAGATCCTTGCCGACCTCGGTCCCGAGGCGGTCCGGGTCCAGGCCCTCGCGTTCGAACGGCTGGTGACCGGTCAGATCCTGGAGACGGCCGGCCCGTCGGACGGCCGTGACCCGGTCGAGCACTACCTCGACGTGCTCAGCGGCAAGACCGGCTCGCTGGTCGCGGTCTCCTGCCGCTTCGGCGCGATGCTGTCCGGTGCCGACGAGACGGTCGTCGACGTCCTCACCCAGTACGGCGAACGGCTCGGCGTCGCCTTCCAGCTCGCCGACGACGTCCTGGACATCGCCTCCGACTCGCGCGAGTCCGGGAAGACCCCGGGGACGGACCTCCGCGAGGGCGTGCCCACGCTTCCGGTGCTGCGGCTGCGGGAGCGGGCGGCCCGGCTGGGGCTGGCCGAGGACATCGCCCTGTGCGAGCTGCTGGACTCCGACCTCACGGACGACGCGCGGCACGCGGAGGCCCTGACGGCGCTGCGGGCGCATCCGGCGCTGGAGCAGGCCCGCCGGGACGCGGTCCGGTACGCGGAGGAGGCGCGGGCCGCGCTGAGTCCGCTCCCGGAATGCGACGCGAAGACGGCGCTCGTGGAGCTGTGCGACGCGGTGGTGCACCGAGCCGGATAGGCCTTCGGCGACTGCGCTCCGGGTGCCGTCGTCGGCGTCCCCCGTCGGGGGACTATGTGTTCGTACGGCACTGAGCGGAGCGGACACGGCGCGTGGACCGGCCGGACACGGACCGTCGGCCGGCCGGACACGGACCGTGACAGGAGGCCTCTTCGCTGTACGACCCCTACGGGTCGGAGACGGCGCCTCCACCCTTGTGTCATACCGCAGGTGTACGCGGAGTTGGCTCCGTGGTCTGACGCTTACCCGCCCCCGATTTGGTGAGATGGAAGCCACGGAAATCACCACCACTCACCGATTCGGGTGAGAATGGCGGCTCAGGGTGGGACACGTGCGAGGACGGCCGCCGCCGACGACGGAGGTAAGGCACACATGGCACCGTACGAATCCGACGACAGCACGGGGGCCGCGCAGGCCGGCGACGAGCCGCGCGACGAGTTGCGCGCCGAGCGACGGCGCAAGGCCGCACGCTACGTCGTCCCCGTGGCGGTGGTGGGCGTGGCCGCTGCCACCATCGGCCTGGTCCCGGCGCTCGCCAACTCCGGCGACCCCGACCTGCCGAAGATCACCGCGCAGGAACTCATCGACAAGATCGCCAAGTCGGACGTGCAGCAGCTGTCCGGCACCGTGAAGATCAGTACGGACCTCGGCCTGCCCGACCTCGGCGGTCTGGAGAGCAGCCTGCTGTCCGGGGCGACGCAGGGCAGCGGCGACGGCTCGTCCGCCGACCCGACCAGCAAGCTCACCGAGCTGGCCTCCGGCACGCACACCCTGCGGGTGGCCGCCGACGGCCCCGAGAAGCAGAAGGTGTCGGTGCTGGAGAGCGGCGCCGAGTACAGCCTCATCCACAACGGCACCGACGTGTGGGGCTACGACAGCAAGTCCAACGAGGTCTACCACTCCACCGCCGCCGACTCCGGCAAGGCCGAGCAGCACGAAACCCCGGCCACGCCCAAGGACTTCGCCGACGAGGTCCTCAAGTCGGTCGACGACACCACCTCGGTGACGGTCGACGGCACCGCCCAGGTGGCCGGCCGGGACGCCTACCGGCTCGTCATCAAGCCCAAGCAGTCCGGTACGACGGTCGGCGCGATCAGCATCGCGGTGGACGCCAAGACCGGTACGCCGCTGAAGTTCACGCTCACCCCGTCGAGCGGCGGCGCGGCCGTCGTCGACGCCGGCTACACCCAGGTCAGCTTCGCGAAGCCGGCCGCCTCCACCTTCGACTTCACCCCGCCCAAGGGAGCCAAGGTCACCGAGGGCGACCAGGCGGGCAAGGCCGGCAAGACGGCTGGGGGCAACGGGACGGACCAGGGCGGCAAGGCCTCCGAGGGCCCCGGCGACGGCTCCGCCAAGGGCCTCGACAAGTCCGGCTTCGACGTCCTCGGCAAGGGCTGGAACTCCATAGCCGTCCTCGACACCGGCAGCAAGGGCGGCGTGCCCACCGGCTCCGCCTCCGGCGGCGGCGACCTGAGCGGCTTCCTCGGCTCGCTCGGCGACCCCGTCTCCGGCAAGTTCGGCAAGGGCACCGTCTTCTCCACCCGGCTGATCAACGCCCTGATGACGGACGACGGCAAGGTGTACGTCGGTGCCGTGGACAAGGCCGCACTGGTGAAGGCGGCCAACGCGGGCTAGCAGGGGCAGCGCGGGTGCGGTGGGTACCCTCTGCCGCACGACGAATCGAGGGAGCCGATGGACCGACCGTCCGCCACGGAGCGGGAGCCGGAGGACTCCGGGGGCTCCGGGCACCCCAGGGACTCCGGGCCCCCCGGGGACCTGGGCGACCTGGGGGACGGCGCGCCGGTGGCCGCGGGTGTCATCGACACCCGCGGCCTCACCAAGCGCTACCGCGGAGGACAGCTCGCCGTGGACGGTCTCGACCTGACCGTCCCCGCGGGCAGCGTCTTCGGCTTCCTCGGCCCGAACGGCTCGGGCAAGACCACCACCATCCGCATGCTGATGGGCCTGATCGCGCCCACCTCGGGTACCGCCCGCGTCCTCGGCCACCCGATGCCGCGCGCCTCCCGCGTCGTACTGCCGCACGTCGGTGCCCTCATCGAGGGCCCGGCGCTCTACGGCTTCCTCTCCGGCCGCGACAACCTGCTGCGGTACGACGCCGCCGACCCGGCCGCCGACCCGCGCACCCGGCGCGCCCGCGTGGAGGCCGCGCTGGACCGGGTGGGTCTCGGGGCCGCCGCCGCGAAGAAGGCGAAGGCCTACTCCCTCGGGATGAAGCAGCGTCTGGGTCTCGCCGCCGCGCTGCTCCAGCCCCGCAGGCTGCTGGTCCTCGACGAGCCGACCAACGGCCTCGACCCGCAGGGCATGCGGGAGATCCGTTCCCTGGTGCGGGAGCTGGCCGGGGACGGCACGACCGTGTTCCTCTCCTCCCACCTCCTCGACGAGATCGAGCAGGTCTGCACCCACGCGGCCGTGATGGCGCAGGGCCGGCTGATCGCCCAGGGCGCGGTGGCCGACCTGGCGGCCAGGGCGCGCGGCCGGCTCGTGGTGACCACCCCGGACCCCGGTGAGGCGGCCCGGGTACTCAAGGAACAGGGCGTCGCGGACGTCGTCGCCGCCGAGGACCGGGTGACCGGCGAGCCACCCGAGCGCGACCTCGCCGAGGTCAACGCGGCGCTCGTCACGGCGGGCGTCCGGGTCCGCGGCTTCACCGTGGAACGGGCCTCGCTGGAGGACGCGTTCGTGGCACTGACGGGAGAGGGCTTCGATGTCGCGGGCTGACCTGGCCGTCGTGGACACGGCGGCCGCACGGCCGAACCCGCTGTGGAGCCTCGGCCTGCTGCGCAGCGAACTCGTCACCACGTTCCGCCGGTGGCGCACCCTCGCCCTGCTCGGCGTGCTGGCGGCGGTGCCGATACTCGTCGGGGTCGCCGTCAGGATCGAGACGCGCGGCGGCGGGCAGGTCGGCCGGGGCGGCGGCGAAGGCCCGGCGTTCATCAGCCAGGTCACCAACAACGGACTGTTCCTGGTGTTCACGGCGCTGGCCGCGACCCTCCCGTTCTTCCTGCCGATGGCCGTCGGGGTGGTCGCCGGCGACGCGGTCGCGGGCGAGGCCGACGCCGGCACGCTGCGTTATCTCCTGGTCGCCCCGGCGGGCCGCACCCGCCTCCTGCTCGCCAAGTACGCGACGACGATGGCCTTCTGCCTGGTCGCGACCCTGGTGGTCGCGGCCTCCGCGCTCGCCGTGGGCGCGCTCTTCTTCCCGCTCGGCGACCTGACGACGATCTCCGGCACCCGGATCTCCTTCGCCGACGGCCTCGGCCGCGCCCTGCTGATCGCTCTGGTGGTCGCCGCGTCCCTGGCCGGCGTCGCCGCCCTCGGCCTGTTCGTGTCCACCCTGACCAACAGCGGCATCGCGGCGATGGCGACGACCGTGGGCCTGGTCATCACGGTCCAGATCCTCGACCAGATACCCCAGCTGCACGCACTGCAGCCGTACTTCTTCTCCCACTACTGGCTGTCCTTCGCCGACCTGATGCGCGACCCCGTGTACTGGGACGACCTGGTCAAGAACCTGGAGCTGCAGGCCCTGTACACGGCGGTGTTCGGATCGGCGGCCTGGGCACGGTTCACGACGAGGGGCATCACCGCCTAGCGGTGCCCGCACCATCCTGGCCCGGCCCGCGCTCCGGTCCGTCCGCGCCCCGCCGGGGCTCCTTCCTGGTGCGAGGCTGTGACGTCGCGGTGACGCGCGAGTCGTTGCGAGCGGAGACACTGGGTCGTACGCACGAGTACGACCTGGGTACGACCGGATGGTGACGCCGGGGGAATGAGGGCCGATGTCCCGACTCAGCCGCGAGGAGAAGCGGGAAGTCCAGCTGGAGGGGCGCCTGGCACCGGTCGACGTCCGGGTGGCGGGCGCGGCCGCTTCCGTGGACGGCGTACCGCTGCTCCCGGGCCCCGGCGAGGAACCCCAGCAAGCGGTCCTCAACCACCTCCAGCGCCTCGCCCGCGCCGCAGGCCGCCCGGTCCTCGCCACCGTCCACGACACGCGCATCGGCTACGTCGTCCCCCTCCAGGTGAACCTGGACGGCTCCAGCAGCTTCACCGGCGACCCGGTACGGCTGGCCCCACCGGCCCCCGAGCCGAAGGAACAGCCCGCGCCGAAGGCATCCGCACCGGCCGGACCGGCACCGACCGGACCGGCACCGGCCGGACCGGCACCGGCCCGACCCGCGTCGACGGGACTCGTGCAGGCCGTGGCCCCGGAGTTCCCCCGGCAGGGGGTGCACGCGGAACCGCACCCGCTCGCCGTCCCGCCGGCCCCGCCCGCGCCGTCGGCCCCCTCGGCCGTGGAACCGCCCCTGCCGCCCGCGCCCGGTACCGTGCGCCCGCCCACCGGCGTCTTCGGCCCGCCGCCCGTGATGAGCCCCCCTGCCCCCGCTCCGGCCCCAGCCGCCGCCCCCGCGCCCGCCCCCGAAGAGCCGGTGGCCGACCGGTACCCGAAGGCGGACCCCGACCCCCGTTCCACCCCCACCCCCGCGCGCGGCTTCGACGCGGTCGCCGAGGAGGTGCTCGGGGACGAGCCCGTGACGCTGACGGCGGAAGGGGCCGCGCTGCTCACCGAGCCGGTGGCGCGGATCAACGAGGCCGTCCGGACGGGCCGTATCGAAGCGGCGGCCGAGCTCGCGGAGCGCACCGTCGCCGAGGCCGCCGCGGTCCTCGGCGACGACCACACCGAGGTACTGCACCTGGGCGAGCTCACCGCGTACATCTCCTACCTGGCGGGCGAACCGGTGCGGGCCTTCCACCTCTCCCTCGACCTGGCGCGGCAGCGCCGGCACGCGGGGGACGGTGAGGCGGCGTACGGGAACGTGCGGAGCGCGGCGACCGCCTGGCGCGCGGTGCGCGACCCCGAGCACGGGCTGCGCCTGGGCCGCGAACTGATCGACCTGTGGGCACGGCTCGCCACCGAGGACGGCCCGGCGGCCGACGACGCCGAGGAACTGGAGTCGGCCCACGCCCGGATGGCCCGCCTCACCGAACGCGCCCGCCGCGCGGCCGGAAACGCCTGAGCACCGCCGCTGCCGTCACTGCACGCAGAACCCGTCACTGCACGCAGAACTCGTTGCCCTCCGGGTCGGCCATCACGGTCCACGCCCCGGAGGGCTCGGAGACATGCCGCACCACGGCAGCGCCCAGCGCCTCCAGCCGCGCCACCTCGTCCGCCCGCTTCCCCTCCCCGGCGTGCAGGTCGATGTGGAGCCTGTTCTTGCCGGACTTCGCCTCCGGCACCCGCTGGAACAGCAGCCGCCGCCCCAGCCCCGTCCCGCGCTCCTCGTCGTACGGGTCCTCCGGGTGCCGTACGGCGATCAGGTCGCGGAAGGCGGCACGCCCGTGGTACTCCAGGGTCGCCGCGCGCGGCAGCGCGCCCAGTTCCAGCAGCCGTGTCACGAACGCGCTGTTGTCCTCTGCCACGTAGTGCAGCGCGGCGGCCCAGAAGTCGGCCTGCGCGTGCGGGTCACGCGCGTCGACGACGAGCTTCCAGTGCAGGGGTGCGGGAGTCTGCGTCATGCCGCCCACTTATAGCCGACGGCTCTGACGGTCACACCTGACTTGCGGGAGTCTCCGCGACCGGGGCGGCCGGCCGTGGTAGAGGTGCTTCCGCGAGCGCCCGCGCGCCCCGGCGGGCGGTGCGCAGCGCGTCCCAGGTGAGCAGAGCGAGGGCGAGCCAGACCAGGACGAAGCCGGCCCAGCGCGCGGCCGGCATCGCCTCGTGGAAGTAGAGGATGCCGAGCAGGAACTGGAAGACCGGCGCCAGGTACTGCAGCAGGCCGAGCGTGGAGAGCGGCACGCGGATCGCGGCGGCGCCGAAGCAGACCAGCGGGACGGCGGTGACGATGCCGGTGGAGGCGAGCAGGGCGGCATGTCCCGCGCCGTCGTTGACGAAGCTGGACTCGCCGTGGCCGGCCAGCCACAGCAGATAGCCGAGTGCAGGCAGGAACTGGATCGCGGTCTCCGCCGCGAGTGACTCGATGCCGCCGAGGTTGACCTTCTTCTTGACGAGTCCGTAGGTGGCGAAGGAGAAGGCTAGGACGAGGGAGATCCACGGCGGCTGCCCGTAGCCGACGGCCAGGACGACGACGGCGGCGAAGCCGACGCCCACCGCCGCCCACTGCGCGGGCCGCAGCCGTTCCTTCAGCAGCAGCACGCCCATGGCGATGGTCACCAGGGGGTTGATGAAGTAGCCGAGGGAGGCCTCGACCACGTGCCCGGCGTTCACGGCCCAGATGTAGACGCCCCAGTTGACGGTGATCACGGCGGCGGCGACCGTCACCAGGGCCAGCCTGCGCGGCTGGCGCAGTAGCTCGCCCGCCCAGGCCCAGCGCCGTACGAAGACGAGTGCGACGGCGACGAAGAGGAGGGACCACACCATCCGGTGGGCCAGGATCTCCACCGACCCGGCGGGCTTCAGCAGCGGCCAGAACAGGGGGACCAGCCCCCACATCCCGTAGGCCGCGAAGCCGTTCACCAGTCCTGTCCGCCGCTCACCCTTCGATATGTCGGCCACCGGCCCTCCTCACACCCAGCTTCAGCCCGCCGGGACGAAGGTAGCGCCGAGCACCCCGGTCTGTCATGGCCGTATCGACATACGGTCATGACAGACCGGGGTGGGTCGTTTCTGCCGGGATTACTTGAGCGCGGCGGCGATCGCCTCGGAGATCGGGGAGGTCGGGCGTCCGGTCAGGCGGGAGAGGTCGCCGGAGTCGACGACCAGCTCGCCCTTGGCGATGGACGCGTCGACGTCGACCAGGATCGCGGCGAACGTCTCCGGCACGCCGGCGCCGGTCAGGATGCCCTGGAGCACCTCGCCGGGCACGGAGTTGTAGGCGATCTCCCTGCCGGTCTGCCGGGCGACCTCGGCCGCGTACTCGGCGAAGTCCCAGGCGGTGTCGCCGCCGAGCTCGTACGTCCGGTTCTCGTGGCCCTCGCCGGTCAGCACGGCGACCGCGGCGGCCGCGTAGTCGGCGCGGGAGGCCGAGGAGACCCGGCCCTCACCTGCGGCCGCGACGACGGCGTTGTGCTCCAGGACCGGGGCGAGGTTCTCGGTGTAGTTCTCGTGGTACCAGCCGTTGCGCAGCAGGGTGTACGGCAGGCCGGAGGCGAGCAGCACCTCCTCGGTGGCGCGGTGGTCGTCCACCAGCGAGGCGTGCAGGCTGCCCGGGGCGCTGGTGTACGCCAGCAGGGCCACGCCGGCCGCCTTCGCGGCGTCGATGACGACCTTGTGCTGGCCGGGACGGCCCTTGTCGAACTCGTTGCCGGAGATCAGCAGCACCTTGTCGCCGGCGGCGAAGAGGCCGTCGAAGGTCTCGGGGGCGTTGTAGTCCGCGACGGCGATCGTCACGCCCGCGGCGGCGAAGTCGGCGGCCTTGGCCTCGTCGCGCACGACGGCGGTGATCTGCTCGGCCGGCACCTTCTCCAGCAGTTGCGACACGACGTGACGGCCGAGGTGTCCGGTGGCTCCGGTGACAACGATGCTCATGGTGTGCGATCTCCTTGTGGGGTTCCGTTGTCACTAACCCTAGGGGTGGCGCTAACCAAAGGAAAGTACCCACTTTGAAGTAAGGTACTGGCATGACCGTAAGTGCCGCCGAAGCCGATGTGCCCAAGACCGCAACGGCCGCGAAGACCGCGAAGTACGTCGTCGGCGTGGAGATGTGCCCCTACCGCCTGGTCCTGGAGCACGTCACCAGCCGCTGGGGCGTCCTGGTCCTGATCGAGCTCCTCGACCGCCCCCATCGCTTCAGCGAGCTGCGCCGCGCGATCGGCCGGGTCAGCGAGAAGATGCTCACCCAGACCCTGCAGACCCTGGAACGCGACGGCCTCGTCCACCGCGACGCCAAGCCCGTCATCCCGCCCCGGGTCGACTACTCCCTCACCGATCTCGGCCGCGAGGCCGCTCAGCAGGTGCGGGACCTGGCGCTGTGGACCGAGCGGCGGATGGCGGACGTGGAGCGGGCCAGGGAGGCCTACGACGAAGCAAAGCGCACCTGAGGGCCCGTTGAGCCCCGGAGCGCGAAACTGAGCTCCCGTCCCCCGGGAAGCGAACGGGGCCCGGACGCACCGTCCGGGCCCCGCTCGAGGTTTCCTCGGGACCGCGTCAGCCCACGACCGTCCAGGTGTCCCCGCCGGCCAGCAGCGCCGCGAGGTCGCCCTTGCCGTGCTGTTCGACCGCGGTGTCCAGCTGCCCGGACATCTGGACGTCGTAGACGGGCCGTTCCACCGAGCGGAAGACGCCGACGGGCGTGTGGTGCAGGGTGTCGGGGTCGGCCAGTCGGGACAGCGCGAAGGCCGTGGTGGGGGAGGGGGAGCGGGCGTCGTGGACGAGGACCTCGGACTCGTTGTCCGCTGTCACGTCGACCACCTTCAGGTCGCCGGTGAGCCGGTCGCGTACGACACCGCGCGCGCCGTCCGCGCCGAAGCGGATGGGCTTCCCGTGCTCCAGGCGGATCAGCGCTTCTTCGGCCGACTGCTTGTCCTTGAGGGCGTCGAAGGCGCCGTCGTTGAAGATGTTGCAGTTCTGGTAGATCTCGATCAGGGCCGTGCCCGGGTGGGCGGCCGCCGCGCGCAGCACCTCGGTGAGGTGCTTGCGGTCGGAGTCGATCGTGCGGGCGACGAAGGAAGCCTCTGCGCCGAGCGCCAGCGACACCGGGTTGAACGGGGCGTCCAGCGAGCCCATCGGTGTCGACTTCGTGATTTTGCCGACCTCGGAAGTCGGTGAGTACTGCCCCTTCGTCAACCCGTAGATGCGGTTGTTGAAGAGGAGGATCTTCAGGTTGACGTTGCGGCGCAGGGCGTGGATGAGGTGGTTGCCGCCGATGGACAGCGCGTCACCGTCACCGGTCACCACCCACACCGACAGGTCACGCCTGCTGGTCGCCAGCCCGGTCGCGATCGCGGGGGCGCGGCCGTGGATGGAGTGCATGCCGTAGGTGTTCATGTAGTACGGGAAGCGCGACGAGCAGCCGATGCCCGAGACGAAGACGATGTTCTCCTTCGCCAGCCCCAGCTCCGGCATGAACCCCTGGACGGCGGCGAGGATCGCGTAGTCACCGCAGCCCGGGCACCAGCGCACCTCCTGGTCGGACTTGAAGTCCTTCATGGACTGCTTGGCCTCGGCCTTGGGGACGAGCTGCAGCAGTCCGTCGGCGGCCTGGGCATGAGTCGTGGACCCGGCCCGTGCGTCGGTTCCGGCGGCGGTCGTGGCGTCGGTCATGGCGTCAGTCATGGATGGCCTCCTTGAGCGCCGTGGCGAGCTGCTCGGCCTTGAACGGCATGCCGTTGACCTGGTTGTACGAATGTGCGTCCACCAGGTACTTCGCCCGGATGAGGGTGGCGAGCTGACCCAGGTTCATCTCCGGGATCACCACCTTGTCGTAACTCTTCAGCACGGTGCCGAGATTGCGCGGGAACGGGTTGAGGTGCCGCAGGTGCGCCTGAGCGATCGGCTCGCCGGCCGCGCGCAGCCGCCGTACCGCCGCCGTGATCGGCCCGTACGTCGACCCCCAGCCCAGTACCAGGGTCCTGGCGCCGTCCGGGTCGTCCACCTCGATGTCGGGGACGTCGATGCCGTCGATCTTGGCCTGCCGGGTGCGGACCATGAAGTCATGGTTGGCGGGGTCGTAGGAGATGTTGCCCGTGCCGTCCTGCTTCTCGATGCCGCCGATGCGGTGCTCCAGGCCGGGCGTGCCGGGAACCGCCCACGGGCGGGCCAGGGTCTGCGGGTCGCGTTTGTACGGCCAGAAGACCTCGGTGCCGTCCTCCAGGGTGTGGTTGGGGCCGCTCGCGAACTGCACCCGCAGGTCGGGCAGCTCCTCCAGCTCCGGGATCCGCCACGGCTCGCTGCCGTTGGCCAGGTAGCCGTCGGAGAGCAGCATCACGGGTGTCCGGTAGGTCAGCGCGATCCGGGCCGCCTCCAGCGCCGCGTCGAAGCAGTCGGCCGGCGTCCGCGGGGCGATCACCGGGACCGGCGCCTCGCCGTTGCGGCCGTACATCGCCTGCAGCAGGTCCGCCTGCTCGGTCTTGGTCGGCAGCCCGGTGGACGGCCCGCCCCGCTGGATGTCGACGACCAGCAGGGGCAGCTCCAGCGAGACCGCGAGCCCGACCGTCTCCGCCTTCAGGGCGACACCGGGGCCGGAGGTCGTCGTCACGGCCAGCGAGCCGCCGAACGCCGCTCCCAGGGCCGCGCCGATGCCGGCGATCTCGTCCTCGGCCTGGAAGGTCCGCACACCGAAGTTCTTGTGCTTGGACAGCTCGTGCAGGATGTCGGAGGCCGGGGTGATCGGGTACGACCCGAGGAACAGCGGCAGATCCGCCTGCCGGGACGCGGTGACCAGGCCGTAGGCGAGGGCCAGGTTCCCGGAGATGTTCCGGTAGGTGCCGACCGGGAAGGCGGTCGTCGCCGGGGCGATCTCGTAGGAGACGGCGAAGTCCTCCGTCGTCTCGCCGAAGTTCCAGCCCGCGCGGAAGGCGACCAGGTTGGCCTTCATGACCTCGGGCTTGCGGGCGAACTTCTGCTGGAGGAATCTCTCCGTGCCCTCGGTAGGCCGGTGGTACATCCATGACAGGAGGCCGAGCGCGAACATGTTCTTGCTGCGCTCGGCCTCCTTGCGGCTGAGGTCGAATTCCTTCAGAGCCTCCACGGTCAGCGTGGTCAGCGGCACCGGATGGAGGTTGTAGCCGTCGAGCGAACCGTCCTCCAGGGGCGAGGTGTCGTAGCCGACCTTCTGCATCGCCCGTTTGGTGAACTCGTCCGTGTTGACGATGATCTCCGCGCCGCGCGGCAGGTCCCCGATGTTCGCCTTCAGGGCGGCCGGGTTCATCGCGACCAGTACGTTCGGCGCGTCACCCGGGGTGAGGATGTCGTGGTCGGCGAAGTGCAGCTGGAACGAGGAAACCCCCGGCAGAGTGCCTGCGGGGGCCCGGATCTCGGCGGGGAAGTTCGGCAGGGTCGACAGATCGTTGCCGAAGGACGCGGTCTCCGACGTGAACCGGTCACCGGTGAGCTGCATACCGTCACCCGAGTCCCCCGCGAACCGGATGATCACCCGATCGAGGCGCCGGACGGCCTTCACGCCGCCCGGCTTGCGCTGCTCTCCCACGACGGTTCCGTCGGCCTGTTCCGTTGTCCTGCTGACCTGGCTGGTCACTGAACTGGACCTCCTTCGAGGCGGCTGTCCGGGGGTGGCCGTCCCACGGTCCATCCCGCAATCAACCCTACGTCGGTTAGGGTCGCCTTCCCGTGCCTGCTCGCATGCTGGACGGAGTTCTGAGACGACCTGTCGCCCTGACTTGTCACGATTTTCCCTCCCCCTGGCCGCCTTCCGGTGCCGACACGGTGCCGTCGGCCCCGTCAGGAGTTCAGATACGTCAGAACGGCCAGAACACGCCGGTGGTCACCGTCGCTCTGGGAGAGCCCCAGCTTGAGGAAGATGTTGCTGACGTGCTTCTCGACGGCACCGTCGCTCACGACCAGCTGCCGGGCGATCGCCGAGTTCGTCCGTCCCTCGGCCATCAGCCCCAGCACCTCCCGCTCCCGCGGGGTGAGGCCCGCAAGGACGTCCTGCTTCCGGCTCCGCCCGAGCAACTGGGCGACGACCTCCGGGTCGAGTGCGGTACCCCCTTCGGCGACCCGCACCACCGCGTCCACGAACTCCCGCACCTCGGCGACCCGGTCCTTCAGCAGATACCCCACGCCACGGCTGGAACCGGCCAGCAGTTCGGTGGCGTAGCGCTCCTCCACGTACTGCGACAGCACCAGCACCCCGAGCCCCGGATGCGCCTTCCGCAGCCGTACGGCGGCCCGCACGCCCTCGTCGGTGTGTGTCGGCGGCATCCGCACGTCCGCGACGACCACGTCCGGCAGCGCGTCCTGGGCATCCAGATCGGCGATGGTCTTGACCAGTGCCTCCGCGTCCCCGACGCCTGCGACGACGTCATGCCCCCGGTCGGTCAGCAGCCGGGTCAGCCCCTCTCTGAGCAGCACGGAATCCTCGGCGATGACCACCCGCACCCTGTCCTCCACGATCTCCCGGCCCCCCCACACCCCGTCCGGCGTACATGCCTGCCCTGTCCGAAAGTCCAGCATTCCAGCATTCGGATCGGAGTGCGTGCGGGTAACGAGAGGAGGCGAACCAAATCAGGCCGCCCGGCCCCCGTCCCTCCGGCGCCTGACGACGACGACCGGAGCCGCCCCCCTCCGCCGGGATCGGCGTTCGAGGACGGGGACCGGGCGGCACCACATTTCAGCCCGTTCGGCGTTCGAGGACGAAGACCCCGGCCCCCATCTCAGCCCGTCCGGCGTTCGAGGACGAAGACCCCGGCCCCCCATCTCAGCCCGTCCGGCGTTTGAGGACGAAGACCCCGGCCCCCCATCTCAGCCCGTCCGGCGTTTGAGGACGAGGCCGGAGGCCGATGCGGGGGTCCGGGGGCGGCAGCCCCCGAAACGGGCGGTCGAAGGGGGCCCACCCCCTGGAGGACGGGACGGGTAGGGGCGGCGGGGGCGAAGAACCCGCCCTCAGCCCCGCCAGGGCAGCTCCGCCGTCACCCGCGTGGGCCCGCCCACCGGCGAGTCCACCACCAGGATCCCGTCGACCGCGTCCAGCCGCTCGGCCAACCCCGCCAGGCCCGACCCCCGCGCCGTGTCCGCACCCCCCACCCCGTCGTCCACGACCTGCAGCATCAGCCGGTCTGCGCTCCGCCACACATCGACCGCCGCCTCACTCGCCCGCGCGTGCTTGCTGATGTTCTGCAGCAGTTCGGACACCGTGAAGTACGCGATCCCCTCGATCGCCGCCGCCGGCCGCTCCGCCAGGTCGACCTCCACCCGCACCGGCACCGTGCACCGCGACGCCACCGAGGACAGCGCCGCGTCCAGCCCGCGGTCGGTCAGCACGGCCGGATGGATCCCGCGGGCCAGGTCCCGCAACTCCTGCAGCGCGGTCTTCACCTCACCGTGTGCCTCGTCCACCATCCGCGCCGCGACCTGCGGATCCTCCCGCAGCTTCTCCTTCGCCAGCCCCAGATCCATGGCCAGCGCCACCAGCCGCGCCTGCGCCCCGTCGTGCAGGTCACGCTCGATGCGCCGCAGGTCGGCGGCGGCCGTGTCCACGACGACCCCGCGGTCCGACTCCAGCTCCACCACCCGCGACGCCAGCTTCGACGGCCCCAGCAGCCCGCTCACCATCACCCGGTCGACCAGCGTCAGTGCCCGGACGATCCACGGCGTGGCCAGCGTGAACAGCAGTCCCACCAACGCGGTCACGGTGATCTCGAACGGGTTGTCGAGGTAGACGCTGTGATGCGCGTCGCCGTACAGCTGGATCCCGCCCTGCCCGGCCCACATCGGGAACACCCAGAACCACAGCGGATACGTCAGCAGGGCCCAGCCGTACGCCCAGAAGGTGAGGGCGACGACGAAGGAGAACATCGACCAGGGGAACTGCAGGACCGCGTACAGCAGATGACGCCAGGACGTGCCGCTCTTCAGCACCGCGCCGATCCAGGCGAACAACCCGGGCTTGCGCATACGCAGCGGCTCCGGGTCGGCCACCTCCAGCTTCAGCAGCCCACGCGCGCGTGCCCGTTCCAGTGCCCCGAAGCCACGGCACCCGGCGAGGGCGACCGCCAGCAGCGGGATCCCGATGAAGGTCACCAGCAGACCGACACCGAGGGAGAGCATGGTCACGGTCCACACGAACAGCGTGACGCCGACCGGCAGGCCCAGCAGGACATAGCCGAACTCGCGCCGGCTGCGCGCCTCGAACGGCGCCCGCAGCACCGCCGGCACCCGATGCCGGCGCCCGCCGTACGGCTCGTATCCGTATCCGTATCCGTAGCCATGCCCGTGGTCCTGCCCGTGCCCGTACTCGTGCCGGTACTCGTGTCCGTACTCCGTGGCCATCGGCGCCGTCCCGTCCTCTCCCAGCCTCGTCGGCCCTGTCCGGCCGTATCTCCACCCTGCTCTGCCGCAGGTCGCGGAACCATGGAGTCCGTCGGCGTCTCGGAAGGGGGGTTTTCCCCACCCTCCGGCACTGCCGCTACGGCCGGTCGCGCCAGGGCAGCTCGGCGGTGACCGTCGTGGGGCCGCCGGCCGGTGAGTCGACGACGAACAGGCCGTCGACCGCGCCCAGCCGGTCCGCGAGCCCGCGCATCCCGGAACCGCCGTCCAGGCTCGCCCCGCCGCGCCCGTCGTCCCGCACCTGGATCAGCAGCCGGTCGTCGGCCCGCCACACGTCCACCGAGGCGGTACGCGCCCCGCTGTGCTTGCTGATGTTCTGCAGCAGTTCGGAGACGGTGAAGTAGGCGATGCCCTCGATCGCGGGCGCCGGTCTGGCCGGCAGGTCGGCGGTCACCTGGACCGGCACCGTGCAGCGCGAGGCGACCGACGACAGCGCCGCGTCCAGCCCCCGGTCGGTCAGCACCGCCGGATGGATGCCGCGGGCGAGGTCCCTGAGCTCCTGCAGCGCCAGTTTGACCTCGCCGTGCGCCTCCTCGACCATCGTGGCGGCGGCGTCGGGGTCCTCCAGCAGCTTCTCCTTCGCCAGACCGAGCCCCATCGCCAGATTGACGAGCCGCGCCTGCGCCCCGTCGTGCAGATCCCGCTCGATGCGCCGCAGGTCGGCGGCGGCCGTGTCGACGACCACGCCCCGGTCCGACTCCAGTTCGGCGATACGGCGCTCCAGCTCGTCGGAGGGTGACAGCAGGCCGCGCACCATCGCCCGGTCCACGTTCGACAGCCCGCGCGCGACGAACGGCAGCACCGGCCACAGCACGAACAGCGAGACCAGCGTGACGCAGAAGGTGAGAACCCCCCAGGGCAGCCGGATGAAGTCGTACAGCAGCGTCCGCCAGCCCACCGGGTCCTTCAGCGTCATCCACAGCCGCCCGGAGCCCGCCCCTCGCCTGGTCCACGGCAACGGGGTCGGCTCCTCCACCCGCACCCCGAGCAGCGCACGCGCGCGTGCCCGCTCCAGCTTCCCCAGCTGCCGAGCGCCCAGCAGGGTTGCGGCGAGCAGGGGGATGCCGATCACCGTCAGCGTCAGTACACCGCTCACCCACACCGTCGTGACGACATAGACGAAGCCGAACAGCGACATCGGGAGGTTCAGCAGGAGGTGTGCGATCTCCTTCCAGGTGTGGCCTTCGAAGGCGAAGCGCACGGGCGGCAGTCGCTCGCGGTCCTCGCCGGTGTCGGCGTAACCGGGGGATCGGGATGCTGATGCGGTCATATGCGCCAGCGTGCCGTGTGCCGGGGCGCGACGCCATGGAGTTCCCCGCCCGGGTCACCCTGGGGAAAACCCCACCAGGCGGCCCCGGTCCCGTGTCCCCCTGTCCCACCGTGTGACGGCCTGCTTACCGTGTCTTTATCAGGGCCTAGACTCCCGTGCGTACAGATCGTCGAATCAAGAGTTGACTGAGGTCACGGCACCGGGCCGGTCGGGCCCGTGGTCAGTCGAGGGAGCGAGGGACGGGCGATGCGGGAGACGGTGGGCGGTGGACCGACCGCGGTCCTCGCCGCGGACTACTTCGCGTCCTACTCGGTCGTGGGACTGCTGACGCTGGTCGGCGTGGTCTTCGTCGCCGTCGCCTTCGGCGCCGGCCGGCTGCTGCGCCCGGTGGTCCCCACGCCCGAGAAACTCCTCACCTACGAGTGCGGCGTCGACCCGGTCGGCGAGGGCTGGGCCCACACCCAGGTCCGCTACTACGTCTACGCCTTCCTCTACGTCATCTTCGCCGTCGACTCGATCTTCCTGTTCCCCTGGGCGACGGTCTTCGCCGCCCCCGGCTACGGCGCGACCACGCTCGTGGAGATGTTCGTCTTCCTCGGCTTCCTCGCCGTCGGCCTGCTGTACGCATACAAGAAGGGCGTCCTGACATGGACGTGATGCCGGAGCCCGTGCCGCTGCCGGAGCCGAAGAGGCTGGGCACGCTCGCCCGCCTCGCCCCCGAACCGATGAAGGTCGTCCTCAACTGGGGCCGCCGCTACTCGCTCTGGGTCTTCAACTTCGGCCTGGCCTGCTGTGCGATCGAGTTCATCGCCGCGTCGATGGCCCGCCACGACTTCATCCGCCTCGGCGTGATCCCCTTCGCGCCGGGACCCCGTCAGGCCGACCTCATGGTGGTCTCGGGCACGGTCACGGACAAGATGGCCCCGGCGGTCAAACGCCTGTACGAGCAGATGCCCGAACCGAAGTACGTCATCTCCTTCGGCGCCTGCTCGAACTGCGGCGGCCCCTACTGGGACTCCTACTCCGTCACCAAGGGCGTCGACCAGATCATCCCCGTCGACGTCTACGTCCCCGGCTGCCCGCCGCGCCCCGAGGCGCTCCTCCAGGGCATCCTCAAACTCCAGGAGAAGATCGCGACGGAATCCCTGGGCGAGCGCTACGGCACCCCCCGCCCGTCCGCCGCGGCCCTCCAGAGCGACCTGGTCCGGCCCCCGGCCCGCACGGACGCCGAGCGCGAAGGGGACGGGCGATGACAGCCCCGGCCGGCTGGCTTCCGGCCCCTGTCGAGGAACTCTTCGGCACGGACGCCACGGCCGACGAGTCCTACGACGTCCTCACGGTCGACGTCCCTCCCTCCTCCTGGCTCGCCGCCCTGGAGATCGCCCGTACGACTCTCTCCTGCACCTACTTCGACTGGCTGAGCGCCGTCGACGAACCCGGCACCGGCTTCCGCGTCTCGGCCCACGTCGTCGCCCTCGCCCCGGTCCGCCGCCTGCTCCTGCGCACGACCGTCCCGCACACCGCCCCCGAACTCCCGTCCGCCGTCGGCGTCTATGCGGGCGCCCGCTGGCACGAACGCGAGACCCACGAGATGTTCGGCGTCCGCTTCACCGGCCATCCCGGCCTGGACCACCTCCTCCTCCCGGAAACCTTCGAAGGCCACCCCCTCCGCAAGGACTTCGTGCTCGCCGCCCGCGTCGCCAAGGCCTGGCCCGGCGCCAAGGAGCCGGGCGAGTCCGACCACGGCGGCCCCAAGCGCCGCCAGATGCTTCCCCCGGGCGTCCCCGACCCGAACGAGTGGGGTCCCCTCAAGGGCCAACTCCCGGCCGCCCCCGCCCGCCAGGCCCGCCCCGCAGCAGGCCGCACGGCCGGCGACCGCCCGCCCCGCCCGGCCCGCGGAACCGACGACCGCCCGGTGCGCCGCTCACGCACGGCCGCGGAGGGCTCGGCGAGCCAGGCCGCCGGGGTGACCGGGCCGGTGGAGTCGACCGGAGGGGTCGAGTCGACCGAGGCGTCCGGTGCGGCAGGGCCGACGGCCACTCCGCGCCGGGCACGCAGTGCGAGCGGGGGGTCCGCTTCACAGCGGACAGCGTCCGGTGCGGAGGCAGCGTCGCCCACTGAGAACGCCGTCGCGGAAGGCACCGGTACGAAAGGCACTGGTACGGAAGGCACCGGTTCGGAAGGCACCGGTTCGGAAGGCACCGGTTCGGAAGGCACCGGTTCGGAAGGCACCGGTACGGCAGGGGCCGCTGCGGCGACGGCGCCGTCGGCTGCTCCCCGGGGGCCTCGCCGGACGCGTACCGCCTCGGGCGGCTCCGCTTCCCAGCGTGTGCAGGAGACGGAGGCTGAGACGGGCCCGCCGACGGCACCGGCCACCCCGGGCCGCCCCGCCGCAACCCCCCGTAGCTCGGACGCGCCCTGGCACCACGCCCGTCCGGCCTTCGACGAACCGGCGGCCGGGGGGCCGCCTGGCGGGACATCGGCCGACCCGGCGGAGGCAGCCGACGCTGCCGGAACCAAGGCCGAGGAGCCGGGTGCGGAGCCTGAGGCGCCCACACCGCCCACGGCGGAGCCAACGGCACCGGAACCGACCGGACCGGAGCAGGCGGCCTCGGGGCCTGAGTCGGGCTCGGGATCGGCAGAGCCGAGCCCCGCCGCACCAGAGGAGCCCGAGGAGCCCGAAGCGCCTGAAGAGCCCGAGCCGAACCCCGCAGAGCCCCCCGCCGCTGAGCGCACCCCCGAAGCCCCGACCCCCGACGACACCGCCGCCGAACACCCCGCCCACCCCGACGACCCCCCAGGAGGCCCGCAGTGAACGACGCTCTGGACGTCGCCCTGCGACTCCTCGTCGTGTTCGTCGTCTTCCTCACCTTCCCCCTGATCGTCGGTCAGACCGAGCACAAGGTGATGGCCCATATGCAGGGCCGCCTCGGCCCGATGTACGCCGGAGGTTTCCACGGCTGGGCCCAGCTGATCGCCGACGGCGTGAAGTTCGCGCAGAAGGAGGACGTGGTCCCGGCGGGCGCGGACCGCCGTGTCTTCCAGCTGGCCCCCGCGGTGGCCCTCCTCCCGTATCTGCTCGTGCTGCTCGCCATCCCCATCGGCCCCGGCGAGGGCGCGGTCGGCCAGGTCCTGGACGCGGGTGTGTTCTTCGTGCTGGCCGTGATGGGCGTCGGCGTCCTCGGCTCGCTCATGGCCGGCTGGGCCAGTGCCAACAAGTTCTCCCTCCTCGGCGGCCTGCGTACCGCCGCCCAGCTCCTCGCCTACGAACTCCCGATGCTGCTCGCCGCCGCCTCCGTGGCGATGGCGGCGGGTACCGTCTCCCTGCCGGGCATCGTCGGCTCCTTCCACTGGTGGTGGCTGCCCTGGCAGATCACCGGCGGTCTTGTCTTCTTCGTCGCCGGCCTCGCGGAACTCCAGCGGCCCCCGTTCGACATGCCCGTCGCCGACTCGGAGATCATCTTCGGTGCGTACACCGAGTACACCGGGCTGCGCTTCGCCCTGTTCCTGCTCGCCGAGTACGCCGGGATCGTCGTCCTGTGCGGCCTGACCACCGTCCTCTTCCTGGGCGGCTGGCACGGCCCGTGGGGTGCGGACGGCCTCGGCTGGCTGTGGACCCTCCTGAAGACGGCGCTCCTGGCCTTCGTCGTGATCTGGCTCCGCGTGACCTACCCCCGGCTGCGCGAGGACCAGTTGCAGAAGTTCTCCTGGACCCTCCTCGTCCCCCTTTCTCTCGCCCAGATCGCCCTCACCGGCATCGTCAAGGTGGTGATCTCCTAGTGGCCCCCATCCCCGGCTCGGGCCTGGCCAAGGGCCTGGCCGTCACCCTGCGCACGATGACCCGGAAGTCGGTCACCGAGCAGTACCCGGACGCCCTTCCCGACCTTCCGCCCCGCACCCGGGGTGTGATCGGGCTGTTCGAGGAGAACTGCACGGTCTGCATGCTCTGCGCCCGTGAGTGCCCCGACTGGTGCATCTACATCGACTCCCACAAGGAGACCGTCCCGGCGGCGGCCCCGGGTGGCCGTGACCGCAGCCGCAACGTCCTGGACCGCTTCGCCATCGACTTCTCCCTGTGCATGTACTGCGGTATCTGCATCGAGGTCTGTCCTTTCGACGCCCTGTTCTGGTCCCCGGAGTTCGAGTACGCCGAGACCGACATCCGCGAACTCACCCACGAGCGCGACAAGCTCCGCGAGTGGATGTGGACGGTCCCGGCCCCACCCGCCCTCGACCCCGGCGCGGAGGAACCGAAGGAGATCGCCGCCGCCCGCAAGTCCGCCGAGAAGCTCGCGGCGGCCCGGGCCGCCGAGGCCGAGTCGGCCACCGACCGGGTCGAGCCGGGGGAGGGGGAGGCGTGAGCCCGCTCGCCCAGGCGCCCCACGGCTTCCTGTCCCCGACCGGCGTGGAGATCGCCTTCGTGCTCGTCGGCCTGGTCACCCTCGGCGCCGCCCTCGTCACCGTCACCACCCGCCAGCTGGTGCACGCCGCCCTGTGGCTGGTGGTCGCCCTCGGCGGGCTCGCCGTCGAATACTTGCTGCTCACCGCCGAGTTCATCGCCTGGGTGCAGGTCCTCATCTATGTGGGTTCCGTCGTCGTCCTCCTTCTGTTCGGTCTGATGCTCACCAAGGCCCCGATCGGTCGCTCCCCGGACGCCGACTCCGGAAACCGCTGGATCGCGCTGGCCGTCGCCGTGGCCGCCGCGGCCGCTCTGGTCTGGGTGGTCGGGGACGCCTTCCGCACCACCTGGATCGACCTGGACGGCGCCGCCGCCGGCTCGACGAAGGTCACCGGGGCGAGCCTTTTCCAGAACTGGGTCCTGCCCTTCGAGGCCCTCTCCGTCCTCCTCCTGGCGGCCCTGGTCGGCGCGATCGTCCTGTCCCGGAAGGCGAAGGCGGAGTCGGCCCCGCCCCCTGTGAACGGCCGGGCCGTCACGCAGAGTTCCCCCTCCGTCACGGATTCCGGGATTCACCCGATCGAGCAGGACAGCGAACGGGACGACGAGCAGGAAGGCGCCCGCTGATGCACCTCGCCTATCCCGCCGTTCTCTCCGTCCTCCTCTTCTGCACCGGCCTGTACGGCGTCCTCGCCCGCCGCAACGCGATCCTGGTCCTGATGTCGGTCGAGCTGATGCTCAACGCCGTCAACCTGAACCTCGTCGCCTTCGACGTCTGGCTGAGCAAGGCCGCCCGGGAGACGCTGCACTCCGGCCAGGCCCTGACCCTGTTCACCATCGCCATCGCGGCCGCCGAGATCGGCATCGGCCTGGCGATCGTCCTCGCCGTCTACCGCAACCGCGGCACCTCCGACATCGACCGGCTCCGCGACACCGCCGAGGGCCGCGAGGACGGCACGCCCACGGACAGGGCGGCCGACGAGAAGGCTGAGGCCACCGCGTGACCACGACCACCCTCGCCGCTCTCGTCCCCCTCCTGCCGTTCCTCGGCGCCGCCGCCGGTCTGCTCCTGGGGCGCACCGCCCCCGGTTTCGTCCGCCCGCTCGCGGTCCTGCCGACGCTCGCCACGCTGGCCCTCGCCTGCACGGTCGCCGCCGACCAGGGCGGCGGCCGGTCCGTCGACGCCCACACCGAGCTCACTCCGACCGGCTCGGTCCCGATCGAACTCGCCCTGCACGTCGACGGCTTCGCCGCCCTCGTCGCCGTCCTGGTCGCCTTCGTCGCCGCCTGCGTGCAGATCTACTCGACCGGGTATCTCCGGGACGACCCGCGCTACCCGTCGTACGCCGCCCTCGTCTCCCTGTTCACCTCCGCGATGCTGGTGGTCGTCTACTCCGGCGACCTGATCGTGCTGCTGGTCGGCTGGGAAGTCATGGGCATCTGCTCCTACTTCCTGGTGGGTCACTACTGGGAGACCCCCGAGGCGCGCGCCGCCTCCATGAAGGCCTTCCTGGTCACCAAACTCGGCGACGTACCGTTCCTGATCGGCCTGTTCGCGCTGGCCACCGACGCCGGATCGTTCCGCGTCACGACGGTCCTCGACACCGTCGCGAACGGCGGACTGCACCACCCCACCCTGGTCGGGCTACTGCTCCTGTGCGGTGTGGCCGGCAAGTCCGCGCAGTTCCCGCTGCACACCTGGCTCCCCGACGCGATGGCCGGTCCCACCCCCGTCTCCGCGCTGATCCACGCCGCGACGATGGTCGCCGCCGGTGTCTACTTCGTCGCCCGTCTCCTTCCGGTCTTCGAGGCCAGCGCGGCCGTGATGGTCGTCCTCGCCGTCATGGGAGCCGTCACGATGGTCGGTTCGGCCCTCGCCGCGCTCGCCCAGGACGACATCAAGCGCGTCCTCGCCTACTCGACGATCGGCCAGCTCGGCTACATGACGGGCGCCCTCGCCGTCGGTGACCGGGGTGCCGCCGTCTTCCACCTCCTGTCCCACGGCGCCTTCAAGGCGCTGCTGTTCCTCGCGGCCGGGGTGGTCATCCACGCCGCCGGTACCAACTCGCTGGCCGTCATGTCCCGCACCTCCGGCCTGCGCGACCGCGTCCCGGACGCCTACTGGACGATGACCGTGGCCCTGCTCGCGCTCGCCGCGATCCCGCCGTTCAGCGGGTTCTTCTCGAAGGAGTCCGTCCTCGGCGCCGCCGAGCACGTCGCCACAGGCCACACCGAGAACGCCCCCGGCAGCGCCGGCTGGATCGTCCTGGTCGCGGGCCTTGCCACCGCCCTGCTCACCGCCGCCTATGCGACCCGGCTGTGGCTGCTCACCTTCCGGGGCCAGGGGGCCGAGGCACCGGACCACGGCAGGCAGCCGCTGTCCATGACCGTGGTGCTGTGGGTCCTGGCCGTGCCCTCCCTCGCCTTCGGCGGGTTCGCCTACCGGTCACTGCCCGGCTGGTTCGACGGCCGCGCCCTGACTCCGACCCTGACCACCTCGGTCCTCGGCACCGGCCTCGCGCTCGTCGGCGGACTCGTCACCTACGGCGCCTGGCAGCGCACCAGAACACGGGCCGCCCGCACCCCGCTGGGCGCCGTCGCCGCCCACCCGGAGGGCGACGCCGGACTGGTCGAGGCCGAGGCCATCGCCACCCACAAGCCCGCCTTCGGCGACGTGGCCTACGCACCCGACCCGGCGGACCCCGGCCGGCTGCTGCTCGGCCCGCTGCACCGGCACGCGGCCGAAGGCTTCCACCTCGATGCGGTCTACGGCGCGCTGTTCGTCCGCCCGGTGCTGGCCGCCGCGAGCCTCGTCCAGTTCCTCGACCGCGAGGTCGTCGACACCTACGTCCGTGGGGCGGGCGCACTGCCCCGCCTGCTCGGCGCCGCCGTACGGCGTGCCCAGACCGGCAACGTCCAGACCTATGTGAGCGCGCTGCTCGCCGGCACCGTCGTCCTGGTGGTCGCCGTCCTCCTCGTCGCCACGGGAGCGTGAGCAGGCGTGATCGATATCAGCGAGTCCGTGATGCAAGTTCTTCTGGCACTGATCGTGGTCGGCCCGCTTCTCGGCGCCGTCGCCGCCCTGCTGCCCGCCCCGCCCGGGCTGAAGGGAAAGTCGCCCCAGCAGGCCGTACTCCGGCACGGCGTGACCGTGACCGGCGCGATCCTCGTCGCCGCGATCGTCCTCGCGCTCGGCTTCGACCACAGCCATCCGTCGAGGATGCAGGCCACGACCGACATCAGCTGGATCCCCGCACTCGACGTGCGCATCCACCTCGGCATCGACGGCATCTCCCTCCCCCTCGTGGTCCTGACCGCGCTGCTGACCTTCCTCTGCGCGCTCTACGCGTACTTCAACCCGCCCGCGGGACCGTCCCCGAAGGCCTTCGTCGCCCTGCTGCTCGTCCTGGAGTGCGGCGTCCTCGCGAGCTTCGCCGTCCTCGACCTGCTGCTGTTCTTCCTCGCCTTCGAGACGGTGCTCATCCCGATGTACTTCCTCATCGCCCGCTGGGGCGGCGAGGGACGGACCCGGGCCGCCTGGAAGTTCATCCTCTTCACGCTGCTCGGATCCGTCGTCATGCTGCTCGGCCTGCTCCTGATCGGAATCAAGGCGGGCACGTTCGACATGGTGGCACTCGCCACTGACAACGGCCGGTCGCTGACCACATCCGTGCAGGTCATCGCCGTTCTGGCGATCGGGATCGGGCTCGCGGTCAAGACCCCGATGTGGCCCCTGCACAGCTGGCTGCCGGACGCCCACACCGCCGCGCCCACCGTCGGCTCGGTACTGCTGGCCGGTGTCCTGCTGAAGATGGGCACGTACGGGTTCGTCCGGATCCTGCTGCCGGTCGCGCCGGACGGCTTCCGCACCTTCGCGCCGTACCTCGCAGCCTTCGCGGTCGTCGGGATCATCTACGGGTCCCTGGCCTGCCTGAACCTCGCCAAACGAGGCGCGCAGGGCGATCTCAAGCGTCTGATCGCCTACTCCTCCGTCGGACACATGGGCTTCGTCCTGCTCGGCATCGCCACCATGACCCCGACCGGCGTCAACGGCGCACTGTTCGCCAACATCGCCCACGGTCTCATCACCGGCCTGCTCTTCTTCCTGGTCGGCGGCCTGAAGGACCGCACCGGCACGACCGACCTGGACACCCTCGCCGAGGAGACGGGGGCCGCGCTGTACGGCAGGGCACCGCGCCTCGGCGGCCTGCTCGCGTTCGCCGCCGTCGCCTCGCTCGGGCTGCCGGGACTCGCCGGGTTCTGGGGCGAGATGCTGGCCCTGTTCGGCGCGTTCAAGCCCGCCGCAGCCCTCAGCCGCCCGGCCTTCCTGACGTTCATGGCGATCGCCGCCTTCGGCACCCTGCTGACGGCCGCCTACATGCTGGCCGTGGTCCGCCGCGTCTGCATGGGCGCCGCATCGCAGGAAGTGCCGAAGCTCGCCGACGTCCGCACCTACGAGTTCGCGGCCTGGACCCCGCTCGTCGCCCTCACCGTCGTCGCCGGACTGTGGCCGAAGGCCCTGCTCGGTCTGACCGATCCGGCCGTGCAGCAGCTCCTCGCAGGAGGCACCCGATGAGCGCCCTGGCCCAGCCACTGGCCGCGAACCTCGTCCAGTCCGTCGACTGGCTCGCCATCGCCCCGCCCACCCTCACCGCGGCCGTCGGCCTGGCCGTCCTGGTCGCCGACCTGTTCGTACCCGAGGCGAGGAAGCCGCTCCTCGGCTGGATCTCGGTCGCCGGACTCGCCGCGGCCGCCCTCCTGCTGCTCCCGCTCCTCGGCCACGACCGCAGCACCTTCTGCCTCACCGGTGCCACGCGCGCCTGCAGCTACACAGCCGACCGGTTCACCCTGGTCGTGCAGTTCCTCGTCCTCGGCGGCGCCCTGCTCACCGCCCTGCTGTCCGTCACCGCGCTGAAGGACGGCGACCGCCGCTACCCCCAGGGCGAGTTCTGGTTCCTGCTGCTCTCCTCGGCCGCCGGCGCCGCCCTGCTGCCCGCCTCCCGCGACCTCGCCACTCTGGTCGTCGCCCTGGAAGTGGCCTCGCTGCCCGCCTTCGCCCTCGTCGGCATCCGGCACGGCGACAAGAGGTCCTCCGAAGCAGCCCTTAAGTTCTTCCTTTCCTCGGTGACCGCGACCGCCGTCAGCCTCATGGGCATCAGCTTCGTGTACGCCACCACGGGCACCCTCTACCTCACCCAGGTCGCGGACCGCATCCAGCACGTCGACGGACAACTGCACACGCTCGCCCAGACGGGCGTCGTCCTCACCCTTGTGGGTTTCGCGTTCAAGACAGCCGCCGTCCCCTTCCACTTCTGGGTGCCCGACACCTACGTCGGCGCGCCGCTCCCGGTCGCCGCCTACCTGTCGGTCGTCGGCAAGGCCGTCGGCTTCTCCGGGCTGATCCTGGTCACCGTCGTCGCCTTCCCGTCGTACGCCGACGTCTGGGGCCCCGCGCTCGCCGCCCTGGCCGCGCTCACCATGACCGTCGGCAACGCGGCCGCCCTGCGCCAGCGGGCCACGCGCGCGTACAGCGCGGTACGGCTGCTGGCCTGGTCGTCGGTGGGCCAGGCCGGCTATCTGCTGGTGCCGATCGCAGCCGCCGGATACAGCGGGGACGCCCGGAAGGCCGTCGGCTCCACCATCGCCTACGCGCTCATGTACGCGGCGGTGAACCTCGGCGCCTTCGCCGTGGCCGCGGCCGTCGCCCGTACCGAGCGGCTCAACCGCATCTCCGACTACCGCGGCCTGTACGCCAGGAACCCGCTCACCGCCCTGCTGCTCGCGTTCTTCCTGCTCTGCCTCGCAGGGCTCCCGCCCGGCATCATCGGCCTGTTCGCGAAGGTCACCGTCTTCTCGGCCGCCGTCGACGCCGGTCTCGGCTGGCTCGCCGTCGTCATGGCCGTCAACGTGGTGATCGCCCTCTACTACTACCTTCAGTGGACGGCACTCCTGTTCCGGGCCCCTGAGGGCGAGCCCGCCAGGCACCGCCTCCCCGCCCCTCTCACGGCCGCGCTCGCCCTCACCGGCACCCTCGGCGTCGTCCTCTCCGGCGCTCCCCAGCTGGTACTGCGCTTCGCCACCTCCGGCCTGTTCTGACGGCCGGCACGCGCCGCCACGCGCGCGTGCCGGCCGTCCGCCCGCCGGGCGCGGCCCCTCACCCGGACGGCTCACCCCGCGCACAGCGGACACAAGGGAACTAGTGGCCGTCGCCTGGCGTTGACCAGTGCGGGAGGGTCCACTGGACGTGACACCACGACACCGGTGGCATCGCAGATCGGAAGGCAGCACCGCAGGCAAAGGGTTCCCCTGCCGCACGACTTGGAGGGCGTACCGTGCACCGCCGGCACAACGGGCTCAGGACCGCAGTTCTCCTCGGGGGGCTGTCGGCACTCATCATCGTCATCGGCAGCTTCTTCGGCCGAACGGGTCTGATCGTCGCGGTCCTCGTCGCCCTCGGCACGAACGCGTACGCGTACTGGAACAGCGACAAGCTGGCGCTACGCGCGATGCGCGCCCGCCCCGTGAGCGAGTTCGAGGCGCCGGCCCTGTACCGGATGGTCCGCGAACTCTCCACCCAGGCCCGCCAGCCCATGCCCCGCCTGTACATCTCCCCGACCGAGGCACCGAACGCCTTCGCCACGGGCCGTAATCCGCGCAACGCCGCCGTGTGCTGCACGGAAGGCATCCTGCGCATCCTGGACGAGCGGGAACTGCGGGGCGTCATCGGCCACGAACTCAGCCACGTCTACAACCGGGACATCCTCATCTCGTCGGTCGCCGGCGCCCTGGCCTCGGTGATCATGTTCCTGGTCAACTTCGCCTGGCTGATCCCGGTCGGCCGTTCGGACGACGACGACGGACCCGGCTTCCTCGGCCTGCTGCTGATCATGATCCTGGGTCCGCTGGCCGCCAGCCTCATCCAGCTCGCCATCAGCCGCTCCCGGGAGTACGAGGCGGACGCCTCCGGCGCCCAGCTCACCGGCGACCCGCTCGCCCTCGCCGGCGCCCTGCGCAAGTTGGACGCCGGCACCAAACAGCTCCCGCTGCCTCCCGAGCCCCGGATCGAGACCGCGAGTCACATGATGATCGCGAACCCCTTCCGCCCGGGTCAGGGACTGTCCAAGATGTTCTCGACGCACCCGCCCATGGCGGAACGGATCGCCCGGCTAGAGAAGATGGCAGGTCGCCCTCGGTGAAGACCATCCTGAACATCATTTGGCTCGTCCTGAGCGGCTTCTGGCTGTTCCTCGGTTACCTGCTGGCCGGCGTGATCCTGTGCATCACGGTCATCGGCATTCCATTTGGCATAGCCGCTTTCCGTATCGGCGTGTACGCCCTGTGGCCCTTCGGGTACACGACCGTGGAGCGACGCGACGCGGGTGCCCCCTCCTGTGTCGGCAACGTACTGTGGCTGATCCTCGCCGGCTGGTGGCTGGCCCTCGCCCACATCGTCACCGGCATCGCGATGTGCCTGACGATCATCGGCATCCCGTTCGGCATCGCCAACTTCAAGCTGATCCCGGTCTCCCTGTTTCCGCTCGGACGCGAGATCGTCCCCACGGACCAGCCGTTCGCGACCCGCTGACCGCACCCCGTCCGACCCGACCCGACGCCTTCGGCCCACGAGTTGTCCACAGGCCGGGCGGCTCCGGAGCGTCGGCCGGAGGTTGTCCACAGGCCGGCGCGGATGTCAGTGGCGGCCTGCATCATGAAGCCATGACCGAGATCGAGCAGTTGCTGACACGGGTGACCGCACAGGCCCGCAACTCCCGCCCGTGGGGCTGGCCTTCGCTCCCCGCGCCGGTCGACGCCGTCACGCTCGACCGCGCCGGTCAGACCCTCGGTTTCCCGCTGCCACCTCTCCTCGCAGCGCTCTACGAGCGGGTGGGCGACGGCGGCTTCGGCCCGTCGTACGGCCTGCTGCCCCTGCTCGACTCCGCGCCCTCGGGAGAACCGGCCGCCGTGCCCCAATACCTCACCAACCGCGAGTACGGCCGCAAGAACCCGGACCGGCCCTGGCCCGAGGGCGTCCTGCCGATATCCCACTGGGGGTGCGGCATGTATGCGTGCGTGGACTGCAGGGACCCGCAGGCCACGGTCCTGCTCTACGAGCCCAACGCCGACGGCGCCGACGGCGCCTGGTTCGTGGACGCGCCCAGCCTCGCCGACTGGCTGCGCATCTGGCTGGAGGGCACGGGCTGGTACGAGGAGACCGACGAGGGCACGGATCTCACCCCCTGGGGCGGCTTCCGGACCCGCACGGTCCCGGAGCGGGCCCTCTGAGGGACGGAGTCCGCCGAAGGCGGCCGCCGCGGTCCCACGCCGCAGCCCGCAGTCGCGGTGGTCGACGTCGGGGCGGCCCCCGTGTCTACCGGGCCGCCACCCACCCCCGTACGGCGTACGCCGCCGCACCCAGCGCCAGTACGGCCGCCCCCACGACCACCGAGATCACCGGCAGCGCGAAAGCGAGGATCACACACCCCAGCAGTCCCACCGCCGGCACCATTCGCGCCCGCGGCGCCCGATCCAGGGTCCACGCCGAGGCGTTGGCCACCGCGTAGTACGCCAGCACCCCGAAGGAGGAGAAACCGATGGCACCCCGTACGTCCGTGGTCGCCGCCACCGCGGCGACCACCGCGCCGACGGCCAGCTCCGCGCGGTGCGGGACCTGGAAACGGGGGTGTACGGCGGCCAGCGCCGGCGGCAGATGACCGTCGCGGGCCATGGCCAGCGTCGTCCGCGACACCCCCAGGATCAGTGCCAGCAGCGAGCCGAGCGCGGCCACCGCGGCCCCCACCCGCACCACGGGCACCAGCCCCGGTACCCCGGCCGCCCGCACCGCGTCGGCCAGCGGCGCGGCCGCCCGCCCCAGCCCGTCCGTGCCCAGCACCGAGACCGCGGCCACCGCCACGCACGCGTACACCACCAACGTGATCCCCAGAGCCAGCGGGATCGCACGCGGAATGGTGCGCGCCGGGTCCCGGACCTCCTCGCCGAGGGTCGCGATCCGCGCGTACCCGGCGAACGCGAAGAACAGCAGACCGGCCGCCTCGAGTACCCCGCCCACGCCCGTCGGCAGTCCGACGTCCAGCCGCTCCGCGTCCGCCGCCTGGGACGTCAGGCACACCACCGCCACGGTTGCGAGGACCGTCAGCACCACGGCCACGATCACCCGCGTCAGCCAGGCCGACTTCTGGATGCCGCCGTAGTTCACGGCGGTCAGCGCCACCACGGCGGCCACCGCCACCGCGTGCGCCTGCCCCGGCCAGACGTACGCGCCCACCGTGAGCGCCATCGCCGCGCAGGACGCCGTCTTGCCGACGACGAACGACCAGCCCGCGAGATACCCCCAGAAGGCGCCGAGCCGCTCCCGCCCGTACACGTAGGTACCGCCCGACTGCGGGTACCGCGCGGCCAGGCGTGCCGAGGACATGGCGTTGCAGTAGGCGACCAGGGCTGCGACGGCCAGAGCCGGCAGCAGCCCCGACCCCGCGGCGCGGGCGGCGGGGCCGAGGGCGGAGAACACGCCGGCCCCGACCATCGAGCCGAGGCCGACGATCACTGCGTCGTGCACGCCCAGCGTGCGCCGCAGACCGGAAGGACTTGAGGAGGCCACCCGGCGCACCTTACTGATCACTGCAACCGTGCGGTATCGCCCAGGCGTCCTCGTCATCGACAAGACACGAACACACGCGCGACGGACACATGCGGACGGCTCGGACGGCCTGTCCGGCACCACCAGTCCGGCACGGCCGGCCCCGACCGAAATCACAGGGCCGGAACAGTGCGAACACAGCGCGGAAGGGCAGGTTCAGGTCATGGGCATCATCAGCTGGATCATCCTGGGACTGTTGGCCGGCGCCATCGCCAAACTCCTGCTGCCGGGGCGCGACCCGGGGGGCTTCATCGGCACGACCCTCATCGGCATCGTGGGTGCGTTCCTCGGCGGGTGGATATCGGCCCGCTGGCTGGACCACCCGGTCACCAAGAACTTCTACGACGGCGCGACCTGGGTGGCGGCGATCGGCGGCTCACTGGTCCTGCTGATCGCCTACCGCATCCTGTTCGGCAACTCGCGCGACTGACCAGGCCCGGCCGGTGCCGGCGCACGAGTGAGCGAGTAAGTACGAGGAGGGCGGGCACCGCGCGGTCCCCGCCCTCCTCGTACTTCGAAGACGCTTCCTACCGGTAGTTCACGAACTGGAGCGCGAAGTCGAAGTCCTGGCCCTTCAGGAGCGCGATCACGGCCTGGAGGTCGTCGCGGCTCTTGGAGCTGACCCGCAGTTCGTCGCCCTGCACCTGGGCCTTCACGCCCTTGGGGCCCTCGTCACGGATGATCTTCGCGACCTTCTTCGCGTTCTCCTGGGAGATGCCCTCCTCGATCGACGCGAAGATCTTGTACTCCTTGCCGGAGAGCTGCGGCTCACCCGCGTCCAGCGCCTTCAGCGAGATGCCACGCTTGATCAGCTTCGACTGGAAGACGTCGAGGATCGCCTTGACCCGTTCCTCGGAGTTCGCCTGCATCAGGATCTTCTCGCCGGACCAGGCGATCGAGGCGTCCACGCCCTTGAAGTCGTAACGCTGCGAGACCTCCTTGGCGGCCTGGTTGAGGGCGTTGTCGACCTCCTGCCGCTCGACCTTCGAGACGATGTCGAAACTGGAGTCGGCCATGTCCTGTGGCTCCTTGTATCGGGGGTGTGACGGGATGCGTCGCGGCGCGCGACGGCAGCCGCCGAGCCCGGGGTGGGGACCGGGCCGCATCCGCCCAGCCTAGCCACCCCGCGTCCCGCGGGCGGCGATCAATCGGGTGGCGGAGCACCCCTGCGGATCGGGTATTGTTTACGTCGTTGCCAGGGAGCACCGCCGAAAAGCGGTACGGCCTGGTGGCGAAACCCCGGCGGTGTGCCCGAGCGGCCAAAGGGAGCAGACTGTAAATCTGCCGGCTCAGCCTTCCCAGGTTCGAATCCTGGCGCCGCCACACGGGAACGAAGGGCCCGTGACCTGCGATCATGCAGGTCACGGGCCCTTCGTCATGTGCTCGGTCGCATGTCCTCGCACGGGCCGGACCATGTGGACGCGGAGCGTGGACGCCGGGCGTGACGAAGATCATGACGGTGGTTCGGCGGTGAGGCGGCCGGACCGCGGTCCGCCGCGGGTCCCCCGCCTCGGGGCACACTGAACACATGTCCTCCCGACGCAGAACCTGCCCGGTGTGCCGCCGTGAAATCGCCGTCGTGGCGGGCCGTTTCGCGCGGCACGACCCGCCCGGGGCCCGCGAGGCCGGAGAGCTCGTCTCCTGCTCCGGCTCGCGGCAGCAGGCCCGGACCGGGGCCGTGGAACCCACGTTGGACGGCTACGTCGTGCCGGAGTTCCCCGGGCAGTTGCCGCTGTTCTGAGGCCTCAGTTCCCGGCCACCGACTTCACGGCCACCGTGACCGGCGTCGACCCGCCGATCAGCTCCAGGGTCAGGCCCGCCGTCGCCGAGGTGTCCACCAACTCCGCCAGTACGGCGGCCACGTCGTCACGGGGGACCGCACCCCGGCCCGTGTGCGCCTCCAGCCGCACCAGACCGGTGCCCGGCGCGTCGGTCAGCGAACCGGGGCGCAGGATCGTCCAGTCGAGAGCGCTCTGCCCGGTCACGTACGCGTCGGCCTCGCCCTTGGCCCGCAGGTACACGTCGAAGACGTCGTCGCCTCGGTGTGCCGGGTCCGCGCCCATCGAGGAGACGACCACGAAACGGCGTACGCCCGCGCGCACGGCCGCGTCCGCGAACAGCACCGCCGCGCCCTTGTCCACCGTCTCCTTGCGGGCCGTGCCGCTGCCCGGGCCCGCGCCCGCCGCGAACACCGCCGCGTCCGCCCCCTGCAGGATCGCCGCGACCTCCTCGACCGACGCCGACTCCAGGTCCAGCAGCACCGGTTCGGCACCGGCCGCCCGCAGGTCGTCGCTCTGTTCGGCTCTCCGGATGATTCCCGCGGCCTCGTCCCCGCGCGCGGAGAGCAGCCGCTCCAGCCGCAACGCGATCTGACCATGACCACCAGCGATGACAATGCGCATGTTTCAGACCGTACGCCCGAAGCCCCGCATCCGCCGCACGACTTCATGCGCCCCACACGCCCGGGTGGTTCCTCCTGGCGTGCGCCGGTCCGGTACGGGCGCGCTGTCGGGATCCCGCGCTCCGTGCCGCGCGCTCCCGCGCCCCCGGCCCGCGTCCGGGCGTTCGCGTTCGCGTGCCCCTCAGGACAACTCCCCCCGCCCCTGGCGCGGCAGCCCCAGTTCCGCTGCCACCGCCGAGTTGCAGTACTCGCGGACCGCGCTCGTGCGTGCCACCACGCGCCCCCGGTGCACCACGATCCGGCTGTAGGCGAGCGAGAGCGCGCCGGCCAGGTGCTCGCCGCGTACCGCGAGGAGTTCGGCGGGGAAGCCGGCCTCGACGCGGACCTCGGGCAGGCCGAGGGCGGCGCGGGAGGCGGTGCTCACGGCGTCGTAGGCGTCCTCGGGGCGCAGGCCGTGCCGGGAGGCCAGGAGGTAGGCCGCCTCCAGGGGGTCGCCGCGGCCGACTGGGTTCGACAGGTCGCGCAGGGCGCCGCTGCCGGCGGCGATCCGCACCCCGGCCGCGCGCAGCAGCCGTACCGGAGGCGTGCCGCGGCGGTCCACGGCACCGCAGCCGCCCTGGGGCAGGCACACCACCGTGATGCCGGCCGCGGCGAGCTGGTCCGCGACCCGCGCGGCCACCTCGGCGGGCAGGCGCGCGAGCCCGGCGCACGGTCCGAGGACCACGCCGGGGCGCATGCCGCCTGCCATCGCCGCGAGCCTGGCCAGCCGGGCGGGGTCGGTGGCATCGGTGTGCAGGTCGACCGGGCAGCCGTGTTCGGAGGCGATCTCCAGGACCGCCTCCGCGTACCCGGTGGGATCGGGGTCCAGGTCGGGGCAGCCGCCCATGACCGACGCGCCCATCTTCGCGGCGTCCCGCAGTATGGCGAGCCCGTCGGCGCCGGCGATCCCGGTCAGCACGCGCGGCATCGCTACCGCCGTGAGTTCCGCGAGCCCGCGCAGCGAGCGGCGCGCCTGCAGGACGGCGGCAAGGGCGCCCAGCCCCTGGACGTCGCCCACGCGCACGTGCGCGCGTACCGCCGTCGCACCGTGTCCCAGCTGCAGCAGGGCCGCCTCGGTGGCGCGGCGCTGGACGTCCTCGGGTTCGTAGGAGACCGGGCCGTGGTGTTCGGCGGAGAGCGCGGTGTCGCCGTGGGCGTGCGGTTCGGCCGGGGCGGGGAGGAGGAGGTAGCCGGACAGGTCCACGCGCGTGCCGCCCGTGCGGGCCGGGCCCGCGGCCAGGCTGCCGGCCGTACCCACCGCCTCGATGCGCCCGCAGCCCAGCCGTACGTCCACGGTCCTGCCGTCGGTGAGCCGCGCCCCGCACAGCAGGAGCGCGGCCGGGTCGGGCTGGCCCGAGGAACCCTGCGGGTTGGACGACGACGAGGGCGGCTGCGGCTGGCTGTCGGGCATCGCGCTCCATCAGGGTCGGACCAGGCATGGGACTCAAGATCACGCAGAGTGAGTCGAGCCTAGGGCGGCGAGCCGCGTGCGGCGGGGAGGAGCTCAATAGTCGTACCGGAGCCGTCGGACCTGCGGGGAATGGTCGCCCACGCGCGCGTGGGGGCTGACGGAAGGGGCCCGGGAGGCCGTTGTGAGCCGTGCGGGAGGCGGCCCGAAGGGGCCCCGGAGGGGGCCGGGAAGGGCGGCGGGAAACGGATTTGGGCGAACGGCGGCCGAGCGTGTAATGTCTTCATCGCTCGCCCCAATAGCTCAGTCGGCAGAGCGTCTCCATGGTAAGGAGAAGGTCTACGGTTCGATTCCGTATTGGGGCTCTGGTGTGAGAGGTTCCCGTCGCGAGGCGGGGGCCGATCTCATCAAAGCGGTGTAGCTCAGTCGGTAGAGCAAGCGGCTCATAATCGCTGTGTCACCGGTTCAAGTCCGGTCACCGCTACTGACAGTAGCCGATTGCGGGGTCGGTCCTTCGATCGGCTACTCTTTCTTGCGTTGAATCAGTCCATCCGTTCGTCTTAGGAGCACTCACGTGGCTGCCACCGACGTCCGCCCGAAGATCACGCTGGCCTGCGTGGAGTGCAAGGAGCGGAACTACATCACCAAGAAGAACCGGCGTAACAACCCGGACCGTCTTGAGATGAAGAAGCACTGCCCGCGTTGCAACGCGCACACCGCGCACCGCGAAACGCGATAACAAACAGGCTCGTCCGTGAGGCCGTCCCCGACTCGGGGGCGGCCTCACGGCGTTTCGGCCGATGCCTTTCCCGCTAGTTTGTGGGGCAGCACAGCAGACATCAGGAGGTGCCGGGCCAATGGCGCTCGACCAGTCCTTCGTGGGACGGACCTACCCACCCACCGAGCCCTACGAGGTGGGGCGGGAGAAGATCCGTGAGTTCGCCGAGGCGGTGGGTGACACCAACCCCGTGTACACGGACCCGGAGGCCGCCAAGGCGCTCGGCCATTCCGATGTGATCGCCCCGCCGACTTTTGTTTTCTCGATCACGTTCCGTGCGGCCGGCCAGGTCGTCGAGGACCCGCAGCTCGGCCTGGACTACAGCCGGGTGGTGCACGGCGACCAGAAGTTCGCCTACCGGCGTCCGGTGCGCGCCGGCGACCGGCTGACCGTGACCTCGACCATCGAGGCGGTCAAGTCCCTCGCGGGCAACGACATCATCGACATCCGCGGTGACGTCCACGACGAGAGCGGCGAGCTCGTGGTGAGCGCCCTGACCAAGCTGGTGGCCCGCGCTGCGGACGAAGAAGAAGGCGGGGCGTGAGCATCCGATGACGTCGAAGATCGCGTACGAGGACGTCGAGGTCGGCACCGAACTGCCGGCCCAGACCTTCCCCGTGACCCGCGCCACGCTGGTGCGGTACGCGGGCGCCTCCGGGGACTTCAACCCGATCCACTGGAACGAGAAGTTCGCCAAGGAGGTCGGCCTCCCGGACGTCATCGCCCATGGCATGTTCACCATGGCCGAGGCGATCCGGGTGGTCACCGACTGGACCGGCGACCCGGGCGCGGTCGTCGACTACGGCGTCCGCTTCACGAAGCCCGTCGTCGTCCCGAACGACGATCAGGGTGCCCTGATCGAGGTCAGCGGCAAGGTCGCGGCCAAGCTCGAAGACAACACCGTGCGCGTCGACCTGACGGCGACGAGCGCGGGGCAGAAGGTGCTGGGCATGTCGCGGGCGGTCGTGCGGCTGGGCTGAGTCAGCCGTCTCGGTAAGGGGCGTCCTCCCTGGAGCGGCGCCCCTTACCCGCGCGTGGCCCTGGAGAGCGGCTGTCCGGACTCCTTGACGTAGTTAGTGATTGGGTACTAACTTTCTTGCATGGTCAGGATGAGCGCAGAGGAGCGGCGCGAGAGCGTCATCCGTGCGGCGATCGCCGAGTTCGCGCAGAGGGGCTACTACGGCACCTCCACCGAGGCGATCGCCAAGCGGGTCGGGGTCTCGCAGCCGTACCTCTTCCGGCTCTTTCCGGGCAAGAAGGCGATCTTCGCCGTCGCCTCGCAGCGCTGCATCGACGAGATGCGCGAGCTCTTCGAGAAGGCGGCCGAGGGGTTGCGGGGCGAAGAGGCCCTGCACGCCATGGGCGACGCCTACGTGCAGCTCATCCAGGAGCAGCCGGAGCGGCTCCAGATGCAGATGCAGACGTACATCGCCGTCGCGGCCGCCGAGGCGGAGGGCGAGCACGAGTTCGGCGAGCTCGTGCGGGCCGGCTGGGGGCGGCTGTGGGACACCGTCCACCTGCTCTCGGGAGCGGACGTCGACCGCACCACGACCTTCCTGGCCAAAGGGATGCTCATCAACACCTATGCCGCCATGGGGTTTCCGCCCGGGCACCGGGTCTGGCAGGGGATGCACCCGGACGCCGGGGTCACGGGGCGGCTGGAGTAGTGCGGGGACGAGTGAGGGGCGGTCCGCCGTTCCCAGCCGGGCCTTTTCATGGCGCAAAAAATTAGTGACTGATAACTAATCAACGAACGCAGAGCACGCTCTGGGGGAGCGATGTCAGAAGAAACCGCACGTCGTGGGGGCGCCGGATGGGCCCTCGTCATCACCAGCGTCGCCGGGTTCATGGCGGCCCTCGACAACCTCGTCGTCACCACCGCCCTGCCCTCGATCCGCAAGGACCTCGGCGGAGCCCTGGACGACCTCGAATGGACCGTGAGCGCCTACACGCTCACCTTCGCCGTCCTGCTGATGTTCGGCGCCGCCCTGGGTGACCGCTTCGGCCGGCGCCGGCTCTTCCTCGCCGGGCTCACCGTCTTCACCGGCGCCTCCGCCGCGGCGGCCATGGCACCCGGCATCGACTCCCTGATCGCCGCCCGCGCGGTGCAGGGCGTCGGCGCGGCGATCATGATGCCGCTCACGCTCACCCTGCTGACGGCAGCCGTGCCCGAGGCCAGGCGCGGGATGGCATACGGCATCTGGGGTGCCGTCAACGGGCTCGCGGTCGCCTCCGGGCCGCTCATCGGCGGCAGCCTCACCGAACACGTGTCCTGGCATTGGATCTTCTGGCTGAACGTACCGCTCGGCCTCGCCCTGCTGCCGCTCGCCCGCCTCCGCCTCGCCGAGTCGCACGGCACCGGCGCCCCGCTCGACGTCCCCGGCACCCTGCTCGCCAGCGGCGGCCTCTTCGGGATCGTCTACGGCCTGGTGCGCGGCCCCGCCGACGGCTGGACCAGCCCGCTCGTGCTCACCGGCCTGTTCGCGGGCGGTGCCCTGCTCGCCGGCTTCGTCCTCCACGGCAGCCGCGCCAAGAATCCCATGCTGCCCATGCGGCTCTTCCGCTCCCGCGCCTTCTCCGGGATCAACGCGGCCAGCCTGCTGATGTTCCTCGGGATGTTCGGGTCGATCTTCCTGCTCAGCCAGTACATGCAGGGTGTGCTCGGCTACTCGCCCACCGAGGCGGGCCTGCGGATGCTGCCCTGGACCGGCATGCCGATGATCGTCGCGCCGGTCGCCGGCATCCTGTCCGACCGCATAGGCGGCCGCCCGGTCGTCGCGGCCGGGCTCTTCCTCCAGGCCGCCGGGCTCGGGTACCTGGCCTCGGTCGTCACCGCCGACGCCTCCTACGGCGCCCAGCTGCCCGGCCTGATCGTCAGCGGCATCGGCATGGCCCTGTACTTCGCCCCGGCCGCCAACCTGGTGATGTCCGCCGTACGCCCGCAGGAACAGGGCATCGCCTCCGGCGCCAACAACGCGCTGCGCGAGGTCGGCGGCGCACTCGGCGTCGCGGTCATGTCGTCCATCTTCTCCGCCCAGGGCGGCTACGAGAGCGCCCAGAGCTTCGTGGACGGACTGCAGCCCGCCCTGGTCACCGGCGCGGCCGTGGTGGCCCTCGCCGGGATCGCCGCCCTGGTCATCCCCGGCCGGCGGCGCGCCGCGCGGCTCGTGGCGGACGGGGACCCGGCACCGGCACTGGAATCCGTCGGCGGCTGACGGCGGCTGATGACGGCTGACGGCACGCGCGCGTGGGCCCCGTTTCCGGTGCGGACGGGGCCCCACGCGCGCATGCCGCTCGTGGCGGCCGGTCCGCCGGCGGCGTCTCGTAGTCTTGGGCGCGTGCAGGAACTCCACGACGCCCCCCTCGCCCCCCTCACCACCTTCCGGCTCGGCGGCCCCGCCACCCGGCTGGTCACCGCGACCACCGACGCAGAGGTGATCGCCGCCGTCCGCGCGGCCGACGACAGCGGGACCCCGCTGCTGGTCATCGGCGGCGGATCGAACCTGGTCATCGGTGACAAGGGCTTCGACGGCACCGCCCTGCGCATCGCCACCACCGGAGTCGAACTGCGCGGTACGACGCTGGAGCTGGCGGCCGGTGAGGTGTGGACCGACGCGGTCGCCCGCACCGTCGAAGCGGGCCTCGCGGGCATCGAGTGCCTCGCCGGCATCCCGGGATCCGCGGGTGCCACGCCCATCCAGAACGTGGGGGCGTACGGGCAGGAGGTCTCCTCGACCGTCACCGAGGTCGTCGCGTACGACCGGCGGACCGGCGGGACGGTGACGCTGGCCAACGAGGAGTGCGCGTTCTCGTACCGGCACAGCCGGTTCAAGGCCGACCCTGAGCGGTACGTCGTCCTGCGTGTCCGGTTCGGGCTGGAGGACGCGGGCGGGCTGTCGGCGCCGGTGCGGTACGCGGAGGCCGCGCGGGCGCTCGGGGTGGAGCCGGGGGGCCGGGTGCCGCTCGCCGACGCCCGCGAGACCGTGCTCAAGCTGCGTGCCGGAAAGGGCATGGTGCTGGATCCCGAGGACCACGACACCTGGTCGGCGGGATCCTTCTTCACCAACCCGATCCTCACGGACGAGCAGTTCGCCGCGTTCCACGCGCGCGTGCGCGAGCGGCTGGGCGACGCGGCCGAGCCGCCCGCCTACCCCGCCGGGGAAGGGCGTACCAAGACCTCGGCGGCCTGGCTGATCGACAAGGCCGGGTTCACCAAGGGGTACGGCAGCGGCGCGGCCCGGATCTCCACGAAGCACACGCTGGCGCTGACCAACCGGGGCGGGGCCACGACCGAGGACCTGCTGGAGCTGGCGCGGGAGGTCGTCGCCGGGGTCCGGGAGGCGTTCGGCGTGACCCTGGTCAACGAACCGGTGACCGTCGGCGTCAGTCTCTGAGCGTTCCCCGGACTCAGTACGCCACGCCCACCCCCTGCTTCACCGTCCCCGCGTCCTCGATCATCGCGAGCATCGCGTGGGCCACGTCCGCCCGTGCGATGAAGCGTCCCTTGCGCGGGAAGCCGCCCACCACCGTGCGGTAGGTACCGGTCAGCGGCTTGTCCTGCAGGCGCGGCGGGCGTACGGAGGTCCAGTCGGTGCCGCTGCGGGACAGTTCGGCCTCCATCGCGCGCAGGTCGTCGTAGACCGGCTTGAGGACGGTGGCGACCACACCGCGCATGGTGCGGTCCAGCAGGCCGTCGTCCGGTTCCGGGCCCACCGGCGCTGCGCTGACCACCACCAGCCGCCGTACGGCCTCCGCCTCCATGGCGGCCAGGACCGTGCGGGTCAGTCGGGCGGGGGGGGGGGGGGGGGGGGGGAGGCGCAGGTAGAGGACGGACAGGAGCAGGGTGCGAGCGGGCGCGGTGGGGAG